>JACRFB010000001.1 GCA_016218045.1 Ignavibacteriota bacterium
GAGACGTTCCCGAGACGTTCTGCAAGACGGAGCAATCCGAGTTTGTTCCCGATGAGTTTCTGTTGCGTGGTCATCGTCACACGGTCCTTTCATGTGGTGGTTGATGATACGCGTCTGTCAGATATTATCCTAACTTGTACAGCTATGGGCATGCCCACACGAGTGTTCACACATTCTGTTGATTCCTGGAGTGAGAAATTCACATCCCAGGTACTCGACTTTTGAATGCCGCCCCGCCTAGCGGGGCTCTTTGAATCGCGCGGTGCCGCGAGAATCTCACGCCTTCCGGCGTGGGTTGGTGAATGCCACCCCGCAAAGCGGGGCTCAGTGTGAAATGACGGCCTTACAGCTTTACCCCTTTACCTCTTTACGCCTTTACCTCTTTACGCCTTTACCTCTTTACGCCTTCACCCCATTACGCCTTTACCCCTTTACAAGCACCCCGACCAAATGTGTTCGTAAAAAAGGTATGGAAGAGAGAAACGGGTACAGCATGCGCGTCAGAGGACCAAGACGGCGCGCGAGATGCGGAAAGACTGTGACACTGCGGATGGAGTGTGAATAGTTCGGGAAATACGAGCGGACGCTCTTAACCGAGATTCCCCGGACGTTGGGATTGGCCGGATTGTTCACACGGAAATCATACCACACAACAGCACCTCCGCGCCGCAGAACGCGGTCGGTTTCCAAGGCCATACGTACACGCATCGACTCGTCGAGAATCGAGCTGAATACTGTGAAGATGAGAACAACGTCAAACGTCGTGTCCTCGAAAGGCAATGCCGTGGCATTCGCAGTGCGGACGTCGAAATCCGGATGCCGCTCCTTCGCTTCGGCGATGCGATCGTCGAGAAGATCCACACCCGTGATTCGATGGACCTGCACACCTGCCGTTACAAAGTCCTGCATCACACTTCCACCGCCGCAGCCGATCTCGAGCACACGAACAGCAGCCAGATCCAAACCGACACCCGCAAGCATGCGGCGGATGATATCCATGCGCTCGCGTATGATCGCCGCATTGCCCGGATTCCCGCGGCTCCATTTCCCGGCGCCGTGCCCCGCGTCATGATACCCGCGGTACACATCGGCAATACGACGGGATTCGATATTATCGATTTGTTCCTGCAAGAGAAAAGTAGGCACTTTTTGAGGCGGGTACCGAATCACCGCTATTTACAAGCGTTCAAACACGCTGCGAAAGATCGCATAGATTGTGGATGCGTCCGCGTATGCCTCATCTGCCATTTCAGCATCTGCATCCATCCCGGGGTATCGATACCCGATCGAATAGTCTGTGAGACGCGCCAAGTGTTCCCGCAATTCTTCAAACTCAGGATACACCGCGAGTAATATTTCCAGGAGTGCAGTGAGATCGTGTGTTCGAAGAACATGCATCTCCTGCTCAACGATGAGTGCCTTCATCATTTTTTCAACAGCTTGCTGACAATGAAAGCACACGGCATCGAAATTTGGGTCAATCTCAACGGCGTGCTCACGTGTTGCAGTGTGTACGTCGCGATCCGCCTTGAGCAACCATTCACGTGCTTCAGCTTTCATACAGCAGCGTGCCATGCGAAAAAATATCGCTGAGAAATGAATCACCCTCGGACATGCGGGCTCGAATTTGCTTCGGCGTGCGAACAATGAGGTCGCAGGCAAATGGTGGACGTGTGCTGATACGTATACAGGCAGCCTGTTTCGCTGGATGCAACTCCGTGTTCATGATGACAAGCATGTCGACATCGCTCTCGTTGGTGGCACGACCATCCGAGTACGAGCCAAAAAGCCAAATGGCAATAGGACTGTATTGCCGGATGATCGATCGACTGTATGCTCTAATGTCTTCGGGCTGTACCATGGTTAAATAATACTTGGTATGTCATCCAGAAACAATTCGCTCGTGAGGTAGTCCGCGTGCGCTGGCACGCGGAGGCGCGATGGCAAGTTGCGTGCGCGCGTGTCGGCTTCGACAAGCTCAGCCTGACACGCGCCACTCCCCACTCCCCACTCCCAACTCCCGAGCGCTCTCCAGCACCGCCACTACCCTCTCCGCGGCATGCCCGTCTCCGAACAACGCAGGTCGTGTTTCCGGCCACCAGTGTGTTGTGGCGGCGATGTGTACCGACCGCGCGTCGAGGTCGAGAACGCGATTCCAGCCGGCGTCGACGGTTTCGATCCACTCGGTTTCCGTGCGCAAGGTGATACAGGGGACGCCGTGAAAATACGCCTCCTTCTGTACACCGCCACTGTCCGTCAACACCATTCGCGCGCTTTGTAATGCCGACATAAAATCGATATATCCGAGCGGCGCAACAGGCAGCACGGCGGGAGGCAGTCCTAGCCCATGCGCGCGCAGTTGTTTCTTCGTGCGCGGATGGACCGGGAGAAGCACCGGAAGCGGAAGTGCGCCGAGAATGTCGAGTGCAGCACGCAAGCGACCTGCATCATCGACTGTGTATTGTCTGTGCAGCGTGGCGAGAAAATACATACCGCTCTCGAGCGCATGTGTTTCCGGATACCCGCGCCGCGCCGCGGCCGCCGCGTAATACCTGGCCGCGTCGTACATCACGTCGCCGGTCAGAACCGCGCGATTCGCCAGACCCTCGGTGTGCAGGTTCTTCAGCGCAGTGTCGGTGGGACAGAAAAGAATATCCGCAACATGATCCGTCAGCACACGATTCTGCTCTTCCGGCATGGAGCGGTTGTATGAGCGCAGGCCTGCTTCCACGTGGGCGAGCAGACGGCCCTTCTCCTTTGCCGCAAGCGCGGCGGCCAATGTCGTGTCGGTGTCGCCGTACACGAGCACAATATCGGGCCTGTACTGCTCGATGGCCGCCTCGTATCCGGCAAGCATCGCGCCTGTGCGCGCGTTTGGCGCGCCGCCTGTTATGCCGAGATTCAGATCCGCCTTTCTGAGACCCATCTCGCGGAAAAACACGTCCGACATCCCCTGGTCGTGATGCTGCCCGCTGTGCACCAGTATCTCCTCATGACCGGCCGCAGCGAGCGCCCGGGACACTGGCGCCGCCTTGATGAACTGCGGACGGGCGCCTACGGCGGTGAGTAAACGCATTGGGCGAACGTGAAATCTGGAAAGTGAATCGTTGAATGTGGAAGGTGGAAAGTGGAAAACAGACAGGAGGAGCGGTAATGTCGACGCGGGTTGATGGCCGTGTTATTGAAGCCGGAATGCGGCAGTGAGGTGGGTGATGAAGTGCGAGACGATTGTATCGCGGCTGTAGTGGCGCTCGACGGCTGCACGGCCGTTCGTACCCAGACGGGCTCGAAGCGCAGGATCGGCAGCGAGGCGACGGACGGCATCCGCAAGTCCGTCGATGTCGCCAGGGGAGACTACGAGGCCTGCAGTATTCTCCCGTACGATTTCAGCGGGCTCGCCGTCCGCAACCAGAATCACTGCCCGCGACGCCGCCATCGCTTCATACACCTTCGAAGGAACCGCCCCCGGAATGGTGGTCTTGAGCGGCACCAGGGCAATATCGGTTGCCGCGAGAATGCCGGGGACTGTGTCCGCTGAAACAGCATCATGAAAACGTACACGCGTCAGATCGCGTTTCGCCGCACTGGCGACAAGCGCCGACTTCTCCGCTCCGTCACCAAAAAGATGAAATGTCACGGGAAGATCACGCAGCAACTCCGCGGCATCGAGCACCTGGTCCAGCCCCTGGGCAACACCATGCAGACCGCAGTAGGCGATGAGACACTCACCCCGACCCTCCCCTTTTTCCGCAAACGCATATTTCGGAGCATCAGCTCTGAATATTTGCGTATCAACGCCGTTGGACAGGTGATACACGGGTTTGTCCGGCACCACGGCGGCGACATGGTCCACGATACCGCGCGCCTGCCCGGTTACCATCCAGGCGGAACGGTAGAGCCAATTCTCGAGGCGGACCCCGAGGCGGAACACAAGACTGCGCCGATCGAGACGGCCGAGCGCTGCAACCGTTTCAGGCCACAGGTCCGACACATTCACGATCAACGGCATCCGCTTGATGCGGCTCAGCCACCATCCGCTGAGCCCCAGAAACAAGGGCGGACTCTCGACGAGGAGCACGTCGGCGCGGGGCAGCAGCAATGTACCGGCGATCATCGACGAGAATACGAAGGAAAATGCACTGAGGAGGCGCGCAATAGTTCTCGTGCTGTTGCTGGGGTACATGCACACCCGCTGCACGGACACCCCGTTGCGTATTTCCTTCGACCATATCCCGCCGTATCCAGGGTACACCTTCCCCGTCGGATAATTCGGCATCGCGGTGAGGACCGTCACTTCATGCCCCCGCGATACCAGACGCTCCGCGAGTTCCGACAAACGCTTCTGCGGCGCGCCGATCTCGGGCGGATAATACTGCGTCAGAATTGCGAGGTGCATGTGGCGGTCAGCGGGATGGAGACGCTTGTACCAGCGGGCGCGGCGGCTTTCCGGTGCGTTGCAATACCTGCGTATACACATCCAGAACCCTCCCCGCGATCAGGCGCTCATCGAGATCGAGAACCGCTGCGCGTCCCGATATGCGCGCGTTTCTGCGCAACACGTCGATGAGTCCCGCGGCAAGGGCTTCCGCATCTTTCTGCGGGCACACGTGACAGCCATCCACACCGGCGACGCGGAACGCGACATCACCGACATCCGTTGCGACCACCGGCAGATCACACGCCAGAGCTTCCTTCACAACGTTGGGAGACCCCTCGTGCGCGGATGTGAGGAGCAGGACGTCGCACGCGTTCATATACAGCGGCATCTGTTCATACTGCACGCCGTGGGCGATGATCAATCGCGCATGCGGGAATGTCTCGCGCACGCGCGACATCGCCTTCTCCGCCAGCCAGTGCTGCTTTATCGGTTCCGCCGGATTTGCGGCAAATAGGACCAGATGATCCGATATCGGGAGCCGCAGTGCGGTGCGGGCCTCCTCGCGCGCAATCGGCCGGAAGTGGGCGAGATCTATGCCCGACGGCGCGAGAGTGAATGAACGCCCGGGTATGTGACGGGCAAGAGAATTCGAGACAAGGATAATCGCGTCCGCATATCGCGACACGAACATGCTCACGAATCGCAGGACCCGGCCTTGTGTCGTGTAACGACCGCTCCGACCGACCACGCCCTCGAGATCGCTTCCCCGGTACGTGACAACGAGCGGGACGGGTGCAGGCAGGGTCACCAACGCGCTCTGTCCCCACTGCGCGTGTACAAGATCATACCCGCCGTTGCGGATGCGGCTCCGCACGTCCTTTCGAATACGCGCGTAGTTCAGCGGATTGCCCCCGCCCCGGAAGGAGTACACATCGATATCGACGCCGAGGGCACGGAGTGCTTCGATGTGCCGTACCACAAAACGCGCTCGTTGGGGCTCGCTCTCAGTTGGCCATTCGGAGGTGACAACAAGGACGCGCATCTGTTATGCCCGCGCCGTGTGTCGCAAACGCGACATAAGTCTGTCCCATATGGGGATCACTGCCGGAGCGGCCAGCAGACTGATCATGCCGTAGAGAGGAGCGGAATATCGGGCGATCCCCGCCATGACGGCGCTAATGGTCCACATATACCCGATGACAAGCAGGAGCATCCACAAGGCGGGATCACGGGACGCCCCGATGGATTTTCTCCGTCGCCGCCACAACCAGAGACCCGTGATCGCACCCACCCACCACGGGAGATGAAGAAGCAGTGTTGGTGTATCCCAGCGCCCTGTATCGGACATGTACCAGGCCCGCGCAAATTTTCGCGCGTAGAGCGTGGTAAATGCAACGGGATCCTCCCTCAGCCAGTGTGTGTTAAAATCGATGATCCCGCGCAGCGATCGTTCGGGCGCATCGTAGTCCGCAAGCAATTCATCGGCAATTCTGTTTCCCTTGTTGCGTTTGAAGCCGTCGAAATACGATTGATACGCGGTGGGCATCGCCGCGAGCCCCTCCTTCCCGAGGGATCGTTGCACGAGGGTCCAGGGAAGCATGGCCAACGCCTGGCCTGCTGTGAAAGCGACAAAGGTAAAAAGGACGACGGTCAACACACGCCGTGTACTGTGGTGCGCTTGTGCGGCCGCGCATACAGGAACCAGCGCAAGGACGATGAACTGCGAGTTGGCGCGGATCAAGGTTGCGCAGCCCATGAGGAGCCCGGCGAGAAACATCATGCGGTAGCGTACCCCCGTCTCGCGCTGCAATTCCCGCGCGAAGAGCAGCAGCGAGGAGAGGAATGGGACGATAAACAGAATCGCCGCTTCCTCCATGCCGACGCCGAGGATGAATATCGGTGCGGCCGCAAGACCCGCGCCTCCCAGAAACGCCATGCGTACATTTCGTGTCAACGCGTACGCGAGCAGAGACGAGAGTACCGCCGCGACAAGAACCAGCCATGTATCGAACAGGATTTTTCCCGTCCAGTATGGCAGCCCCAGCGCCGCAGTGACGGTGTATTTTACGGCGAGATAGTACGAAAAGCCGGGCGGAACGTTGATCGATCCGGGATATCCGCGCTCGAGGACCTGATGCATCGCCGGTGTGTGGTCCTTGTTCGGGATCGTCACAAAGGTTCCTGTTGATGCCGCCACAAACAGACCGAGCGCATGCACCGCTACCGCAGAAACCGCAAGGCGCGTCAGCATACGGCGCAATGCGGCAGGGTCCGCATTGTCAGCAAAGGGAAAGGGCCACTCTCTCATCGACAGTGCTTAGTGGAATTTTATTCTTCGCGCGGCGAACAACACCATACGCAGTAAAAGCACTCCGTGACGCCATCGCTGAATGTTTGTATCGCCGTACGTGCGTTCGCGATATCGTATCGGCAAATCGACGATTTTTAATTGTTGTTTTGATGCCCCGAAGAGCAGGTCAAAATCGCCGAATGGATCGAAATCGCCGAAGTAGGAGCGATTGTCCACAATGCGTCTATAGTCCTTTTTCCACAGGACCTTTGTTCCGCACAGCGTGTCTTTCACCGGCTGTCCGAGCAACCACGAAAATGCAACGCTGAAAAATTTGTTTCCCAGGAGATTGAAGAAGCGCATGGCGCGGTCCTGCATGGGATACACGAGACGCACGCCGTTAATGAAATCGCCCTTGCCTGAAACCAGTGCCTCGTAAAATCGCGGGAGATCCTCCGGTGGAACGGTGAGATCCGCATCGAGTATCATGAGCACATCACCTTCGGCAATATCGAATCCTGCACGGACGGCGTCGCCCTTGCCCCGGCCCGGCTGTGTGATAAGCCGGCAACGCTTGCCGGGATGCCGTTCCATTTCGCGTTGTATTGCGCCGGCGGTATCGTCGGTCGAATTTCCCTCCACAAAAAGCAGCTCGGTGCCTGCGCCCATTTCCGGCACACGCGCGAAGATATTCGGAACGTTCCCCTCCTCGTTGCGCGCGGGCACAAGCACGGTGACTATCGGATCTGCCGGACGCTGAACAGGCAGCGGACGCGCCACCAGAACATTGGTGAGACACAAGTGTGTCAAGGGCCACAGTCGAAGCAGCCAGCGGTTTGCGAGCCGGGCGACCAAGGGCACAGGCAAAGGACACAAGATTTCCCTTGTGCGCCGTATGGTTTCGAAACCCGAAAGTGCGAGGAGGCCGGCAATGTCGTCGCCAGTCAACCAGTTCTGCGCGAGCACCGGTTTCGCAAGACCCAGCATCTCGGCAAGACGCAGCACTCCTTCCCAGAGCCGGCTGTACGAATTGATGATGACACGTGTGCCGGGGTGACAGCAGGGACGAAGCCGTTCGAATACCGCCTGCACGTCCCACAACTCGTTCACAAGATCCGATAGTATTATTGCGTCGAATACACCAAGATCCTCGAAGGTGTGCGCATCTGCATGATGGAATTCCAGATCCGGATGACGCAGTCGCGCGGACTCGATCATCCTGCGCGAAAAGTCGACACCAACGCCCCGCGATGGCGACACCGACGCGAGCAGGTCGCCGCGACCGCAGCCGAGTTCGAGAACACGCAGACCGGGCGCGATGTGGAACGCGTACAGGCCGGCTAGCCGAGCGTGGTAGTATCCTCCCCACCCCTTCCAACTGTGAAGGCGAGTCTCGACATCATCCCAATGCGCGGAGCGCGCCGATGTATGTGCCGCCATTGCCGGATCAAAGGCAATGGAAGCTTCATCCTTCGTGGACGCGTGTGGTGGATCGGTGATGGCGCTCAGATGCATGGGGTTTCCTCGGGGAGTGCTGTGCTACACGAGCGCCCGGCCGTGACGCCGAAGCCAGATCTCGAGTGAGAGCAGCATGAAAACTCGCTGGTAGGTTTTATATCTGCTGATTTCGACGCTCGCGGCGCGCGCTGAGCGGAATCCCGTCAGAAGTTGCGACAACCACTCGGCAGTGAACAGGCGGCCGACATGGGACGCAGGCCCCGTGAGGAGATCCAGAACCCAGTCGTGCAGCGATGCGTCAAAAAAAGTATCCAATGGAATCGCAAATCCCTGCTTCCGCCGATGCGCGATTTCTTTCGGGAGATGTTGCTCCAGCATTTTCCGCAGGGGGAGTTTCCCCTCGGAGCCATTGTGTTTCATTGATGACGGGATTCGCTGGGCCGCGCCGACTATATATTCGTCGAGCAACGGAACACGGATCTCGATGCCGGCCAGCATGCTTGTCATGTCCACTTTTTTCAGCATGTCGCCGGGGAGACTGTACCGCATGAGCCATTGACCGATGGCAGCTTTTGGATCGGACCACAGCAGTTCTTCGTATGGCTCGAAAAGGCGAAGAATGGGTTTCGCTTCGGCAAACAACTCCTTGGAGGCCGGCGAAAAGCCATTCCACAGATCGGTGTGCGAAAAATAGCAGCGCATATCGGCAAAGATCCCGGCAAGACTCCATCCCGCGTACGTTGAAGCGCGACGCAGGTGGCGGTATGGTGCTGAACCCTCCCGCACGAGATGCGTGAGCGAGCGGCCGAATCGGCTGTTCAGAAGATGCAGCAGCGGGCGCACGCTCAAGATTCGCGTGAAGTACGCAAATATCGGATACCCGTAGAAGAGTTCGTCCCCGCCATCACCCGACAACGCCACCTTGACATGCTTCTGCATTTCTCTGCAGAGGAAGTACGTGGGAATTGCGGAGGAATCGCCGAAGGGTTGATCGAAATGCGCGAGCAGACCCTCCATCTCACTGCTCGAGAAGCCCGTGTTGTTCAGGTGCAGGGTGCAATGTTCCGTGTGCACCGCGGCAGCCACATGCGCGGCGTGGATCGACTCGTCAAACCCCGCTTCTCCGAACTGGACGGTGAAGCTGCAGATGGGGTGTGGTAAGATGCCGCTCGCAACGGATGTTATGAGGGATGAATCCACGCCGCCGCTGAGTAGAACGCCCAGCGGCACATCGGCAATCAACTGCCGCCGGACGGTCAGATCGAGACACTCCTGCAACGTATTCTTCGAGTGCGCGGATGTGGTGGATTCGAAGGACCAGAAACACTGCTTCCGGAGCTGGCCGTTCTCTACGATCAATGTATGGCCGGGCAGCAGCGCCTCTATGTGTAAAAATCCGGTGGCCGGCTCTGGAATGAAGGCGAGACTCAGGTAATCGAGTATCGCCTGCACGTCCTTTGTGTCGTCTACCGCCGGGTGCCGCAGAACCGCCTTGATCTCGCTGCCAAACACAAATGCGTCTTCCGTGCGGGAAAAATAGAGCGGCTTGATGCCGATGCGGTCGCGTGCGAGAATCAGTCGATGGTGTATGACATCATAGATCGCGCAGGCAAACATGCCCTGCAACATGGGGATACACTCCGCGCCGTATTCCTCGTACATGTGCGGCAGAATCTCGCCGTCGGAACGGCCGATAAAACGGTGTCCGCGTTGTATCAGCATTGCACGGAGTGTGTCGTGATTGTATATCTCGCCGTTGAAGATCACGACGACATTGCCATCCTCCGACACATGGGGCTGTCTGCCCGCCTCACTGAGATCGATGATGCTGAGACGGGTATGGCCCAGAAAGGCGCCCGGGCCCACCCACACACCCTGCGCGTCGGGTCCGCGGTGAAGCAACGACTGGACCATGCCGTCTCCGATGACACCATCGGGCTGCCTGTGCGCATCCTGATACACGATGCCGGTTATTCCACACATCGTACGGTCCTGTCGTAATGATGAAAACCGTGGAACAAAAAATGAGCCGCACGCCGGCCCGATAACGGCAGCCGGTTGCATCCCTGAACGGGATCAGACACGGTCCTGGTCACCGGCTTCACGATAATTGGCGAGAGCGGTTGCCACCCAGAAAAATATGGCAAATGTTGTGACGCGTGTCCCTGCGTGAAGAAACATCGCCAGCGACCATCCGATCAATCCCGCCACAATGCCTCGTTGCCAGTTGTAGCGGGCATTCCGGAAAATCTGCATCAGCAGATACCCGAGTACGATAAGAGCCGCCAGACCCAGGAGTCCGTGTTCACCCAGAAGCCGTGTATATTCCGTGTGTGCGTTGATGCCTTGCACACGACCAAGCGAGCGGAGTTCACGGCCCATGCCCGGACCCACTCCGAGTATGGGATTCTCAAGAAACATGGCAATATCCTGTTCCGCAAGCACGTCACGCCCAGTCTCACCTTCTCGTTCGTACCTCTCCTCCAATGCGCCCTTCGTGAACACGTCCAGAGCCGGCAGGACGTATGTCATGAAAGGATATAATATGAGCGCTGCAATAATTGTGAATTGAATGCGTCGCTTTTTGTCGGCGAGTGAAAAGGGAATGGCCAGGCAGAAAAAGCCCAGCAGGTTGTATACACCGCCGCGGGAAAACGTCATGATGCTCTGAACGACGAGCGCGACGGCGGTGATCAGAAAGGTGAGGCGTATGCGGGCAGGGAGTCGTGCAATCATCACGGAGGAAATGAGTGCGATGGCGCCGAAGGAAAACAGAAGTGACACCTGATTCGGAGCAGCGCCGCCCGACGCAAAAAAGTTGGAGGACCGGCCGTAGTTGACGCCCACCAAAAACACGTTGTTTGCGGATATACTCCAACTGGCAAGTATCGGGAGTGTCGACCAGAAGAGCAGGATGAGCAGCGAGCGCTTGTCGAGATTGATACGGGAAAAGTGATATATACCGAGAACGGAGACGGCATGCGGTACCAGTGCATATGCGATCTGCTGGCGGGCGAGTCCGAATTCAGCGTTCACCACCGTAAGCAAGGCCGAGGGAAGCAGCAGGAGAAAAAACACGAACCCTGCGCGTATTCCCGGACGTACGGCGGGGATACGCCTCATTCCGATGAGTAAAATCAGAAACGACAGATATTCAGGAAAGAACCAGAACACCTGCGCGCTCGTTACGCGCCAAATCACCGTGGAAGAGATGGCATAGCCCATGACGGCCAGCATCCCGTCGGTTGAGCGGCTCTTGAAAACAATCAGGAGTGCGACGAGGCCGACTCCGAAACCATGCGCCGTCGCGACGGCCTCCGAAAGGTGCATGATAAGGCCGAGCGCCACGTGCCCGAGCATGAGCATCACTGTGACGAAGAAAGAATACGGAAAAGCGCCGGGCTCCTTCGCAAGACCTGGGAGCAAGGCAACGCCATCATTCTGAAGCAGTGCCTGCTGTGTCTGGCTCCCCGCCTGCTTGGGCGACGGGGTAATGCCGCGTGTGATGTGCCGGTTAAACACAGGTGTATCGCTCCGCCTGACGTTGTCGGGGACAGTTCATGAGAAGTCCGATGATGGGTGTAAGACGGACCAATATATATCACGGAGAGTTTGCACAAGACTGCAAACATTCCGGCGCATGGCAGCGGCGCGACAGCGGCGCGAGAACTCCTCGCGTGTATATGCCGAATCCATGAGAATCGACATTGCAACCGCGAGTGCAAGTTCGTCACCCGGTTGTACGACCAGTCCGAATCCATCCGGCAGAAGTGAACGCACATCACCGACATCGGTGGCGACTATCGGCAACCCGCAGGCCATCGCTTCGAGCACAACATTCGGTGTTCCTTCAACATCGGATGTGGACAGGAAAACATCCGCCTTCTCGTACCACGGGCGCATGTCCTCGGACGCCCCGGGGAACTCGACAACCTCGCGCAGTCCGAGTTCGTCGCGTCGATGAATAAGCCGTTCGCGCTCCGGCCCCTCGCCCACAATCACGGCGCGTAGGTGGTCGCCTCCATGCGCGTGCAGACGCGCGATCACATTCAGAAAAAGATCGAATCGTTTGACCGGGCGAAGGCTGCCCACCCCCAGCACCGTCACCGGCCGATCATAGCCGCGATCGCCGGGTGTGAACCAATCGGTATCGACAACATTCGGGAGAAAGCGTATCCGTTCCCGCGGCACACCCGCGATAATGGCGCGCTCGACCGCTGCTCTGCTGTTCGCGCACATGACGCGTGGCAGCCGCAGCGACAACTTCCCGAGCATCCCGCCGATGGCCTCGACTTCGTTCTGCACCTGGCTGCGTATGGCGCCGATCTCCCGGACGCCTGTCATGCGGGCGGCGAGTGCCGCATACATGTTTGTAAAGAAGTGTCCGCTCTGCAGCACTTCCGGTTGCAGTCTGCGCACTTCACGAACGATGGCGCGAAGGCGTCCGAGGCGGGACCCGTCCCCGCCGACGTGCACGATTTCGACACCCGAACGCAGAAGCGGCTCCTCCCAGAATTCACCTTCTGTAAGAGACAGTACGGAGACCTGTGCCCGTTCGGCCTGCAGCACGCGCAACATGTAGGCGAGCTGTCGTTCAGCACCCCCGCAGCCCAGTGTTCCCGCAATAAAACATATGCGCCTGTTTGACAGATCAGGCATGACGCAGTTCCCCCCATTGTTGTGATAACAACTGATGTAGCGTGGCGCTGTACGCTTCAAGCGTAAATTGTGCCGCTGTCTCGACCGCCCGTCGCGACATCTCGCGGTAGGCCTCCGTATCACCGATACAGCGCATCACCGCATCCGCAAACAGATGTGGTTCCCTCTCAGGAACGATACAGCCGGCACCGGTCGACAGGAGTAATGGAAGCACGGAGACCGGCGTGGTTATGACGGGGAGTCCGGTCGCCAGCGCTTCGAGCACGGCTTTCGGAAAACCCTCCGACATCGTGGGAAAGAGAAACAGGTGTGCCTGCCGCAAGAGGTGCAGGACATTGTCGTGTGAGAGACGTCCGTGGAAGGTCACCGCGGCATCGAGTCCAAGCGCCGCGGATATCGCTCTGTATTCCTGCAGCCGGCCGCCTTCACCAACAACCTCCGCGCGCGCGGACACCCCTCTCTCGCGCAAAACTGCAACAGTGTGAAGCAGTACATCCGTCCCTTTCCCGTGCTCCTGTCTGCCGACAAGAATCAGTCGCGGTTCGTCGACCGGAACGGATCGTTCCGGCTCCGAGGAACCGCGGAGTTCGCCGGCTGTTATTGTAGTGGAGAATATCCATCGGACCTCGGGATTCCGGCGTGACGGCGAATCGGCGCCGCCGCCGGTTGCGAGCATCACGTTACGGCCGCCTGCGACCGACTCCATAAACGCATGCCAGAAACGTTCGGCGCGAGTGCGCGTCTCGAACCAGTTTCCACAGTGCCGCACATACAACGGTTTGCGAAGAAGCCAGGCAAGCAGCATTGCAATCGAGCCGGTGTCACACGGGACGGGTGTATGTACCGCGTCGTGCGCGAGGATTTCCCGGAGGAGACGTATGATATTTTTTGCGATCCATATCGGAAGTCCAAGCTTGCGATAGCCAAGGATGGCAGGAGGCGCCTTCGACCGCACGATGCGCATCGCGTGCCCCGTGAGCGGAATGTCTCCATGCCGCGCGTCACTGTCATCACGTTCGAGGAACAGTGTCGTGGCATCGAACAATTCCGAGAGCGCCCGCATCTGTATCGGGAATCCACCATCGGAAACATAGCCGTCCTTTCCGAGGCGGCAGCGCTTGTAACTGACGACAAGCAGTTTCATGCCGGTGTGTCGCTCCGCTGCAGCAACGTAAGCAGGTCGCGCGCGAGTCCGCCGTATGTGGACTCAAAACTATACCCGTCTTCCACCTGTGCGCGCGCCCGCAAGCTCTGTTCCTCCGCAAAGGAATCGTCATCCATAAGGCGAAGGGCGCCATGCGCCAGATCGTCATCCGTGTCGCCCAGAAGCAGCCCGTGGTCCTGCCGGAGTCCCATACCATACACGGCGTCGGGCGATGCGACCACGGGAACGCCGCAGGCCATCACCTCCACGAGCCGGCTCCGGAATCCGTAGGTGCCCTCCCACGGGCACAGCACAGCGCGCATGGTGCCCAGCAGCTCCGCCGGGTGCTCGACGAATCCGGTCACATGTATCCGCGGGTCGACGGTCAGCGCCGACAACTCGTCCGGCGGATTGGCGCCGACTATCCAACATTCACAGTCCGGATACCGTTGCCAGATGAGTGGCATTATCCGGCGGGCGACCTGTGAGGCGCTTCTGCGGTTCACGTCGCTGGAGAGACTCCCCCAGAAACCGATGCGATGAGGCACGGCCGGATTATATGTTTTGGGCCACAACGACAGATCCGTGCCCATCTGCGCGAGGAATACGGGTGTGCCGTCGACACGCGGCCGCGTGTACTCGGCCTCGCCGGCATTGATTGCGATAAGCGCGGTAAAATCACGCCAGGCGGCTTCCTCCCGCATCTTGTAGCGCTGAACGCGGGATTCGATATCGCGCGCACCCGCTGCCGACAACTGCCGTCGCAGCGATTGCCACAGGACGTCGTGCATGTCGAGCACGGTGGGTACATGATTGTCCGTAAATACGCGGGACGCGCGATGCGCGTGCCAATACTCGAAAAGTACAACATCGAATGCCGTGGGATCGAGCACTGCGGCTATTCGTGCCGGCGAGAACTCCACTTCCCCCAACACGTAATTCGATGCTTTTAATCCTGTACGCTTCGAGAACACGCGGCCGGCGGCCTTATAATACAGCCGATGGACGATGCTTCGCTGCGTTTTTGAAGGCAGGAGTATTAAGCCGTCGACGTGGTGCATCCATTGTTGCCTCACATCGTCCATTCGAGCCGGTGGCGCAAAAGTCACTGCGGTCACGGAGAAAACATCCCGGAGAGCACGCAGTGTGTAGCGTACACGCTGTTGCTGTCCGGCGTGCCCAGGAAATGGCGCCACATGGGTGACTAACAACAAGTGCGGCTTATGCAACATTTCTTTCAAGGCAACTTACGACTAGCGGATTAGTATCTGGTTGAACTCTTTCAATTAGCGATGTTAAACTCTTCTATATACCTCTCCCACTCTGCAGCGCGTTCTTTTGGATAAAGAAAATAATTTGTGCTGCCTTCAGACACCCGATTGATGGCTGTGGTCCTACGTAGCACGCCTGATTCGTCGATTAATAGCCAACAATAGGCTTCAGACAACGCTGTTTGAACAGTCTCCCCGACCTCATTATTTAACACCTCAATAATCATTGTAGGACGCGATCTTCTGATGATGGTGTTCATGCCCAGTAAGACCTGAGGCTCATGAGTTTCAACATCAATTTTAACAGTAACCGCTTCTCCGTCCCTTATATTCAGGATTGAATCAAGCTTGGCAACCTGGACCATCGATGTCAACTTCAACTTCGGGTTGCCGAGCATTGCAATCGCATCACCCTCTCTGTCGTAATTTAAGCTCGCAACTCCATCATAATCTGATAATGCCATCTGATGCACGTTTACATTATTGTAGCCGTTTCCTTGTATGTTTCGGTACAATGCATGCGCGTTACTTTGTAGCGGCTCAAATGCATGAACCAAAATTCTCGGATTAGCAGCCGCTGCTGCAATGCTGTACAGTCCTGCGTGTGCACCGACATCGACAGCCAATGTTGCGGACTTGCATAGTTTCGCCCACAATTTCATGGAATGTGGTTCACCACATCCTGATAGGCCATCCCAAAACATATCGTTTGCATCTGAATAGACGTAAAACTTACACTCATCACTCACTCTCACAAAAACCCTGCCCGAGTAACGCAAACTTCTCTTAAGTCGTCGAGAAGGACGAAAGGGCCTAACACATTTGAACAGCATATTTTTCCCGGGCAAAATGTTTACCAATCGGGCTATTTGGCGTAAAATACTCATCTGATTCATAACTAATGGTTGAGACGCTATTATAATCTTTGTTACTCCAATCACTTTGATAATTTATTTTCTTCTTTACTTAACACACAGTCGTACTCGATCGCGTTGCGTGATATTTTTGAAATGGTGATGGGGTGGATACAGGATACCCTAAAATTATAGGATTGATAAACACCCAGCTCTTCAAGCATACTTGCTGCATTTACATATAGAGCGCCAGCGGAGAGTTCTGACTGCAGCACTTGTATCTCATGCACGTGTTCGCGCACTCCTGCAAACACCTGCGCGTTATAGCCCTGTGTATCCATCTTCAACATGATGCGCCGATTCGGCAGGCCCTCGGTGCATTCCTCCCATAGGTCATCCAAACGGCGCAATTCCACCTGCTCGGTTGCAACGATATCCATCCCACTGCCGACTATGTCCGTGTACTCGGGTCCTGGAGTGAGAACGCTGCAAAGCAGAGGGTTGCGTGTTCTGTTAAACGTAACCGTACCAGTCTCCTCGCCAAGAGCGCAGCACTTGACGCGCCAGCGAGCGTCACCCTGCGCCGTTTGTTGCAACCGTGAAAACAGGTCGGCCGCAGGTTCGAAGGAGATGATGTCGCCGGTGTAGCCCAATTCCCGCAGACCTTGTCCGTACTGTCCGACATTCGCCCCCACATCGAGAACCAGGTCTATGGCCCGCGCCTTCAGAACCTGCTGCAGATGCTTGCGGAACATGGCGCGATGGACGCCGCGCTGCCATAAAAACCAGTCCACGCCGCGTGGTAGTACAATGCCTCCCTTGCCGTTACGGAGAAATTCGTACCCTGCCGCGCCAATCAGCCTTTTACCAAGAGATCGTATAAAACTCGTCATGATCATGTTTTCCCGTGGCTTTGTATGCCACATTGCATATCACACTCGGGACACACGGCCCGGAGCAGGTATAGCGTGCCTCGTAGCCGCTGAGTGTCTAACACACTGTTAGATTCTAGACGGACGTTATAGTGGAGGGTCTGGAAATGCTTACTGCCGTGCCACGGCTGCGCACGCTTCAGAAACGGCGTCAAGATCGTATTCCACGTCGGCATGCCTGCGTTTGTTGACGCCCCGTACTTCCCGGTCGATTTCACCGTCGTGAAGAGCACCCATCGGCCTCACCACAACATGGTCGTATCCGAGTGACGCGGATAGGTCCGAATAAAAGACATCGGCGTTATGATTCGCCAGTTCGAGAATGCGGCACCCTGCTGGTGCGAATACCATATTGCTCAAACCCGCGCCATGAGGACCGGCAATACATTCAGCGTGACGAAACGTATTGACTTGTTCGACAAAGCTGAGTTGTGCAGGATCGATAACAGTGAACCCATGCCGCTTCACGACACGTAACAGCGCCTCTTCGTTGCGCACGGCACGCTTCACTGCCGAGGCGCGTGACACATAAATACGGCGCGCCGCGCCGCCCTTCGAAACGAGGCGTTCAAACACCGTTGTCCGCAGCCGCTCCAGATGATGGAGGGGAATACGCCACGAGACCGAATTGCAGACAAAGGATGGTATTATCGCCGTGGCCAGGCCGAGTTCCTCCGCGGTATTCACATATTGCAATTGAAAACCACGCGGAAGACACAATTCCAGCGACTCCCGCACTACCGGACCTACAGTCGCGGGATGTACTATCGTGAGGGGTTCCCCACGCGCCTCCAGAGTGTACAACCGGAGTATGCCGTCGATAAGCCAGTGATAATAATTCCGGCAGTCCGATGTTGCGATGTAGGCACTTGCACCCTCAACTCTGTGCGAAGGGCGGTGCCGTTTCCCCGCATACACAGCGGGTGGAAGATACCAGCGGTACTCGTAATCCCCATCGGCAACACTGTCTCCATATCTGTCGAAAATCCGCCCGTTCGCCGGACGGAGAACAACATCGTCGACAGCGACACTATAGACGGAGTCCTGGGCAACTCCGTGAACTATGTTTCCATGTTCCTGCGGCGAGTGTCCTGATGCGGGGCTCAACAGGTGCACACGTGAAATAGAGGCCGTTTCCGCCCCGTAGATCCGCGTGCGCGCCGTCACGAGGCGTGTCCCCATCATTCGCTCGAGAGCAACAATGGTTCCGCGGAGAATGTGTTTCATACGTTTAGGCAAGGTCCGGCCTGTGTGTGATGACAACCATCATCCACGTCCTGTGCCTGCATACGAGCGCACTATGTCGAGCAACACGGCTGCAACACGCTCGCCGGCATGGCCATCAAGCAGGTTTCCGAACACGGCACCCATATACGCCTGCCGTTTCTCGTGTAGTTCCGCCGGATTCTCCAGCGATCGTTGCAGCATGGCATGCATGTCCTCTACCGATCGCGCGATCATTGTTGCGCCACTTTCGGCAATGGGTTTGAAGTGATCGAAGTCGATGTGCCGGCTCCAGCGGTCCGCATGTGCCAGCGTACTCCCCGGAGGATCGAAGCCGATGTTGATGACCGGTTTGTCGAGCATGAGAAATTCGAGTGTGACGGTGGAGGCGGCATTGATGCTCACGGCGGCGTGATGCAGAAGACTCGTGTACATCTCCAGATCGTCATACCGTGGAGTCGCCCAGCGTTCGTCCCAACCCGCGGCGGGAAATACGACGTCGGGAAAACTGCGGCGTGAGAAGGCGCGCATTTCTTCACCGAGGCCTTTCACATATACGCGGACGACAAGTTGCGGCACATCCTTGACACCGAGCTTTTCGAGCATGCCGATAACGGTCTCGATGTGTTTTTCCTCCTCACGAAAATGAAACGTCACACCGGTGGTCCACAGAATGAACGGACGTGCCGGATCTATTCCGAGACGCGCACATAATTCCTGCCTCGGAAGTATATACTGCGGATCGAAGTGAAAATCGAACTGCGGTGTACCGGTGACATGAATAGTTTTCTCCGGGATGCCGGGATACAAGTCCAGCAATTGCCTCTTCATCGGTTCGTGCCAGACCAGATAATGGTCGTACGGGACAAAGATGCGGCTGCGCGACGTCAGATTGTCCCAGGAAAAAATAAAACCCGCCACGCGATACCCAAGGCGACGAGCAACTTTCGCCGGTAATTCGCCCGCCTGCCCATGAATATGCGAGGTATTAAAAACCAGATCCGGAGCGAGACGGCGGAAAAGATCGTCGAGTTCACGCGTGGGTCGGAAAAACCAGCTTAAGGCCTGTTCCAGGCGTGTCATACTCGAGAGAAGCGGCCTGAAGGCCAATGTGCGCAGTACCGCGCGTTTGAGCCCGAGTTTGATCCTTGCACTGGTACCGTGTGCGCGCGCATCAGCGAACTCCCACACGTTTTGCGCGACCTTGCTCCATAACCATCGAAAATGGGCATCGTGAATCAGCGCCCTGAAACGCACGATCCAGCCGCGTTCCGGATACTCTGTCAACTGCACGATTTCGTCGATATACTGTCGCGCGGGAGCGAAGAACGCTTCGTCTTCTATCACTGTCAACACGGTGAGACGCGCATGTTCGTGGAGTCGTCGCAGGACGCTGGAGTACAGAAAGTTGCGAACGGCTTCACCGCGGACGATGATCAGGACGATATGTGGGCGATGGGGCAATGGATGGGCTATGTTGAAAGTTGAAGGTGGAAAGTGCGTGCCCGCCGAAAGACTGAAGGCGCGTAGGCGGGGTTTATACGCGACGGAGGCGTTCGCGGGCAATCGATTCTTCAGGATAGACCTGTTTGATTCCGTCGCCGAGGGCATCCTCAACGGCGCGTATATAGGTGACGAGACGTTTAAATCCGCCGGGCTCGATGGATGCCGCCTGATCCGATCCCCACATGGAGCGATCGAGGGTGATGTGGCGTTCCACCGCGCACGCCCCGAGTGCCACCGCCGCCGCCGTGGTCGGGAGACCGACCTCATGCCCCGAGTAGCCCACCGGACATGGGAACACATCGCGCAGCGTCCTGATCATGTTCAGATTCAGTTGTGTGTTGGGACACGGGTAGGTACTTGTTGCATGCATAATGAGCAGCCGTTCGACGTCGAGCAAGGACACGGCGGACCGTATCTCGTCCATGGTGGACATGCCCGTCGATAACAACAATGGCTTCCCCGTCCCTCGCAATTTCTCGAGCAGGGCAGTATCCGTGACGGCGGCGGACTGCACCTTGTAACACGGAGGATCGAACGATTCCATAAAATCGACGGCCTCCTCGTCCCAGCACGAGGCGAACCAGTCAATGCCGCGCGCGCGGCAGTGTTCTGCAATGTCCTCATACTCCTCTTTCCAGAACTCCACTTTATGCCGATACTCGAGATATGTTATATAACCCCATGGAGTCTCGCGCATTTTGGACTTCTGGGCCTCGGGAACACACAACTCGGGAGTACGTTTCTGAAATTTCACCGCGTCGCACCCGGCATCACTGGCAGCATCGATCAGTCGTTTTGCGTTGTCGAGACTGCCGTTGTGGTTGATGCCGATTTCGGCGATGATATACACGGGGTGGCCGTCACCGACGGGCCGCGAGCCGATCTGCAGTGTGCGTGTCATGCTGGGGAATTTGAATGATGTGTCGCCGTTGACGTGAATTCAGAGTGTGACAGAATACGAATCCGCTGTGTTGCCCAGACGCAGGGCTGTCTCGATAAGATGCAGCGATGTAAATCGATCGTCGATATAGTAATCCGCGCCCGGCTTTCCCATGTACAGCCGGTGATACTTCACACCCCAATCCTGCATCTGGCGCTCTGTTACCGCACGCCAATCCAGACCGGTCATGGTGCCGCGCGCCGTATACAGGAATATGGTATTCCCCGCGTCGTAGAGACGGTTGACAAGAGCAATCGAATCGTGGATGGGGCCGGCGGTGTCGTACCGCATGTCGCGCACGATGGTGGCGAGTACCCCGTCGATGTCGAAGGCAAAGGTTCGTCCGCGAACATCGGGCAGCACACCCGTGCCGGCCTTCTCGAGATCGAACAGGTCGTCGATGTCGAAGAAGTGATCCATCAGGTGTCCGCGAATGCGCGTCCCCGACATCAGTCCTTGTTCGAGTATCACACTGCTTCGCACCACGTCGATGCATCCGTTGTGATAATATACACGCGGGAGTTGCTGACGCGGCATATTGTAGGGTTCACGAAGATCGGACGACATCACCGGGACGAGCATGTCCGCGTCTCCAAGAGTCCACATTTTATACGGCGTGATGGGTACCGGCGAGATGCTGCGCACCGAATCGAGACTGTTGTCGGAGGCGAGTTGCTCGATACACGCGGTGATGTCCCGCGTGTCGCGAATTGGATACGTGGGACGCAGATGGACGCAGATATCGGGAATCGCGCCCTCGTTCTCCTTCATCCATGTCAGCGTGTGATGGAAGACTTCCAGATCCGTGCTATTGTCCTGCGCGAATTCGGGCGGACGCAGGAAGGGCGTCTCGGCCCCGTATTCACGGGCGATCCGCGCATACTCCTCGCTGTCGGTGCTCACCAGCACGCGGTGAATTGCCTCGCAGGCGAGCGCCTGTTCGATGCTGTGCGCGAGCAAGGGCTTGCCCTTGAACGGATAAATGTTTTTATCACGCAGACTCTTCGAGCCGGCACGCGCGGGAATGAGGGCGAGAACGTTCATCGTGTTGGTTGGGACGGTGGGTGTGTCAGGTGTAAACGTGAAACGGATGCCTCCTTGTCACGTTATGCGAATGTCTCGGGACTGCGTCGACGCAGTCTGAGTACATATATCCACGATCTCAGACTCGATACGCGGCACGCATACCCCGGAGCTATGGTCATCATACGCAACATCGACAGCACGCCCCTCCAAAGGGACGGTGACTGCAATGCGTATTTTCTGTATCCATGCGCGAGGATGCGACGCGCCGTACGTCGTCGCGACCGGTCGGCCGCGGTGTTGCCATCGAGGAAGCGCAAGGGGAGAGCGGCGAATTCCCTGTAAAACGGCAAAGTGTCGGCATCACTTTTATTCGCACCATGCATACGGAAGGCGGCATAGACCGCCTCCGAGAGAGTGATGCCGCGCACTCGAGCCACACGCATCAGCAATTCTCTGTCCATTGTGTAACGCAATTCTTCTTGGACCGTCCGTCCCACTTCGTCGAGACATGCGGCAGAATAAAACGTCGCCACTTGATGCAGCCGGTACGAGGTTCCTGTGCTAAAATCGGCGGGTGTTCCCCCTTCCACATACGGAAGACGAGGTGATGACATGATGCAGGAGGCGCTGTCCATGTACACAAAAGCGCCCGTCACCGCTCCGCATGTCGGATCCGCCTTCCAGCGCTCGGCGGCATCGCGCAACGCGCCGGGCATCAGCATGTCGTCGCTGCCCATGAAGGTCAGAAGCCGACCCTGCGCGACGGCAAAACCCTTGTTCACCGCATGGGCCTGTCCGCGGTCGGGTTCGCTGACCGACCAGGTCAGAAGATCCCTGTACGCGGCGAGAATGTGTGGCGTGGTGTCGTTGCTGCCTCCGTCAACCACGATGCACTCAACATCGTCGTACGCCTGCAACAATACGCTCCGTATCGCCTCCTCGAGATATTCACCCTGTTGATACGATGGGATGATGATGCTGAAACGAGGGTCTCCGGGCTGTCCGGGTTGAGAAGTGTCTACCATGTCATAGGGCCAGCCCGCGCGTGGCGACAATGGGGCCACCATACGGCGGCATCGCTCGGCATATGTCATGGCACTATGTACTGCTCCCAGAAAGTCCTATCCCATTTTGCCCATGCGTGGCATCCAAACGGGAGCGCCCCACCGTTCATCGCCACCCAGTGACGGGGATTTTTTTCCACGGAGAAGCGGGAAGCGACCTCGATCGGCGCGATGGAAAAGTCGGGATCGAACAGAGGTGCACGCAACGACCAGAAGAGGTCTTCATTGAGACGATACGCCGCGGCGTAGCTTTCGGCACCCCGGCGCATCGCGCGGCGGATGCTCCAGAGTTTCCGATACTGTTTCCACTTCGGGAGTATTGCAACATCCGCGGGAAATGCGGCGCCGGGAAGAGCGCCTATTCGAGCCGGGCCGGATTTTTCGAGCACCTGCAAACACGCCGTGACACGACGGAGGCTGAATCCGCCGTTACCAACAAACACGGGCGAGCTATCATCATCCTTGTGCACGTACACGGGTGCCCCGATATAGTCGTACCCCGCGTCGCACCAGTGGTTGAGATCGTCCGCAAAAACCAGCGCGTCCAACTGGCAGATGAGAATGAACTCGTAGGCAGCAAACCTCCGATAAAAATTCGGCGTGAGTAACAGTGTGCTGTACGCGTCGATGCTGGTAAAAAATTTGTTCGGAAATACTATGGGAGAAAACGGAAAGTCGCCTGACACACAGTGTTCGGGAATAATACAAAATGTATCCCACGCCGCGAGATGCTTGCGGAGATGACGCACCGTGGGTTCTTCCAGTGGATCGATCATATCCCTATACATGGGTATCACGATTGCGGCACGTGTCATGCTGCTAACGTCTGACACTTATTCTGTGACCGACAAGTCGAAGTACCGGCGCCTGTAATCACGGTAGCCCTCGAGCTTGCCACGTATACTCGATCGCAGCAACGAGATCTGCATCCAGTGTGTCAGACCGAACACACGCAGCATGCCCGGCTGATTGCGGTTCCCGACACAGAGGTCGTACGCGGCAAACAGCCAGGCGGTGGCCGGCGACCAGTAGTTGCGCGCTGTAAACAACATATTGTTGCGCGACCATTGACGCACCGCGGCAATTGTCCGTGCACGCTCCTGCAGTCCCTGCGGGCGCGGGGTTGCCTTGTGAAGACCTGTGTACCGTGTGGAATACTCGATGTAATACCCTGCCCGCACAAAGCGCCGGCAGAGTTCGGTTTCGGAACGATAGCCAATACCGTTACTTGTATAAAATGTTGGAAAAAATCCCACTCTCCTGGCGATGTCCGTACGGAACGCCTGACACGCACCCTTCACATGGTCCACCCGGTGTTCCATCCCATACGGCAGATAATACATTCGTGTCGAGACGCGCCCCCATCGTGATATTTTTCCGGCTGCATAGGTGTAGCGGGCGATCCGATACCACCAGCGCCGCAGTCCGGAAACCCCTCTTTCGAGCTCTACTTCCCTGTGTCCGAGTCCAAGCACACCCAGTGACGGATCGCCTGCAAAACGCTCGATCATATATCCGAGAGTATCCGGGTCCAGCATCTCCCAGTCGTCGTCCATGCTCAGGATGATATCCGCGCGGGCCATACGGCAGCCGATGTTACGCGAAATAAAATCACCCTGTTCCGTTGTGATTACATATATAATTCTGGGATCACCCGCGGCGAGAGCACGCATCACCGCTTCGGTATTGTCTGTGGAGGGGCCGTTATCCACCACGATGATCTCGAAGCGCTTCTCGTTCTGCATCTGCAGCGATACAACCGCTTCTTTCAACACCTGTCCCCGGTTATATGTAGGTATAACCACGGAAAAACGAGGAACCTCGCCACCGTCCTGATTCAGACGAATGATTGTCCGGCCGTTGCCATCGTGTGTTTCGTGTAACGTATGCATCATTCTCTGCGGCGGCACTCAGACGGATGGTTTCCGGTGATGATCATACAGATGTCATCCGGTTTGTAATACGAGTCGGAGAAGTTCATCCACAGAACATCCACGGTGAGGAAATGGCGAATGGTCGTCATCACTCTCACGTGAGAGAGGATGCCCTGCTGTTGCGTCATCCAGCCCACGGAGAAGTGTTATCAGCTCCCTTCCTTCACGAATCGGAACAGCGACCTCATCGATAAGATCAATGGGCTCATCCATTCCATGTACCAAGAGCCGCCCTGCCGTTTTTCCGACTCCTGCCGCCAGATACAATCCCGTGGAGGATGCGGAGAGCACCACACGCACTGTGGGGCAGCGGAGAAGCTCCGGAAGTGTCGCGTCGGTGTATCCGAGAAGCCCCGTGTTTCCGAGTGCGCGCAGTTCCGCGCAGACCGCGGATTCACCGATCCTGTCTCCTACATGATGTTCCTTGATAAGGAAATACCACTCCGGGTTGGCGGTTGCAACAGGTAGCAGCAGGGAGAGCATGTTCCGAGTGCCTTCGACGAGCCGGGGGATGGCTTCGACAAACTGCGACAGGACCAGAACGACCGGGCGGCCGCTGCTCTGTCTGCGGAGTACGGCGTCGCGCTGCAGATCGGCCGCGATATCCGCACCCTCGAGAATTAGATCGAATTCCGCGTTACCCGTGATGTGTATGTTGGGCACATCGTCATCGGGCAGATAAGACAGGAGCATCCTTTCATCGGTCCGGTTCCACACACACACGGTGGTCGCCAGATACGGATGTTCGTGGATGGTGGAAAAACCGTGATGATAATGCAGCACGGGAAGTCCGAGTGACCGCGCGGCGGTGAGCAGCTCGCTGCAGGGTGCAAACCTTTCGTGCGTCACGACGACGGCTCTTGCGTGTACGCTCCCGAGATATCTCCCGTATGCGGTGATTCGTTGTGAGACGCGGAGCACACGGAGCCACAACGACAGCGGATTGATCCACACACCAGCGAGACTCAGGCCGCTGTGTTGTATCAGCGTCACGGTGAGGCCCATCGCGACGCGAAATGCACGGACGGCACACCGGATCGCGGCACGTTTCGACGGAGCATGATTGATATAAGAGGACAACCTCGCCGGCACACCCGCCGCGTCTGCCACTTCTCCGTTTCCGCCTTGCGGACCGAAAAGGACCGCGTCGACTCCCGCCGAGCGCGCACGCTGGGCGAGCAACTCCATCGTACCGCGGGCATTGGTCAATATCTGGTGATACGCGAGTACCACGGGATGATGGGCCGTCTCTCGGAGATCTACCGGACGTGTGAGTATGTAAGCGGCAATTTTACGTACCGCGCCTATTGTATCTCGAAACAGGCGGGTTAATCTCAAACGCAGTGGAAATGGATAGACGAGTTCCATACCCAACGCGAGCACCTCGGGATGACGATGGCGCAATGAGGCGACAGCGTCGCGATACATCAGCCAGCGATCGTACCACGACGACGTATCCGGCGCAGCAGCGCGCTGCCCGCCTACGCGCGCTCTATCATGTCCCACGATAAAGGTGTCCCTGCTTCAATATCGTACAGAGCACGTCCGCCGAGGATTGCCGCGAGATGTTTTGGCGCAATTCCGTGTGCGGGCCGAATGGAGCGGACGTTTTCCCGTGTGAATACTTCTCCGGCTCGTACGGGCGCAACGACAAAGAGGGAGCGCCGGAATGAACGGCTCGCGGCTTCCGCGTCCTGCACCGTGTAGTTGACGTGTCCTATCGCCTTCTCCGCAACACGCACCGCGTCGACCATGGCCCGGAACTCGTCGGGCTCCAAGGAAAAGGCGCTGTCGGGTCCACCGTCGGAGCGGTGCATCGTAAGATGTTTCTCGATAATTCTCGCCCCGAGCGCAACAGCGGCAACAGGCACGGCGATTCCCGTGCTGTGGTCGGAGAGACCGACCGGCACTCTGTACCTCTGCGCCAGGTCTGGAATGGTGGCAAGATGCATGTCGTCGGGTTTCGCCGGGTAAGCACTCGTACATTTCAGGAGGGCCACCTCCTCCGCCCCGGCGGCCGCGATGGCCTCCATCGCCTCGTCTATTTCCTCGAGCGTGGCGGCCCCGGTCGACATCAAGATCGGTTTTCCTGTGCGCGCGATGGTGTCAAGCAGGGGCAGATCCACAAGTTCCAGTGAAGCCACCTTGTATGCCGGGGGATCCAAGCGTTCGAGAAAATCAACCGCGGTATCATCAAATGGTGTGGAGAACGCAAGCAGCCCTGCCTCTCGTGCGGCGGCAAACAACTCGGGAAACCATTCCCATGGTGTGTAGGCCTCACGATACAGATCGTGCAGCGTACGACCATCCCATAATGTTCCCCCGGCAATCCGAAAGTATTCTTTGTCGGATCGGAAGGTGATGGTATCAGCAGTGTACGTTTGGAATTTTACCGCATCAGCACCAGAGGCCTTTGAGGCGTTTATTAAATTGATCGCTGTACCGAGATGTTGATTATGGTTGGCAGATATTTCGGCGATAATGAAAGCACGGCTAGCGCCACCAATTAAATAATGATCGATGGTGATATTATCTTTCATAACGCTGGTTTTGTAATAATAAGGTGGTTCGCTTCTTCCCCATTAATTGTGACCAGTCCATGCAACGCGTATCCGGCGAAGACAACCATCTTGAGTGAGCGCTCATTGTTTAACTTTACGAATGCATGAATGCGCTCAACTGGCGTATTCGAGAACAGCCAGTGGGAGGCTTCAGCGAAAATGGACTTACTCAATCCCCTACCGCGCTGTTCTGGGTCTATCGTAATTGATATTGTCCCTTCGCCATTGTCTATTTGACATCGAATCACTCCGATTGCTACACTATCAGAACTTATCGCCATAAGTAAAACTGTATTCTCGTCATCAATCCTTCGTGCAAGCCAGGACAGATGGTCCTCCCAGGGAATGGGTTCGGAGGAAAAAGAAGCAGCTCTGACGTCGGGATCGTTTGCCCACTCAAAGAGCAGACGCGCGTCGTCCATGGTTGCGCGGCGGTAATGGATTTGTGGATCAGAGGTCATACCGGTTGCCTGGAGTGAATGGAACAGGGCAAAAAGACTACATCATCGACGCGAGTATATCGAGCACACGCTGCGTGCCAAGGCCGTCTACGAGCGCACGCGCCTGCCGCGCGATTTTTTCCCGTACCTGCGAATCGTTCAGGAGCAGACGAAGTGCGTCAATCACGTTGGCACCATCATCGGGCGTTACAAGCATTGCCGCGCCTCTCGCGTCGATGGCGCGGGCTGCTTCGCGCTGATTCTCGGCCGTGATCAACGCCACCGTGGGCACACCCAGATACGCCAATTCCAGCAGAGTACTCCCAGCAGCAGAAACCGCAACATCCATGCCGCGCATCAGCAGCGCCACGTCGTGGTGATCCCGATGTACTGTCAGGTTCAGCCCGGCATTCGATGCGGACTGTATCCACCCCGTGTCGTGCATATATCCGCCTCCTAGCAGTACATGAACGTTTGGCAGCGCGCCCGCGTCGCGGCACAAGATCTGCACCACACGTGCCGTGATATTTGCAGGGTCACTCCCGCCCAACGTGATGAGCAGGCGCGCGGGGTGCGCGACAGGCGCTCGATCCGAGACTGGTGCGGCGAGAAAAGCCCGGCGCAGCAGTGCGTAATCCGGTCCGAGCAACAACGTGGCGTCTGGCCGGGAAGATGTATACAATACCTCGGACGCGTGGACGTTTTGATTCACTATGATATCGACCGCGTACGGCGCGGCCGCGCCCGTGTCGTCCATACACAACACGCGGTGTCCCTCCGCACGCAGTGTTTCGAAATACGAGGAATGAAACTGATATCCATCGACGACGATCCACCCGGCATGAAAGGCCGCGGCTTCACGGTGCAGCGCGGTGGCGTCCTGCTGCGATCCCGCCTCCGCTTCGATGACGTGCACCTCGGCGCCTTCGGCGAGATACTGTTCGCGCACACTGGACGGGAGTTGCGCGGAGCAGAGCAGCACGGCGCCGCCTCGATCGATCACGGCCTGGGCGCATGCGAGCATACGTATCGCATGCCCGTGTCCCATCGTTGCGCCGGCATCGGTCCTGATCGCGATGCGTAATTTCAATCCTGGTATTCCCCGACAGCGGCATGCAGGGAGGCGACAACATGATCCCACTCGTCGTCGCGCAGGGAGGGGAACATGGGCAGACTCAGGCAGCGGGCGTAATGCTGCTCCGCGACCGGACAATCTCCGGGTGCCGAACCGAGCGCACGGTAATATGGCATCAAGTGCACAGGTATATAATGCACCTGAGCGAACACGCCCCGCGTGCGCAGATTATCGTACAGCTCGCGGCGCCGCCCGCTGCGAATTACAAAGAGATGCCATGCATGATCGCGGCCGATTTTTCCGTATGGCAGCTCCAGCGGGAGGTCCGCGAGGGCGGAGTGGTAACGGTCCGCTATTCTCCGCCTCTTCTCGAGATTGTCCTGCGCGCGAGACAACTGCGAGAGACCGAGCGCGGCCTGAATATCGGTGAGCCGGTAATTATACCCCAGTTCCTGCATCTCGTAATACCATCCCCCATGCTGCTCATGCATGAGCGCTGGTTCCCGCGTGATGCCGTGCGTGCGGAGCACACGAAGCCGATGGTACAACTCCTCGTTGTTGGTTGTGATCATCCCGCCTTCACCCGTGGCGATATGTTTTACGGGATGAAAAGAAAAAACTGTAAGGTCCGCATGTGATCCGTCGCCGCAGCGGCGGTTGCTTCCGACCGTATCCAGAAACGTCGCCCCTGGCGAATGACATGCGTCATGCATGATCCACATACCGTGCTCCCTCGCGATGGCGTGTAGGGAGGGTAGATCCGCGGGCAAGCCCGCGTAGTCCACCGGGATGATACCACTGAAAGTGCCCGAAGGGGCGGACTCTATCATTGTCCTGACACGGCGCGGATCGAGAGTCCAGCTCCCCTCTTCGATGTCACAGAATGTGACGTCGCCGCCGCAGTAGCGGACGCAGTTTGCCGATGCCGCGAACGTCATCGGCGTTGTTATAACACGCGTCCCTGCGTGCACTCCCAACGCCTGGGCTCCGAGGTGGAGAGCGGCGGTACCGTTGGCAACCGCAACCGCAAAGCGGCTTCCCACATACGTCGCAAAGGCGGTCTCGAACGCATCGACCGCCGGTCCCTGTGTGAGGTACTCCGACTGCAACACCTCGATCACCGCGGCGATATCCGCTTCGGTGATCTCCTGGCGCCCGTAGGGTATGCGCATGGGTGTGTTCATGCCGTAAATCCCGGATCGACATGCAGACGTATCAGGTGGCGCAATGTTTCAACATCGAGCCATTCGGTATTGGTCCCGCTGTTGTACTGGAATCCCGCCGGCACGGCGGTGGCGTTTTTTGCGGTGCGAAAATCGTCGATGGGCCATATCGGCTGTGTCGGAAGAATGACGTAATGCGTCCCGAGGTCCCAGCAATAAAACGAATCGGATGAGGTGATCATCTCCTCGTGAATTTTTTCGCCGGGACGGATCCCCACAATTTCGGTACGGCATTCGGGCGCAATGGCCCGGGCGAGATCGAGAATCCTGTACGACGGGATTTTCGGCACGATCAATTCCCCTCCCCATGCCTCATCGATCGCGTGTAATACCAGATCGACTCCCTCGCTGAGCGGGATGTTGAATCGTGTCATCTCGGGATGTGTGATGGGAATGACGCCCGTGGCCCGCCGCGCGAGGAAAAACGGGATGACGGAACCGCGAGAGCCCATGACGTTCCCGTACCGGACGACCGAGAAACGGATGTCGCGCCCGCCCTTGATGTTGTTCGCCGCGAGAAACAGTTTATCGGAACACAGCTTGGTTGCTCCGTACAGATTGATCGGCGCAGCGGCTTTATCGGTCGACAACGCAACGACACGTCGCACACCGAGTTCCAGCGAGGCGGTGATCACGTTTTCGGCGCCGATGATGTTTGTCTTGATAAACTCCATCGGATTGTATTCCGCCGCGGGCACTTGTTTCAGCGCCGCCGCGTGTATCACGATCTCGATTCCTTCCAGGGCGCGGCGCATACGGTCGAGATCCCGCACGTCGCCGAGGAAGAAACGGATCTGCGGGTAGCGTTCGTGAGGATACATCTGCGCCATCTCGAACTGCTTCAACTCGTCCCGTGAAAAAATCACGAGTCGTTTCACGGAAGGATATCGTTCGAGAAGCGTGGCCACGAACTGCTTCCCGAAGGATCCAGTTCCGCCGGTGATGAGAATACTGCTGCCGTCGATGGTCATCGGATGTTTCCGGGTGCGGGATTAAGTGTGATACGTTACGTGAGATTCGCCGACGATTGTTCGGCCCAGGAGAGAAGGATGCTGTGAAATCCGCGTCGCGCATTCCCCCGTTTGGATGTGCTGTCCGTCACGGTGAATTGCAGCACGGTGCCGGGCGAGTGTATATCGGCGGCGGTCACACCCAGGGGGCTCGCAAAGTTCAGGTACACGACATACGTCCCGTGCCCGAGCACACGCGGCGGGATTGACACGCTGATGCGATGCCGCCCTGGCGGCAGGCTGTCGAAGGGATTGGGCAGCCGGTCGAGACTGTCGGACTCGAGAACTGTGGTGCCGTCCACCGTGGAAAGTGTGAGGTAGCCGTATAAGCCGGGTACGGGCTCGCGTGAAATGCAGTCGAGACTGAGTGTGATCCCGTCCTCTGCCTCGAACCAATCCGTCTCCGCGCCGTGCGCGTTTATCAGCGCGGCGCCCTGCACCTCGAACTGCCGCTCCTCGGATGCGGCAAACACCGCTGTCGCTCCGCCGGCCGCAGTCGATTGCTGCGACAGGTAGCGTTCCACAATCTCTTCCGAGGGCCCTGATTGCACAATCGTCCCGCCCTGCAACCACACCGCCTTCGGACAGATCTGTCTGATCGCATGCATATTGTGACTCACGAACAGCACAGTACGGCCACTTCCCGCCACATCACCCATTTTGCCGAGGCACTTCTTCTGGAACGCGGCATCACCCACGGCGAGCACCTCGTCCACCACCAGAATTTCCGGATCGAGATGCGCGGCGACCGCAAACGCGAGACGGACGTACATACCGGAAGAGTATCGTTTCACGGGTGTGTCGATGAAGCGTTCGATGTCGGAGAATGAGACGATCTCATCGAATTTCCTGGCGATTTCCCGTTTCGTCATGCCGAGTATGGCACCATTGAGGTACACATTCTCCCGCCCCGTCAGCTCGGGATGAAAACCGGTGCCGACTTCCAGCAGACTCGCCACACGCCCGCGGATCCGGATTTCCCCGAGTGTCGGAGCCGTCACGCGTGAGAGGATTTTTAACAGCGTGGATTTCCCCGCGCCGTTCTTGCCGATGATACCGAGCACTTCGCCGTCATACACGTCGAGTGAGACATCACGAAGCGCCCATATCCTGTCGTCGGAGGATCCGGACCGCGCTTGAAATTCCTTCCCGATTTTTGCGTTCGGATCCGGACGGCCGCGCAAACGGGCCCACCAGCTCTGTATATCATGCGAGAGCGTCTTCCGGCCGAGTACACCCAGCCGGTACTCCTTTCCGAGTCCCTGAATGCGTATGACCACCGTGCTCACAACTGCACCCGGTGTTGACGATGAATCGGCATGCCGTGATATATCATACGGTATCCATGAAGGTGCGCTCGACTCGAGTAAACAGCAGCACTCCCGTGACAAGAATGATCAGAATGATGCCGCCGCTCATGAGCAGGTGATCCGCGCGAAATACTCCCACACCGAGAAAGGCATACCGCATGCTCTCGATGATCGGCGTCATCGGATTTGCGAGGAAAAAGGGCAGCCACTTATCCGGCACGCTCGACAGCGGATAGACGACGGGTGTCCCGTACATGAGCAGTTGTGCTCCGAAACTGATCAGGAAGCGGAGATCCCTGTATTTCGTCGTCAAGGAGGCGACAATGATACCCAGCCCGAGCCCTAGCGCGGCCATCATCAGGAGATAGACGGGCATCATCAAAACATACACATTGGGCTCGATCCGACTTCCCGTCGCGCCGTAATACAACAGGAATGCGAGGAAGAAAACAAATTGGAGAAGAAACGCTATGAGGTTGGTGATTACGATGGAGAGCGGCACGACGAGCCGCGGGAAATACACTTTGCCGAAGATCGGGGCGTTGACGATGAAGGTGTTCGATGTTTTGACCAGGCATTCCTGGAAGTACGACCATGTGACGGTCCCGGCCATGTAGAATAATATCGGCGGCAGTCCATCGGTGGAAATCCGGGCGATGCTTCCGAACACAAGTGTGAACATCACCGTCGTGAACAACGGCTGGAAAAAAAACCACAGGGGGCCAAGAATCGTCTGTTTGTACAGCGCCACAAAATCGCGTCGCACGAAGAGAGCGAGAAGATCGCGGTAGCGCCAGACTTCGCGGAGATCGAGATCGAGGATCCCCTTTCGCGGCCTGATGAGTGTCGTCCATTCCGTTTGTGTTTTCATGCGGCATCTCCCGCAGGAAACACCCGTGCATGAACCCGCCGTTTCACCAAGGAGGGAAATGCGCGCACAAGCTCCCAGCGCACGCGGGCTGCGTGGGGTCCGAATGCACGGACGAGCGTGGAGAGCTGTGCGGCGGTGAGAAGCGTCTTATTCCTCACTCCGTTGCTCATCCATGTGCGCACAAATCGGCGAATGGCCGCGTCTCGCGCGCCGTTTTCGACGGCGGGCCACGAAGAGATGGTCCCGATTACCATTGCGGCCTCGCGCAGATGGAGTCCTGATCTGCTGCTTGCATCACGTACGGTTGCGCCATGTGTGCGAAAGTGGTTGAGCGGGTCCGCGACAAAGGCCACGTGCGCCTCCGCGGCGATGCGTGCATACAACATCCAATCGGCGCAGAGCCGGAGCGTTGTATCGAAACCGCCATGCCGGAGAAACGCCGAGCGGCGCAACAGCACGGCACTCGCATTTGGTATCACATTCTTCTGCAGGAAGTACGCAAGCAATCCGGATCCGCGCATCGAGAAATCGCCCGACCAGAGAGTAGGATTGAGATCATCCGTCCACGACTTCCAGGATCGTGTTTCATCGCCGTTCTCGTTGATACCGGTGGATTGACACCACACGAGATCCACTCCGTCGGATGATGTTGATGCTGCGAGCAGCCGGGCGATCATGGTCGGATCGCAGTTGTCGTCCGCGCCCGCGAACAGCAGCCACTCGCCTGTTGCGAGGGCGGCGCCGTCGTTCCATCTCCGATACGGCGATCCGCTGTTCTCGTCGAAGTACACGGCGCGCACGCGTGTATCGCCGGTGTAGCGCTGTATTATTTGGCGGCTGTCATCCGTCGAGGCATCATCCAGAATAATGACTTCATCCACCGGGGTGGTCTGTTGGAGAATGCTTTCGATACGCCCGGCGAGATACCGTGCGTAGTTGTAATTGGGAATGATGACGCTTACACGCTCGATCACTGATCCTCCGAAGCGCGTAGGACACCGCTCCTTTCCATCTCTTCGAAGGATTCGCGCAGTGTTTCGGTTGCAAGCGCCTCCTGCTCCGAAAACCACGCCCAATACCGCCGCAGTCCTTCCTCAAGGGACGTCCGTGGACCTCCCTGCAGCCAGGCATCACATCGCGTGGTATCCGCGATTGCGTGACGTATGTCGCCCACACGATAGCGGCCCGAAACGCGAACTCGAGGTGTGCGTCCCGCCGCTGCGCCGAGCCGATCCACCAGCGTGCGCAGTGACACGGCGTCACGGCTCCCGATGTTCATGATCGAGTACGGCGGTCTGTCCCCGACCGCAGCCCGCACAAAGGCGTCCGCGACATCGTCGACATAGACAAAATCACGCATCACCTCGCCATCCTCGAACAGCTCAATTTCGAGATCTCGAAAGAGCAGGGAACAGAAGATGCCGATGATGCCGGTGTACGGATTCCGTAGTTCCTGTCCGGGCCCGTACGCGTTTTGTATGCGCAGGATGGTGTGATGCACGCCGCTTCGTGCTGCACTATCCACGATCAACTGCTCCTGCCACCATTTGGTCAGGCCATACACCGAGGTCGGATTGCATGGGAAATCCTCCTGCATGGCGACGGGGTCGCCCGGGGATCCATCAGCGGCGATTGCGTTCCATTGCCCGCTCGACAGGCGATCGAGGGTGCGTTGGGCGGGAAGCAGCCGGCCGTCATGCACACGAAGCATCCCTTCGCCGTACACGGCGCGGCTCGAGGCGAGCACGATGCGCGACAGATGCGGCGCATGCAGCGCAAGGGCGTCCAGCAGACAGGCGGTGCCGTCCACGTTGTGTCCGACATAACGGGAGCGTTCGTACATCGACTGGCCTGTGCCGGTCTGCGCCGCAAGGTGGATGACCACATCGACATCGTGCAGTGTGTCCGCATATGCCGTCGTATCGCGGATATCGGCGCGAATGCAGCGCGCTCTGTCGGAGAGCCACGCAGGGAATGTCGTTCTTCCGGCATGCGCCTGCGCTTCGAGTACATCGATACAGGTGACCGGAACCGATTCGGGTAGCGACGCAATGATGGCGCGTCCTATAAAACCGGCGCCGCCGGTGACGAGAATACTCATCCGCGTTGTACCGGCAATTGCTTCTGGTAATAATCCACGGTGGCGCGCAGGCCGTCGTTCCAGGTCATCGACGGTTCGTAGCCGATCGCCTCGCGCGCCCGCGCGATGGCGGCAAAGGAATGCAGGACATCGCCGAGTCGAGGCGCCGCGTATTGCTGTGTGATGGATGTTCCAACGATGCCGTTGATATCCGACACGAGGCGGTTGAGCGATATCCGTTCATGGCAGGCGATGTTCATCACCGCGCCCCCCACATCGTCCGAGGCGGTCGCCGCGAGGATGTTTGCGGATACGACATTTTTTACAAACGTAAAATCGCGCGTCTGCTCGCCGTCGCCATAAATGACCGGAGCGCGGCCCGCGAGCATGCCGGTGATAAACTTCGGGATCACTGCCGAGTACTGCGAGTTCGGATCCTGTCGCGGCCCGAACACGTTGAAGTATCGCAGGGCGACGGTTTCCAATCCGTACAGTTGATGAAACACCTGCATGTATTTTTCACCCGTGAGTTTCGACACCGCGTATGGCGAGAGCGGGTTCGGGTTCATGCCTTCATGTTTCGGCAACTCGGCGCTGTTTCCGTATATCGATGACGAGGAGGCAAAGACGATGCGCTGCACGCCGAGGTCGCGTGCCGCGTTGAGCACGTTGAGCGTTCCATTGGTATTCACTTCATGTGTCGTGATAGGATCGGCGATCGAGCGCGGGACGGAGGGGAGCGCCGCCTGATGGAGAATCACGTCCACGCCGCGCACGGCCTCGTGTACGATGTGATACGAACGAATGTCGCCTTCGAGGAGTTCGATGGCCTCGCGCACATCGGCGAGATTTTCCCGCTTGCCCGTCGAGAAATTGTCGAGCACGCGTACGTGTTCGCCGCGAGCGAGGATTTCATGGACGAGGTTCGAGCCGATAAATCCGGCGCCGCCCGTGATGAGATATTTCATCGTCAGGATTCCTGTCTGTGTGTGTGGCGGAGTATGTCCGCCGGGATGGTCAATTCCCGCTCGTTGAGCAGTGCAATGGCGGCGCGCATCTGTTCCTCCGCGCCAAGGTCGGCCTTCTGGTGGTTGCGATTGATATCACGAAGCCAGGGCCGCTCCTGAAACAGCGTGTCGAGCGCTTCCAGTGACGGGGGCCCGTCGGCGAAAAACCCGAACACTATATTCAACAGTGCATAATCGCTCGGGTAATCAAGTGTCAGCCTGACATCCGCGAGAGTGCGTGGAACGGCGACCTCCACCATTCGGACATCGAATAATTCCGGGTGGCGATAGAAGTACGGTGTTACGTGTTCGCGTTCATAAGGGTCCTTGGCGTCAGCATGTGCGCGCTTCAGCGCGGCGGCGGTAAATGCCTCCGCATGCAGACCGAGAGGTATGCCGGTCAGGCGCGCATAGTCCCCGCCACTCTCGCGCAATTCCGTCACCAGACGGTCGAGCATCCACGGGAAGATACACGGGTTATCGCCCGTCAAACGGACAACAATATCAAATGTGTGGCGTGTGTTTGCGGCCGCATATCTATCGAGCACATCGGCTGCATCGCCGCGGAACACGAGAGGACCGAATTTCTCCTCCAGAACATCATCCTCCCGGCCTGTCGTCGTGGCGATAACGCTTTGCGCGATGCTGGTGCATGCACCAGCGCGTGCAATAATATGTTCAACCGAGCACCGCCCCCTCGGGGAAGGCAGCGGCTGCAGAACCTTTCGTGCGAACCTCTGTGATCCGCACCGTGCCTGTATTATTGCGCCTGCTCTCATGAGAACGTGGATGGGGAAAGTGGATTCACGCCGATGTTGCCCTTTGCTGCCGCGGGAGTGCCACTACCCGTCGCGACCGCCGGTGTGCGTTCGACTGTGTGTACCGCGGCCAGCAGAAAGCTGATCGATGCCACCGCCATGATGTCCGGATACTCCGCATAGGGTCGAAAGGCGAGCGACACTCCCACCAGAGAGAGCGAGGTTATTGCCGCCGCGACAACCGCGCTACGCGCGGGGCCGTCCGTCTGTTCCTGCACGCGACGAAACAGAACGTAGACGGCACCAAGAAGCAGCGCCGAACCCAACACGCCCCATTCCATGGCAAATCCGAGAAGGCCGGAAATGGGCCGGTGCAGGGTTGTATATCTGTTCTCCCCAAAACTCTGCCTGAGCGCCTCGTCGTACCGGGGCGAGGTGAACGGCGGCATGACGGGAAATTCGTTGTCTTCCCTGTACGGCAACGACAGCCGTTTGGCCGCAGCATGGCTGGCGTATGCGGCCGGGCCCTCGCCCAGAAGCAGCCGGACAGGATCATTCACCGCCTGGCGCAGTGCATTTGTATATAATGCGCGTTTCGGCAGGGATCGAAGATACGCATCCCAGTTGTATACAATCAGGACCAGCACGACCGCCGCGATAAAGGGAAGCAGGGCAAGTGCGGCCGCCCGCATCCGACCGGCGCGCGTCCCGCGCAGGCCGTCCAAACCCATCAGACATCCGGCAAGTGCCAGGCCCGGCAGCGCATGTGCGTTTTCCCCCATGGCAGCGGCATACGCAAGAAGCGCCGCGGCTCCCGCATGCATCCACGCGCGCGCCCTCACCGCATACACGCTCCAACCAGCGGCTGCAATGAACAGAATCATCGCGGCATAGTGCGCACCTCGAAGACTGGCCGAGTTATAGTCCGGATCAGTCCACTCCATCAGGATGGGAATATGCAGACTTGAGGCGGCGGCTTTCGAGAGCATATACAGGGGTACGCCGTATTGATCGAAGGCACCGACTGCAGCGGGATAGAGGAGCACGACACTCCCCAGGGCCAGGAGCACAAGTCCGCAGTTTCGAATGGTCAGCGTGTATTCGTCGCCGGTCCATGTGAGATACGACAGACTGTACACTGCCAGCGGCACCGCGAACATTGACGCTGCGAGCGCCAGGAACGACCACCTGTCAGTGGAATCTCCAAGGCGCAGCAGCCACACCACGCACATGTACAGTCCGATGGCAAGTACATAGCCCGCGCCCTTCTCCACAAATGCCCGGTGCACGAAGCTCCGAATATCGTGCCGTTCTGCATACAATGTGCTTATCAGCATCACAACGCCGGAGACAAAGGCGGACAGAATCGCCACGCGGTGATGCGGGCCCAGACAGGCGATGAGAAAACAGGGCACGAGTACCGACGGTCGGCGGCTCAAAAAGCCGGCGAGCAGCGCGACACCAGCCCAGATCAAACCCATGGTGAAATCGAAACCCGTCCCGATGTTCATCCATGGTGTGGGCCGAAGCAGCGTGATGGAGGCGATGTAGAGAAAGGCGGCGGTAAATACGACTGCGGAGCGAGGGAACTCACGAGAGGCCGAGAAGGCCGCCATTACACGGATGCGCCCCATTATCCGAGATCTTGAAATCCGTACAAACTCGTGAGCATGCGGGCGTACCATTCTAGCAGTTCATCATACACAAATGGTTCCTTCGTCGCCGGCCAAAGGATAGTCGCCTGTTGTACCGCTCCCAGGTTCGACTCTATCGCATATGCGGCTGTTGCGGGATCGTCGAAGATTGCATCCTTGCGCACGGCATCTGCATATACGGCGGCGAGATCGAAGGTTGCTGCATCCCGTCCGAGGAAGAACAGATCGACGAAGTCCTTCGGTTCAGCGCGGGAAGCCATCGCCGTGAGTTTGTTCGAACAAATATTGCGAAGCGTATCGATGCGGATCTCCCGACCTCGATCCATCACGGCGGTGGGGCGCGCCTCGTCAAGAGAGAGAGGATCGCGAACGATGTCGACCTTGGTCTCATCGATTCGATACGTGAGAATGTACTCGCTGCCTCGAAGACGGACTGCCCGCATTCCGAAGTGCAGGCGGAGTTCGTAATCGACCTCATGCAACGCCTCAAGATCGCGCGAGAATAGATCAATGTCGTTCGAAAGGCGGTGGTGGAGGTAAAACACTGAAAGCGCGGTTCCGCCAGTGAGAAAGAAGTGCGACCGTATCGACTGCAATGCGAGCAGTTCCACAAGAACGGCTCTTTGCTCCGGTGTTTCGTAACAGGTTTTATCCTCTCGCAGATCCATATACCTCCAATAACCGCTCCCATTTTTTCCTGTCGGCGGAACGCGCGGGCAGATCCGGCACCACTTCACGGATTTCGTCCAGCGTGAACCATACAAATGTCTCCTTGACACGTGCATACTGCAGGAAACGAAGCAGTATCCAACGCCGCAAAGACGCGTCTCCACTGAGCAGCACTTGGCGCAGTTTCTCGGCATCGCGAAACTGCGGCTGATCCCAGAATAGCGGTATGAGGTAGTTTGTATCGCTCATAATATACACAGGAGGAACGGAGGAATCGGAGACTTTCACCTTCGGAACTTCGGAGGGCAGGCCCGTTCCCCGTTCACTGTTCCGTCGCCCCTCGACAAGCTCGGGGTGACACGGGTGTTGTCTCGTGTGTCAGGCTGAGCTTGTCGAAGCCGACACACGACAGATTCAGTATGACGGCGGGTCGTCGCCCCTCGACAAGCTCGGGGTGACACAGTATTTACATCACGCACGATTTCTCGCGTTCCCCGTTAACCGTTCCCCGTTCCACGTTAACCGTCCCACACCGGCAGTGTCGTAATATCCGCGAGACGCAGTCCTGATGTATCCTTGCGCGACAGCAGGGGATCGCCGTCGAGCGGCCATTGTATACCGATATCAGGATCATTCCAAAGCACCGAACCGTCGGTCTCGGCGTGATAATACTCCGTGCACTTGTACGCAAAATCGGCCACATCCGACACGACGTAAAATCCGTGCGCAAATCCTGGGGGAATCCAGAGCTGCCGCGTATTTTCCTCGGAAAGTATACAACCGTACCATGCGCCGAAATACGGCGAGCCGCGACGGATGTCGACCGCCACGTCATACACTTCGCCGCGTGTGACTCGAACGAGTTTTCCCTGCGCATACGGATGCTGATAGTGCAATCCACGCAGCGTGCCCTTCACCGAACGCGACGCGTTGTCCTGCACGAATCGTACGGCACGCCCGACCGCCGCTGCGAACACATCATCGCGCCACGTCTCCATGAAGAAGCCGCGAGCGTCGCCGTGTTTTGTCGGCTCGATGAGGAGGACGTCCGGGAGTGTTGTTTGTGTGATTGTCACGGGAAGTTGGACACAGCTTGTGTCACGCCGAGCTTGTCGAGACGCGACGGGACGATTAGACGATTAGCAATAGCGTGTGAGCATGGAGTCGGAAAACGTCCGTAGATCGTCGAGATGATCGCGTAGTATTGCTTCGAGCAGGGTGATATCGATCTCGTCATTTTCGTGAACGGCGAGGTTTCGAAATCCGACCATGCGTTTCAGTTCTATTGCGTGACGGTTCTCGATTATCCCTCTCGTGGCAAGGACGACGAAACCATCACCGGAAGACGCCGGCACACCCAGCCGTTCTTCCGCCAGCACGTGCGCCATCATATCAACGCATGCCTGAATAGCCCGTTGGAGATTCAGGACAACGATATCTGCAGTATCAATGTTCGAGACGGCCGTCGGAACGCCCCCGGTGACTGTATCGATCCGCACGAGACAGCGCGCGACAATTCCCGCCTTTGCTGCTATGACAACTGCATCAACCATGGGCACGCGCCTTCGTTGCAGCGACGATTGCATTCATGATGATCTCAAAATCCTGATACTTCCCCTGCTCGGCGAGTCTGTACAGAGCTGTGCGCGTGGGAGAACGCGAGAATAGGCACAGACCACGACTGAGAATCTGCTGGGTTATCAGTTCTCCGGCGGTGTTCAGAACGACCAGGTCTACGTCTCCGCCCAGACGGTCAGTTAACGATGTCATGAGGTCCAACCGTTCATAGGATGATGGTATCGAATCCCGCGAGAACAAAATGGCGACGTCGATGTCGCTGTGTTCATTCGCCGATCCCTTCGCCCAAGAACCGAACAGCCATATTGCATCGACCTCGGGATGCGTGTGCACCCATTGTTGGAGGGACAATGATATTGCCTTGAGATCGGGCATTAGACGATTAGACGGTTAGACGATTAGACGGTTAGACGATTAGACGATTAGACGGTTAGACGATTAGACGATTAGACGGTTAGACGATTAGAGTGTGTAGGACGGCGTCTAACTCGTTTATTCCTAATGTGTTGTAATCCTGCGGGAACATATTGCGACATTGCGGCGTACAACTGCCATGGGACGAACATGGAAACGTATAGAGATTGTCAACGATTTGGAGGTGTACCAAAAGGCAATGGACGCGTCGATGGATATTTTTGAGTTAACGAAGTTGTTTCCGAAGGACGAAAAATATTCAATGACCGATCAAATTCGGCGATCAAGCCGATCGGTATGTGCGAATCTCGCGGAGGCATGGTCAAAACGGATGTACATCGCCGCCCTCAAACAGCGGTTGGTCGATGCCGTGGCGGAAGCTGCTGAGACACAAACCTGGCTGGAATATTCTTTCAAGTGTAACTACATGTCTGGCGATGTATCCCGCGGACTGTACACTCGCTACCGAGAAATAATCCGCCTCCTCGCCTCGATGCACTCTCATCCGGAAAAGTGGATACTTCCAAAAAAATAGCTCTCCAAAAACCCCAACCGTCTAACCGTCTAATCGTCTAACCGTCTAACCGTCTAATCGTCCAGTCGTTTACCCACCGTCAGAGCCACCGGCAGAGGCGATTCCTCATCAAGATCCAGACAGCGGAGCACGCCGGGCTCCACCTCCTGATAGCGCAGCGCGCTTTCAGGGCAGGTATAGATTCCCGTCGCATCGGGTGACACGAGGCGATGCCCGTGTCTGCTCATCCACGCGACACGTCGCGCAGGGACGCCGATCATCAGCGCGTAGTCTGGCACATCCTTCGACACCACCGCGCCGGCCGCAATAAATGCATAGCGACCGACGGTGGTCCCGCACACGATGGTTGCGTTTGCGCCGATTGAGCACCCGCGGCGCAACAGCGTCCGTTCATAGAGACTGTGCCTGTTGATCTGCGAACGTGGGTTGGTCACGTTGGTCAGCACACATGACGGACCGAGAAACACATCGTCCTCGATCTCCGTGCCGGTGTACACCGACACATTGTTCTGTATCTTGACATTATTCCCGATACGTACATCGTTGGCGATGTGTACGTTTTGCCCGAGTATACAATTGGTACCCAACCGGGCATTTTTCATGACGTGTGAAAAGTGCCAGATTTTTGTTCCATCGCCGATCTCGCAGGGCTCGTCGACGTAGGCGGATTCGTGTTTGTAGTACGACATGGCGTAGGATCAGGAACGTGAAGCCGGTGGTTGCGACGCGGAATCAGGGAGCGGCGCCGAGGCGCGCCATCTCCGACACAACAACTTTGCAGTAACGCAGCAATTAATTCGTGTGCGAAACCAGCGCCCACAGATCGTCGAGCTGGCGCACGGCTATTTCCCTCTGAAGCACATTAAAATCAAGCTCTGCTTCCGAGACAGAGCGCATAGCACGAATGTCGCGAAGGTGCTTATCCGATCCACCCTCGCGATAATACTCCAGTTTGCGAATGATGATATACTCCGGTGGAGCAAAGACCAACGGCATATCGTCGTATAGAATCGTGCGCGTATGTGCGAATGCCCACAGACGAAGCGAGTCCGTCCCGACAGGATAGATGTCAGCTTTGAAGCCGCTACTTTGGTCAATGATGTTGAAGTGTCCACGTATTGCTCTTCGTACTTCCACTTCGACGATCTCACCCGGAGGGCAATAATACCTCGATGCCGGAAACGCATCCACAAGTCGCGGAATATCATTTACCGACAATTCCATCACCACATCGATATCATTCGTCACACGAGGCTCACCATACATCATAGCGCCGACCGAGCCTGTTATCATATACGAGAGCCCCAGCGAATGAATTATTCTCACGATATCAAAGTACGATTCAATCTCCTGCATACAGGAAGGCCTTCTTCACCTCGTTATTCACCTCAAGATTCGTCCAGTCGGGATACATCGACCGAATTGCTGCTCGCTTTAATTGACGCATCGCCATGCAGAGGGCAATCCCTGCTCGCAGGCGTTCTTCGGGAGTCATGCGTCGATAGATTTCAATCTGCATGGGTGACGGCCCATTCGCTTCTTTCAATCCCGACTCGTCCACGCCATAACCCGTTGCTTCAGTCATCTACATATCTCCTTACCAAGTCCACCCACCAACCCGTTCATCGTTTTTCGTTCCCACCTGCCTCCCGCTTCGCGAAACTCCGGCGGGCAGGCCCGTTCAACGTTCCCCTTTCCGAATCCGATACACGAGCTCGATGGCCGGTCGCGCATCCTCTATGCCGAAGCCACGTCCGGAGAGTGTTTCCTGATAGACGCGGGTGTGGAGGTCGGTGAAGCCATCCGTGAAATCCACTTCCTCGCCATCGATGGTGATGGACCGCCAGGTACGGTTTTGTGCGGCCACAACTTCCGGGGGCAGATCTTCCGCTTCGACAGACAACATCCATCGCACGTCAGCATTTGCGAGTACCAGTGTGCCGGATGCGCGTGACGGTGTAAGTGTCTCGGTATGATATTCCGACACTCCTCCGAACAGCCACAGCAACAGATCAAAAAAGTGAATGCCAATATTCGTTACGATTCCACCTGAACGGCTTTCGTCTCCCTTCCACGAGTAACGGTACCAGATTCCCCTGGCTGTGACATAATGCAATGTCACGTTGTGCCGTGTGCTGGAATCCTTCGCGAGCGCGTTCTTCAGCGCGATCAGGGCGGGATGCACCCGCAACTGCAATACTGTATATACTTTCCGCCGGGTCTCCTGCTCGAGCGCCGCCAACGCGTCGAGATTCCACGGATTCAGTACGAGTGGCTTTTCGCAGATCGCATCTGCATCCGTCCGAAGAGCAAGCCGGATATGCGCATCGTGGAGGTGGTTCGGCGAGCACACCGATAAAAAGGTGACCGCATCGTCCTTGGTTCCTCGATGCAATTTCTCCAGATGCCTGTCGAATCGTTCATACTCTGTAAAAAACGCCGCCTCGGGGAAATAGCTGTCGAGCACACCGACTGCATCGTGCGGGTCCACCGCGGCGACAAGATTATGGCCAGTGTCGCGTATGGCTTTCAGATGCCGCGGGGCGATGTAACCGGCGATGCCGGTGAGGGCGAAGTTCATGGGAGAAAAGAGAAAAGAGGGAAGAGGGAAGAGAGAAATTGAAAGGACTTAATGGATTCTGGGAACCGAGATTACGGTTCGTGCGTATAATGCTAGCGGTCGACTAACGACCGGTACCACTAGGAGGGGCAATGGAAAACCGTGGATTTTCGCGCGCGCACTGTAATCTCGAGGCATGGAAAAAAGGCATTGAACTCAGCGAAGCGGTATACGCGGCAACACGAAGATTCCCAGACGATGAACGTTTCGGATTAACGTCACAAATGCGTCGCGCCGCCGTTTCTATTCCTACGAACATTGCGGAAGGGGCGGCACGATCCGGACCACGTGAGTATGCACACTATCTGTATATCGCACGTGGCTCATTGAGTGAATTGGAAACATTGATTCACATCAGCACACAACTGGGACTGCTACCATCATCGTCGGTTCTCGCGGCGAAGATGAGCGAGGTATCACGATCCTTGTCTGGGCTCATCACCTCGATCAGCCGCAAAATCGAAAACATTCCCCGTCGCCCCAAACAATGACACCGCTTCCCTCTTCCCTCTTCACCCTTCCCTCTTCACTCTTCACCCTTCCCTCTTCCCTCTTCACCCTTCCCTCTTCCCTCTTCACCCTTCGCGCCTTTCACCCTTCAGACAGCAACTCCTGCAAATATGCGCCATACGGATTCTTCCGCATCGCCTCGCCAAGAGCGCGAAGTTGATCGTTATCAATCCACCCCATGCGCCAGGCAATTTCCTCGGGGCAGCCGATTTTTAATCCCTGACGCTGTTCGATGGTTTCGATAAACATCGAGGCCTGGAGAAGCGATTCATGTGTGCCCGTATCGAGCCAGGCGGTGCCGCGGCTCAGCACGTCGACGCTCAATTCTCCCCTTCGAAGGTATTCAAGATTGAGATCCGTGATTTCCAGCTCACCTCGATGAGAGGGCTTCTGCGCCCTTGCGAATTCCGAAGCGCGTCCGTCGTAAAAGTATAAACCCGGCACCGCGTAATTGGACTTTGGCTGCGCGGGTTTTTCCTCTATCGAAAGTGCCGTTCCGTCGACTCCGAATTCCACCACACCGTAGCGTTCTGGATCACGGACGTAGTATGCAAAGATGCGCGCGCCCGTTTCGAGTGACGCCGCTGCCTGCAGCTTTCTGGCGAGATCGGCTCCGTAAAACAGATTGTCGCCCAGCACCAGGCACGATGGCGATCCGTCAAGAAAGGACTCACCGATGATGAAAGCCTGCGCAAGTCCGTCAGGCGAGGGTTGCTCCGCAAAGCTGAATGAAAGCCCCCACATTTCTCCTGTCCCGAGAAGCTCCCGGAAACGCGGAAGATCCTGCGGAGTTGAAATCACCAGTATTTCCCTGATACCCGCAAGCATCAGCGTCGAAAGCGGATAATAAATCATCGGCTTGTCGTACACAGGGAGGAGCTGCTTGCTCACGACGCGCGTGAGCGGATGCAGGCGCGTGCCGGAGCCGCCGGCGAGGATGATGCCTTTCATGGGGAGACGGGGAACGGTAGACGTGAGACGTGAGACGGGAGACGGGAGACGTGAGACGTGAGACGTGAGCCGAGAGAGGTAGGCGGCTTCCGTTTTACACGGATGCTTCGACATCGTCACGCAAATCAAGCAGGCGCGGGACAATTGTCTCGTCTTCCTTCAAGGCCGCAAGAGGTCGGAGTTCTTGCAGGATGAGCTGCCAGTCGAGGTGCGTATGCTGACGGATGATCACGCCGTGTATGTCGACCCAATCCTGCGGTCTGCTCGCGAATGCCTTGAGTATGATCAGGTCCTCGGCGCTGCAGGTGCGGAGGGCGCGGGTTGGCGAATAGGAGAAAGCACTTGATCTGTCGATGCAGCGTTCCTCGTAGGGCAGGCCCCCGAGCGCGGCATCGATGGGGATGCCATTTGTTGCTGAAATAAGGAGGACGCGATTCTGTAGTGCGAATGTGCGCGCATCTTTCAGGCGTGCCTGATACAATGAGAGTATGTAATCGATCAGCTCTTCCTCATCCCCGAATCGACAGAGAATCGTTGCGTCAACATTGCGAGTCAGTCGTGGCTCACCCCACCGGAGAAGTGCCAGCCCGCCTATAAAGCAAAATGGATGGGCGCCCTCTGTGAGTCGAGTTTGGATCTCGAATGCAGCGTCAAGCAGTTCTGTCATGCCGCGGCTTCAGATGAAATATTCGTTGTTGTTCCACGAGTCCACTCGTGCAGATCAACTCCCGTTCCAGGGATATAAGCGAGAGCAGACCGTCCATCGACCTTATAGCGGCGGCTGTATCAGCCTTCCTGATTTCCTCGCGGCGGATGCGCTCGAGTTCGGGTGCTGCGCGGCGCCATGCGTCGATCCAGTGTTGTGTATTTTCGTCGCGCTCTGTCATGTATAGTACTACTTATGGTATGTCGTTCCGTCGCGCCTCGACAAGCTCGGCGTGACACAGATGTGCTGTTTCGCTTCCCCTCTGTGGCTCTGCCCTCTGTCCCTTACCAGGCCGAGACGAAGCCGGCGACAGTGTCAACAACATACTGCTTCATCTCCGGCGTCAGTTCCGGATATATCGGCAACGCGATGATGGTTGCCGCGACATCATCCGAAACCGGAAAGACGTCGATCGACGTCGGCAGATCCTTGAAACATTCCTGTTTGTGGAACGGCACCGGATAATACACAGCGCACCCGACGTTGTGCTCCTGCAGGTGGGAGAGAAGGCCGTCACGGTTTTGTACACGAATGCAGTACTGATTGTGGATGTGCACGAAGTTGTGTCCGTGCCCTTCGTACACCGACGCGGGCAGAAGAATCCGGTTATTACCGTCGAAGGCGGTCACGCCGGGCCGCTCGGCGAGACCCGCCGCAATGAAGGCCTCGTTGTAGAACGCCGCGTTGTATCTGCGCGCCGCCGTCCACGAATCGAGATGCGGAAGTTTCACATTCAGTACCGCGGCCTGCAGGGCGTCGAGGCGGAAATTCCCGCCGATCACGGCGTGATAGTATTGCTTTTCGCCGCCGTGTACACGCATGATGCGGATGCGCTGCGCGAGATCGTCGTCGTTTGTGGTAATGACACCGCCATCTCCGTAGCCGCCCAGATTCTTGCTCGGGAAAAACGAAAAACACCCGACAGTGCCGATGGCGCCGACCCGGCGCCCGTCCTTGTACTGCGTGCCTATTGCCTGTGCAGCGTCTTCGACGACGTGCAGGGAGTATTTTTCCGCAACGGCCAGAATGGCGTCCATGTCCGCGGATTGTCCGAAAAGATGCACCGGCACGACGGCCTTGATGTCGACAAGGTCCTGATATTTTTCTATGGCGCGCTCCATTGCGGCCGGATCAATGTTATATGTCACAGGATCAACGTCGACAAAGATCGGCACGGCATGGAGACGCGACACAACACCGGCGGTGGCAAAAAATGAAAAAGTGGGAACGAGTACACCGTCGCCGGGTCCGATGCCGAGCGCCATCATGGCAAGTAGCAGCGCGTCCGTTCCGGACGACACACCAATGGCGTGTTTGGTTCCTACATACGCGGCGATATTTGTTTCCAGCGCGGTGACATCGGGGCCGAGAATGAAATACTGTGCCTCCGAAACACGCAGTACGGCCGCGTCGAGTTCGGATTTTAAGGTGCGGTACTGGGCTTTGAGATCAAGAAGAGGGACGTTCATTGCAGGGGAATGGAGTTAATGGGGTAAATGGGGGGGGAATGGAGTAAATGGGGTGAATGGGGTGAATATGTGTAGGGGTGTTAGAGATTTATTACGACACTTTTTTTGTATGCCATAAGGAGATAGGAAGCGCGATGATGTGCGGCGAAGATTGGATCGGATTCCGTTATATAACCGAGACGTAGAGCGATAGTCAGTTGGGTATCGAGTTCACTCATCAATCCACTGGTGATCGATAAGAACTGATTCAGTTCGCGGTTGCTGCTGCGGCCTGCTCCCTCGGCAATGTTGGACGGAACCGATGCTCCATTCACCCCATTCCCGCGATGGCGGCGAGATCTGCATCGACCATCAGCCGTACCAGGTCGGCGTAGGTTGTCTGGGCTTTCCAGCCGAGATCGGCGTGGGCACGAGACGGGTCGCCGAGGAGTATATCCACTTCGGCGGGGCGGTAATACAGCGGATCAGTCGTGACATAATCGCGGTAATCGAGACCGACATGCGAGAAGGCCGCGTCAACAAATTCGCGCACACTGTGCGCTTCGCCGGTGGCGATCACGTAATCGCGGGGTTCATCCTGCTGAAGGATCAGCCACATCGCTTCGACATACTCTTTTGCATACCCCCAGTCGCGTTTCGCGTCGAGATTGCCGAGGCGCAATTCCCTCGTCTTGCCGGCCTTGATACGCGCCACGGTGCCCGTGATCTTGCGTGTCACGAATTCGAAACCGCGCCGTGGTGATTCATGATTATATAATATCCCGCTGGCGGCTTTTAGTCCGTAGGCCTCTCGATAATTTCTCGTGAGATGAAAGCCGGCCACCTTGGTGATACCGTACGCCGAGCGGGGGTGAAAGTCGGTGTCCTCGTTCTGCGGCACCTCGCGTACCTTGCCGAACATCTCGCTCGATCCGGCAAAATAGAATCGGCACTCGGGCGCCACCTGCTTGATCGACGAAAGCATATAATGCGTTCCGTCGATGTTCGTGTTGAACGTCGAGAATTCATCCTCGAAGGAATAACTCACAAAACTCTGCGCGGCGAGATGATAACACTCGTCGGGCCGTACTTCGCGAATCACGTTAAAAAGACTGGGGTAGCTCTCAAGCGAGGCGGGATGCAGCCGCACCCTGTCGTACAAATGCCGGATCCGACCCAGCCGATGCTCGGGATCCTCGATTGCCACACGGCGCACAAGGCCGTGAACATCATAGCCCTTCGCGAGCAGAAATTCCGCCAGGTAACTGCCGTCCTGGCCGGTGATGCCGGTGATGAGTGCTGTGGGCATGGCGGTTGGTCGTGAGACGTGAGTCGAAAGACGTGAGACGGAATACGTGCGAGGTTTAAAAGTAGCGGCCTGTCACGAGTTATGTCGTAGAACTGGGAACATTTTTCTTGTTCCTGTAGTATAACATCTGGGAACCACACTCACTCGGAGGTAGAAAATGGATCGCGATGCGGAATGGGAGATAAGGGGACGGGGGCATGAGAAGTTGGATGTATGGAGGCTGTCCATCGATTTGGCAGAATTTGTCTGGAAATTTACATCGTCGCTGCCAAAAGAGGAGAGATACGTTCTCGTTTCCCAGATGCGACGCTCGGCTTTATCGATCCCATCAAACATTGCTGAGGGTGCCGCCCGTGTCAGCCCTGCTGAGAAGGCGCGCTTTTACACTATCGCCCGAGGCTCCGCTGCAGAACTCGAAACCCAGTTCGTGATTTCTGCAAGACTCGGCTTCGTTTCACGCGGACAGTTCGACCTCTCGATACTTGATCGGATCACAGCGATGCTCTCAGCAATGATTCGCAAGCAGAAAAGCCAGCATTAGCTCGTCTCACGTCTTCCGTCTCACGTCTTACCGTTTCCTCTACAGCGCGAGATCCGCAACAGGCACCTCCACCGACACAATCTGGTTAATCACTTCGACGCGGATTGCAACGCGCGTGCCGCCACGGAATTCGACGAGATGGCCGCGGAGGCCGCTCATCGGACCGTGCCGTACCAGCACCTCCTGACCGAGCCGCAGTGACGTGTCTTCAAGGCGCACGTCCTCCGGCCGTGTGATGGCAATGCGCAGACTGTCGATGGTACTATTGGATACGACCGCAAGTTTCCCGCCGAAACTGACGTAGCGCAACGCTCCATCAGTTTCCAACGCGGTGATGCGTTCGCGCTCATGTACAAACACAAACACATACCCGGAAAAGAGGGGACTCTCCACAACCTTCTTCCGGTCGGACCATTGGCGTACTTCCTCGCGAAGCGGGAGAAAACATTCAATCGCGCGCTCTACAAGCTGGTCGCGAATCTTCTTTTCGAAGCGCGGACGCGTGTAGAGCACGAGCCAACGTCGTCGCGCACCGCCCGCCCGTAGATCCGGAGAAAGCTCCGCCAATTCACTCACAGGAGCGATCGATTCCTGCCGTCACGCGGCGTGGTTTATGGAGAAACTCCGCGGGAGAATCGTGTACAATATCCCGCGGTTGAAAATCTATGGAGCGTTCCGGTGCTTCCGGGATACATCAGTCCTCGTTTGCAATCTGCTTGAGCAGGGCCGCCGCCTCCTTTTTGAACATGGGATCGTCTTCGTCCTGCACCTGCATCGTCGCGACGGCGGTGAGATGCGCGCGCGCCTTTGCATACTCGTCCATTTCCACATAATTGCGGGCGGCGTCGAGCCGGAACATGACAAAGCCGGGATCCAAACGAATGGAGGTTTCGAATTCCCGGGCGGCGATATCGCGATCGCCCCATCCGAGGCCAAGCGGCAGCCGCACCAAATATGGTTTGTCGCAGACTTTTGCGTGTGTGCGCGCGAGTACATAATGCGCGATTGCGAGATGATGTTTGTCTTCGTTGTTGAGGGCAATGGCCTTCTCGAGATCCGCCTTGACGTCCTTCACAAGACCAACCACGGAGAAGACGCCTTTAAAAAGGGCGATACGTCCGTTTGCTATTGCGCGCCTGAGGTAGCCCATCATTCCGGATGGATTCGCCTTTATTGCCCTGTTTGCATAGTCGAGCGATTTGGAATAGACGGCGAGCTGCTCATCTTTTTGTTCGTCGGTACCGGCGGGCATGTGTTCGGCGATATCGAGATACGCGCGGCTGATGCGCCAGAGCACCTTGTAATTTCCCGCATCGAGCGCCTCGGCCTTTTTATATACTTCGAGGGCATCTTTGTTTTTAAAGGCCTGTTCGACAAGGCGGTCGCCCTCTGCGATCAGCGCTCCGGCATCCTGGGCGGAGAGGCGCGGGAGAATCACGAGGCACAGAATCGATACAACGGGAAAAAAACGGTTTCGGATCACGCGACACCTGCCTGGATTGGGAGTGCGACACACACGGGGCGCTCGGCATGTGTGGCGGCATGCCCGCGATGCTGGCAACAGCCCATCAATCCCCCGCCTGGATATTGCGGATCACGTCACGCACGCGTGCCGCTTCCTCGTAATCCTCTTTTTGTATTGCGGCCTGCAACTGTTCCTGAAGCTGTTCGAGCTGGCGCTCGCGCGTTGCGACGTGTTCGGCCGCGGCTGCCGGTTCGTCTTCTTCCTCTTCCTCGGGAATATATCCCGCCTCTTCGAGCACCTCTTCCGACACGTAGATCGGTACGCCGTAGCGCACAGCCAGCGCAACGGCGTCGCTCGGTCTCGAATCCACCTCGCCACCGTCCACCGCATCGATGCTAATGCGCGCGTAAAACGTGCCGTCGCGCAATTCCGAGATTGTCACCTCGGCTACCGTCGCGCCGAACGCATCGATCACAGAACGCAGCAGATCGTGTGTCATCGGACGCGGCGGTTTGATGTGTTCCATTTCGAGGGCGATCGCCTGCGCTTCGAATGCGCCGATGATGATGGGTAGGCGCCGGTGCCCGTGTAATTCCTTCAGGATGAGTGCGTAGGCCCCACCACTGGAGGGACTCGTCGAGAGCCCCATGATTTCCACCTGCACACGTTGCACCGGTCTTCTCCCGTGGTCAGAAAATTATTTGCCCTGATGGGCGCGCACAGCCGCAGTCAGTGCGGGGAGCACTTCGAATACATCTCCGACGATGCCGTAGTCGGCGGCCTGGAAAATGGGCGCGTCCTTGTCCTTGTTTATGGCGACGATGACTTTCGACGACGACATGCCCGCGAGATGCTGCACGGCGCCCGACACGCCGCATGCGATATACAGCGACGGCGACACGGTCTTTCCCGTCTGGCCGACCTGTTCGGCATGCGGCCGCCATCCGGCATCGACCACCGCGCGTGAAGCGCCTGTAGCGGCACCGAGTACTCCGGCGAGATCCTCGATGAGATGCCAATTTTCCGGGGCCTGCATGCCGCGGCCACCAGTCACGATGATGTCAGCCTCCGCAACGTCGAGCTTCGCCGACGAAACTGAGACGGACGTGGCGCGCACGCGGAAGTGTTTGTCGGTAAGACCCGCGTCGAAGGCCTCGACTGCCGCAGTTGCATCCGACGGGGCGCCGGCGGAAAACACATTCGGGCGCAGCGAAAACACCTGTTTCGGCGCGTTGATCTTGACGGTCTCGAGCGCCTTGCCCGCAAACACGGGACGTGTCGCGAGGATGGCACCGCCTTCAAGACGGAGCGACGTAACGTCGGGTGCGAGTCCGCCATCGATGCCGACGGCCACGGCGGGCGCAAGATCCTTTCCAAGCGCCGTCGCCGACAGGAACACGGCATCTGCGCCTGCGGCCGCAACAGCGGCTGACACAACCGCCGCATAGGCAGTGGTGGAATACTGGTCGAGCCGCGCATCAGAGGCATGAAGCACCTTGGCGGCGCCGTAGGCGCCGAGCTGTTCGAGACCGGAGACAGTGCCGCAGGCGAGTGCGATAACGGTGGCGGAAAGTTCCGCCGCGATGTTCGAAGCCGCTTTCACAGCTTCGAAGGAAACCTTCTTTATCTGGCCATTTCGGTGTTCAACAAGAACGAGGAGTGTCATTGTGTAATACTCTGCGGATAATCGTTGGATATTCGGTTGTTATATACTTTTTGCTTCTTCGTGCAGAAGGCGGATCAATTCGGGGACGGCGGCGGCGCCTTCGCCCACGATACGGCCTGCACTTTTCACAGGCGGACGTCCGAGCGACACCACTTCGACACGTGGTGCAAGTTCGGCCGGAGCAACTTCCTCGATCGGTTTCTTTTTGGCGGCCATGATACCCTGCAGTTTCGGGTAGCGCGGATTGTTCAATCCCTTTTGCGCCGCGATGACCGCGGGCAACGTCGTGACAACTGTTTCTTTTCCGCCCTCGATGTCACGCTGTGCGGTCACAGTCCCGTCTTCGGCAATCTGCAACTCCGAAACCACTGTCACGGCCGGTATGTCGAGCATCGCGGCGAGGAGTCCCGGCACCTGCCATCCATCGTAGTCGATCGACTGGCGTCCGGCGAACACCACATCGGCATTCCTCTCCTTGAGCACATCGGCCAAGGCCCGGGCAACGCCCCAGGAATCGCGCGATGTTTCGGTCTTGATGTGGATACCCTTGTCCGCACCCATGGCAAACGCCTTCCGAATGGTTTCCTTGACCTCCTCTCCACCGACACAGAGGACGGTCACCTCACCGCCGCGCGCCTCCTTGAGCTGCAGACCGGCCTCGACGCCAAATTCGTCGTAGGGATTCAGGATATAGGTTACACCAGTATTGTCGATCTGTTTCCCGTCGGCGGCAACCGCTATTTTTGTGGTTGTGTCGGGGACGTGACTTACACACACGAAGATGTTCATGAGTTTCTGCTTGTCGTGATTGGTGAATGAAACCCTCGCGCCGGGTCATCCACTGGACGGCGCCGAGTGAACCATAGTTTGAATCGTAGGAATATAGCCCGTTCCGCTCACTTTTCCAAGGAAAAGAGGGGACCCCGGATTCCGTGTAATAAGCTGTTATTCAAGGCTTTAACAGCACCCTTCTTCGCCCTGCCGCGATGATCTGCAGTTGATCGATTCAACTTAAAAAGGGAGGGCTAAAATGCGACTTGTTTCCGCCGAATTTCCGACGTACATTTTTGTGATGACGCGTCTTCGAATCAAAATACTTCATCTCGTTGTATCGGCGGTTTTTACAACCGGATTTGCCGGTTTTCCGCTTATGACACACGTCTGTTCCGTCATGGGCACCCTGCCTCCGATGGCGGACTGCGTCATGGAGATGGAGGAGGAACCAGCGTGCTGCGCGACGGTTGCACATGATCTGCCACCGGAACTGCCTGTGCTCGCAGCACAGGAATGCTGCCACGACGTGGACCACACGCGTGTTGTCGACACTGTATCCCGGACATCATCGGATCCGGGTAGTTCACTCGTGTCCATTACCAGCCTGCATGCACCCATCGGCACAACCACAACGGATCTCAGGGAGCGTTGTTGTTGCACGCCTGACGACGGGTCGCCACCCGGCCCAGCGCCGGGACCGGTTTTCCTCCGCACGCTGCTGATCTGATCGGAATCCGCCGGCCGCGCACACACCGCGATGAACATCGCCGGTGCGCGGTTTCTGTTTGTCTCCGCGTTTGATGCGCGGCCTTCCGGCGTTTGTTTCACCCGAATTCAGGACACATCATGGAGAGATCACGATATTTTCACCTTGTGCTCGTCACGTTTCTGCTGACATTTGCAGGCGGACCGTTGCGGGCGCAGGAGACTCTGACACTCGAACAGGCGCTTTCGCGTGCGCTTCGCGAGAGTCCGCGCGTTCGCGCATTATACGAGAAGTCGCGCGCAGCCCATGCGCGTATACAGCAGGCCGAAGCGTGGGACGATCCGGTATTTGCCTTCGAGTTCTACTCGACGCCGATCATGTCCTTCAATCCGTTTAAGGACGGCCTTGAAAACGATTATTCGCTTCAGCAGATGATTCCCTTCCCGGGGAAAAAAGCATTGATGGGCGAGATGGCTGGCGCAGGTTCGCGCATGGCAACATTTGACACCGAGACTGCACGCAGAGACGTGGCCATGAAAGTCACGGAATCGTACGGAATGGCATGGAGCGCCCAGCGCCGACTCGAGGTACTGCGCGAGAGCGGGCTGCTGCTGCGGCGCATGCGGGAAAGCGCAGGTTCGGCGTATGCGACAGGGCGCGGATCGCCTCTCGAAGTACTGCGATTCGACTTGGAAAGCGAGCGCCTCGCAAACGACTCGGCCGCGGCGGCCGCCGAGTTCGAAGGCGCGATGGCAATGCTCGATGCCGCCTGCGGCGCGCCGCCATCGGCAGTGCGGCCCATCCTCGCGCGTCCGCCGGAAACCGTGGTGCCGGCGAGCGCAGAGGACGCGGCGGAAACCGCCATGATACAGCGGCCGGAACTTGCCGGAATGGAAATCGAACGCGGCATGTACGGGACGGAAGCAGCGATGTGGCGGCGTGAGATGTTCCCCGATTTTATGATCCGTGCGATGTACAAGGAAATGCGCTTCGGTATGCACGATTCCTGGTCCCTCATGGCCGGTATCAATCTGCCGATCGCACCCTGGGCGTCGGGCAAATACACAGGGCGCATTGAGGAAGCCGAGGCGCGGATACGCGCCACCGAGGCCGACATAGCCGACATGCGGGCCATGATCGCCGCCGAGGCGCGTGAGCGATGGGCGGCGGTTCATTCCCTTCAATCGCGGCTTGCGCGCGTGCGCACTGCCATGCTCCCCCTGGCTTCCCAGACCATCGATCTGCTCCTGCCCCGCCTGCAAAGCGGCTCGGCCGAGTACGTCGCGGTGCTCGACGCCTTTCGCATGAGCGCGATGACGCGGATGGAGGAGGCGATGCTGGAAGGCGAGCTGACCGCCGCCATCGGACGCCTCGCGCGGGCAATGGGGGTGCAGCCATGACACGAAATCGAATCATACGCACTATGGGCGTGCAGCGCCCCGGTAATAAAGGAATTCATGCAATGAACATCAAAATAGTTGTATGTATCATCGCCCTCGGCGTCATTGCCGGACTGCAGGGCTGCGGCGGCGGAGACAAACACACCTCACATGATGCGGAGGAGGCGCAGGCCGAGGTATACACCTGTCCCATGCACCCTTCGGTCGTGCAGAACGGGCCGGGCGCGTGTCCCGTCTGCAACATGGCCCTCGTGAAAAAATCAGCGCAGGCGCCCATGTCGGCCGAGGAGGAGGCGATGCTGCGGACGGTGTCGCTGTCGCCCGCGCAGCGCGTCATGGCCAATGTCGCGACAGTCCCCGCGCAGTACCGCACGATGAGCGGACGCCTCGAGGCACCCGGCGTGATCGATTTTGCGGAGCCGCTGCAGCGCACTGTCGCGGCACGATTCCGGGGCCGTATCGAGGAGTTGTATGTGGCCTCCACCGGCACACGCGTGCGGGCAGGTGATCCCCTCTTCCGGATATACAGTCCGGACCTTGTTGCGGCCCAGCAGGATTACCTCACGGCACGACGCGCGGGAAACGGCGAAGGCGGTTCGCCCCAGCTTGTACAAAGCGCGCTGCGCCGACTGCGCGTGCATTACGGACTCACCGAGGCGCAGGTCGAAGGGCTGGTGAAGGCCGGTGATGCGCCGGGCTCGATCCCCTATCTCTCGCCCGCATCCGGCACGGTCATCCGCAAACAGGTGACGGAAGGCCAGTATGTGGAGGAAGGCGCCGGGCTCTATGAGCTGGCGGATCTCTCCCGTGTATGGGTCTCCGTCGAGATTCCGGAAAAAGATATCCGCTTTGTCCGCACTGGTACTCCCGCGCGACTTGGCGCGGACGCCTGGCCTGGTGAATCCTTCGCGGGTCGTGTGACATTCATCGAACCGGTTCTAAATGCCGAAACACGGACCGTGCGTGTTCGAGTTGAAGTGTCGAATCCCAATGAACGGCTCAAGCCGGGCATGTACGTGCGCGCGGCCCTCGCGGCCCGCGGGCGCGAGGCGCTTGCCGTGCCCGCCAACGCTGTGGTTGAAACCGGCACACGCAGCGTCGTGTGGGTGGAGGTGCGCACAAATCAGTTCGAGCCACGCAACGTGACCACCGGCGAAAGGTCGGACGGCTGGGTGGAGATTCTCGGCGGACTCGAGGAAGGCGAGATGGCTGTCGCCACGGGGGGATATCTGCTCGACTCCGAAAGTGCGCTGCAGAATCCTCTTGGCGCAAGCACCGGGACACCGCAGCCCGTACCGCAGACACAGCGGGAAACACCGGTCTCGACGGACGCCCCGCGCGACACGCCCCCGGCCGTCTCAAAAGAACCGAAACCGGCAGGCGAAAAACAGGAGGCCGGCGCCGCCTCGTGGGGTCCGCAGGTTCGCAAAGTGCGCGTCGACGGCGAATACTTTCCGTCGTCCATCACGGTAAAAAAGGATCAACCGGTCCGTATCTTATTCGACCGGCGCGAGGACGCGAAATGTAGTGATGAAGTAGTCATCGCCGACTTCGGCATCCGCAAAAAGCTCGCGCCTTTTTCGACCACGTCCGTGGAATTCACTCCGACAAAATCCGGCACGTTCCGCATCGTCTGCGGTATGGATATGATGGAGATGAAACTCGTGGTGACGCCATGATTGAACGCATCATCGACTTCTCGGCGCGCAACCGCTTTCTGGTGTTGCTCGCCTACTTCTTCGTGGTCGCAGCGGGCATCTGGGCCCTGTTGCGCACACCGCTCGATGCGATACCCGATCTTTCGGAGAACCAGGTCATCGTTTTCACCGAATGGATGGGACGTTCGCCGCAGCTCGTGGAAGACCAGGTCACGTACCCGTTGGTCACCGCCCTGCAGGGTGTGCCCGAGGTCGAGGCGATACGCGCACAGTCCATGTTCGGCATGTCGTTCGTGTACGTCATTTTCAACGAGGGAGCCGACGTGTACTGGGCGCGCAGCCGTGTCCTTGAGAAACTCGCGGCAGTGCAGTCGGCGATGCCGCCAGGCGCACGGCTGCAGATAGGTCCAGACGGGACTGGCGTGGGACATGTGTACTGGTACACCGTCGAAGGCGCGCGCGATCTCGGCACCTTGCGCGCGATTCAGGACTGGTACATCAAACTGAATCTGCAAGGAGTGCAGGGTGTGGCCGAGGTCGCATCGGTCGGCGGCTTTGTCACGCAGTATCAAATAGACGTCGATCCTGCGGCGCTGCGCGCGTACAGTCTCGACATGGGACAGATCCGCGCCGCGGTGCAGAGAGCGAACAACGACGTGGGCGGCAAGCTGATCGAGCAGTCCGACGCCGAATCCTTCATCCGCGGACAGGGCTACATCCGTTCGGTGGAGGATATCGAAACTATCGCCGTGACTACCGGATCCGGAGGCACGCCTGTGCTGCTGCGTGATGTGGCGACGGTGCAGCTCGGCGGCGATATCCGCCGCGGCTCACTCGAGAAAAACGGTGAAGGCCAGGCAGTCGGCGGCATCGTGGTGATGCGTTACGGAGAAAACGCACGCGAGGTGATCGAGAGGGTCAAACAGCGGCTCGAGGAAATCCGCGCGGGGCTTCCCGAGGGTGTGACAATCCGGATGGCGTACGACCGCACCGAACTCATCGACGCCGCGGTCGGCACGTTGAAGAGTGCACTCGTCGAGGAGGCCGTGGTGGTCTCGCTTATCGTGCTGATCTTTCTTCTGCACGTGCGAAGCGTGCTGCGCGTGATCATCGAGATTCCCGTCGCGGCGCTCATCGCTTTCATCTTCATGCATCTGTTCAACATCACCTCGAACATCATGTCGCTCGGAGGCATCGCCATCGCGATCGGGGTTATTGTGGATGCTTCCATCGTACTCGTCGAGAATGCGCACCGCAATGTTGCGAGCGCGCAGGCGTTGAAGGGCGCGCTCAGCAGAGAGGATTATTTCGAAATTTCGATCCGGTCTGCAAAACAGGTCGGCCCCGCGATTTTCTTCTCCGTCGCGATCATGGTCGTGAGTTTCCTCCCGGTATTCCTTCTTGAAGGGCAGGAGGGAAAACTGTTCCGTCCGCTCGCATACACCAAGACCTTCGTGCTGGCGGGATCGGCGGTTATAGCGATCACTCTCGTGCCCGTCCTCATGACACTGCTCACACGCGGAAACTTCCGCGGCGAGGAAAAAAATCCGGTCACACGTGTGCTTAACGCGATCTACCGTCCCATCGTGGTGTGGGTCTTGCGGTGGCGGAAAACAACCATCGCCATCAACATACTCGCGCTGTTGGTGACGATACCGCTGATGTCGAACATCGGGTCGGAGTTCATGCCGCCGCTCGATGAACAGAGTCTGTTGTTTATGCCCGTCACGCTCCCCAACGCGTCGATCACCGAGGTAAACCGCATCATGCAGGTTCAGGATGCGATCATCCGTTCCGTTCCTGAAGTGGATCTCGTGCTGGGCAAGGCGGGCAAGGCCGAGACGTCCACCGATCCCGCTCCGGTAAGCATGATCGAATCCATCATCCTTCTGAAACCGCGCTCGCAATGGCGACCGGGATTGACGAAGGACGACATCATCGCCGAACTCGACGCGAAGCTGCAGATTCCGGGTGTGCGCAACGGGTGGACGCAGCCGATCATCAACCGAATCAACATGCTTGCGACCGGCGTGCGCACCGATCTCGGCGTGAAAATATTCGGCAGTTCGCTCGACACGCTCGAGCAGATCGCGATTGCCGCCGAGCGGATACTGCGCGACATACCCGGCGCGGCGGATCTGTACGCCGAGCGCACACAGGGCGGACAGTTCCTCGACATCACCATCGACAGGGCCGCCGTGGCACGGCACGGTGTCGCCATCGCCGATGTGCAGGACGTGATAGAAACCGCCATCGGCGGCGAGAACCTCGGCCAGGTGTTTGACGGACGCAGGCGTTTCCCGATTCGCGCGCGCTTTATGCGTGAATTGCGTGACAACATCCCGGCCATCGCCGAGCTTCCCGTACCCGTGCGCGGAGATGCGTCATCAGCAGCAACTGTTACGGGGCAGGCCGGCGGATCCGTAATCACAACCCAGGGCACAGGAGGTGGCGGTATGTCGAGCATGGGCGGAATGCCGGCGGCGGCACCGGCCACGGCCTCCATCGGCCTGTCCGGATCTCCTTCCGGCTTCGATCGCGCCTCGGTATCGCGACGCGCGTATGTGCCGCTCAAGGAACTGGCGACGCTGCGGCTTGTGCCGGGACCCTCGATGATCGCGAGCGAAAACGCCCAGTTGCGCTCGATCGTATTCCTCAATGTGCGCGGCCGGGATATGGGCGGTTTTGTCGAGGAGGCCAAACAAACCCTGCGAGAGCGGCTTTCGCTGCCCGCGGGATATACGCTGCAATGGAGCGGTCAGTGGGAAAACCAGATCCGCGCGCGGCAGCGTCTCACGATATTGATGCCCATAGTGCTGCTGCTGATCTTTGTGATGTTGTACCTGATCACCAAGGACTTTGCGGAGGCCTTTGTGGTGATGCTCTCCGTGCCTTTTGCACTCATCGGCGGCGTGTACCTCATCGCCATCCTCGGATATAATTTTTCCGTGGCGGTATGGGTCGGATTTATTGCGCTGTACGGTCTGGCGGTGGAGACGGGCGTGGTGATGGTCGTGTATCTGCACGAGGCGCTCGACACACGCATCCGTTCATGGCGCCGAGGAGAGCGCGGTGATATAACACGAGACGATATCATCGAGGCGAGCATCGAAGGATCCGTTTTGCGGCTGCGGCCCAAACTCATGACCGTGGCCACCAGTCTCATCGGACTCATCCCGATCATGTGGAGCGCGGGCGTCGGCGCCGATGTGATGAAACCTCTCGCGGCCCCTCTTATCGGGGGACTGGTGACGTCCACGATTCACGTGCTTGTCGTGACGCCCATCCTCTTCTCGTGGATGAAGGAGCGGGCGCTGCGTCGCGGCACTCTCGAGGAATCGAAAATGGCCGGTTGGATGAAGGAAGGATAACCGTCGGGGAACGGGAAACGTGATGAACGTCGCAGATGCGAGTGCGCACCATTCACATCTGCCCTCATCATGTTTCCCGTTCCGTCGCCCCTCGACAAGCTCGGGGTGACACAGTATTTCCATCACGCATTCCGGTTCGCCATTCCCCGTTCAGACTTCCCAGTTCCAAGTTCCGTCGCGCTTCGACAAGCTCAGCGTGACACTACTTCGCTGTCACGCGTTTCCCGTTCCCCGTTTCACATCCCCGGGTTGTTCTTCCAAAAAAACCCTCTGGCCTTCCGATCCTCGCGAAAGATCCGTAGGGCCGGAAGGTCGACCTCGAAGGCGCGGGCGGCTGCATCGGCGGTGGCGGTAAAAAACCGATTCGGGTCGAGGCCGGTTGGATCCGCGAATCCGCCGACACCGCTCGTAAAAAGTTTCGGAAGCGCTGAGGGATGCCCCCAGTCGCTGATGCCGACATAGAGGCCGAACTCATACGCACGCGCCACCGCGAGATGCCGCCACAGGTCGCGCGAATAATCGGGCGTGCTTTTCCGTGTCACCGAAAGCGCCGGCACAAGCACGAGGTCGGGTGTCTCCCCGGTCCGGTAGAACAAATCACCAAACCAGAAGTCGGCGCAGACGAGTACAAGTACGGACGCGTCCCCGATGCGGAATTCACCGAGCAACTCCCCCGGCTCCACATGTGCGCGCTCGTCGGAATAGGGGCGAAGCTTGTCGTAGCGGCCTACAATATCGCCCGCGGGCGACACGGCAATGCCCGTATTCAGCCGCCGTCCTTCGCGTGTCTCATGGTGCGAACCACCCACAACATGGCAGCCCCACTCAGCCGCGATAGCAGAGACAGCCGCCCTGTATCCATCCGCGTCACCCTCGAAGGCGAAGTGTTCCGGGAGCACAATGATGTCGTCGGCAGCACAAGTACCACGATATGGCGCGAGCGCCTCACGCAGAGCAGCGAGGTTGCCCACAGTGTCGAAAGCGCGCAGTTGGGGTTGTGTCAGTATCAGACGCATGGGGAGCTGCTTCTACTTGGAGATGGGTGGGTGGGATGCCGGCACGAATTGCGCGAGCGCTGCCGCGAGCTGCCGCGAGCGGACTTCACGGCCCACGGCGTTGAGATGATACACTGTGTCGAGAAACATGTATTCCGGATATGTCGATTCTCGCGGATGACGCAGTACGGCTCCAGGCAGTGCCGCGGTGAGAAGCGCATGAAGACTGTCGATCCAGCGTCGACTCTGCTCGTAGTATTTCTCCGGTACAGGAGGGTATTCGATCAGGACACGCACACCCATTCCCGCACACGCATCTCGAAACTCTTGCACGTGTGTGATGGCCTGCTGATCGATGTAGGCGCCTGTGATGGGATCCCAGTCGCGGAGGGGATGGGATCGCCGCACCCGCTCGCGGCTCCATGTATCGCCATGATACCCTGGGGCGTCGGATATCGTGTCGACGCGATTTATAGTCCATCCGGTTTGTTCTTGTGCGGGTATATCACCGGGTGCGACGAAGTTGCGGAGCCGCTTATCGAGCGGGTCTTTGAATTTCAACGGCACCGCCTCGAGAATGGCTTCAAGCTGTCCCCACGACCGAATGTACTGCATCGCCTCCGGATTCTCGATCAGATGATCAAGCAGCGGATGCCATCCGTCGAAAGTTCCGCTGAACTGCGCGTATTCGGGCGCAAGAAGCACGATATCACCCGTGCGAAACTTTTCACGCGCCTGCCGCATCATGAAGCGTAATCCGATTCCCGCATGAGTCCCGAGATTGATGACGGGAATGCCGCACAGTTCCTCCATGACTTTGCTGTTCTGTCCGAAGGCGACCGATGAACCACCGATGACAATGATTCGCGGGGCGGGGATGGTATCGAGCATGTCGACTTTGTGATACATCGCGTCGTAGGAGTGTCGCGCCTGGGGCATAAGAGCGTAATATGACAGCACGAACACGTTCACGCCCAGGATGAGCGCGACGAGCAGAACTCCTCGCGTAACGACACGGCGGAGCGCCGCGAGGTCAGAAGACGACATAGGCAAAGCGAGTGAGCCCGTATACGGGTACAAATGTTTCGATGGCCAGCACAAGCAGGATGTATATTGCCCAGCGTACAACAATCGGAGCTGCGGCGAGAGCCGGTAATAACGATTTTCGTTCCTGCAAGTATTGGACTGCGCCTATCATTGCCGCGAACATCATCGACCAGTAGATATCCACCGCGCGCAAACCATCACGGAACGACGTGTCCATGTGCGTGAGGGATATCATCTCCGATAGAAAACCTCTTGCAGTCTCGAAGGATTCGGAGCGGAATATCACCCACGCAAGACTCACCAGATGGAAGGTGATAAAAACAGCGACGAAACGTCTGAAAGGATGCGACGCTGAAAATCCCGCCCGCGTCCATACACGCTGACGCAGTTTTTTTGTGGAGCGCGATGCGGTGAGATAGGCACCGTGGAGCAAACCCCAGAGCAGAAACGGTCCGCCTGCGCCGTGCCATAATCCACACAGCACCATGGTGACACTCGCTGCTGCAGCGTACGATACAAAGTCGCGCGCGAACGGAGTCCGCAACAGCGGCGCGGCACGCCGGCCGGAAGCATACGCGATGGGTAGAAACACAAAATCGCGCAGCCAGAACGACAGCGATATGTGCCAGCGCGTCCAGAAATCGGCAATACTCGTCGCCATGTACGGCTGTCTGAAATTGACGGCTGGACGAAAGCCCAGCATTAAACTGAGACCGATGGCGATATTCGTGTACCCGGAGAAATCGCAATAGAGCTGGACGGCGTACAGGTACATTCCCAGCCAGAGGCGCACGGTGCCCGCCCCCGACGGATTGCTGAACACAGCGTCGGTGTAGAGCGCCAGCCGGTCGGCAATCACGACCTTCATGAAGACCCCGACGGTAATGAGTATAATACCATCGGCGAGCTGTCTGTAGAGTTCGGATCGTGGTGCGCTCAGCGCCGCGAAAAACGGAGCGGGCCTCTCGATAGGACCGGCGAGAAATTGCGGGAAGAAAAAAAGATACAACGCGGCATCACGCAGCGACGGAGGCTCCGGAAGCCGGCCGTGATATGCATCGAGGAGTAACGCAAGTGCGCGGAACGAGTAGAAGGACAGGCCCACGATGACAAACGCTGAATGGGCATCCTCCGCTGCCGATCCAGTGCTCCAACCCAATAGACTCGCGAGCGGTGTCGCAAGACCGAGGTAATCCTTCGCAAAAACGAGCGGAGTCAGAATGGCGGCCGATGCCACAATCGCGATCAGTCGTCTGTGTCGCCGCATCGTGTCACGCACGACTCGGGCCGCGAGCCATGCGGCTGTACCCATCGCACTAAGAACGAGAAAACCCGGTATTCCGTATGACGCGGCAAACAGCAATCCCACAGCCGTGGTCAGAGGCCGCACCCAGCGAGCGGGCAGGGCGTGACTCAGCAGCGCGGCTGCGATGAGCGGGAGTATGAACAGCAACCCGGACATCGATAGCTCTGCGGCAGGTCCGGCGCTATTTGGCGAGCAACATGGAGCGTGTCAGGACCATCGTTTCAGTCTGCAGCACGTATTGATACGTGCCTGATGGGAGCCCACCCGCGTGAAATCGCGCGTGATGCGTGCCGGCGCCCTGCACCGCGTCTACAAGGCGCGACACCAGCCGCCCGAGCGCGTCGTACACATCCAGACGCACGCGGCCATTTTCGATAATGGTGTACGAAATGTCCGTTTCTGGGTTGAAGGGATTTGGCGCGTTCTGTGCCAGCGTTGCGCGGACCGATCCGTCGAACAGACGAGTGCCGCCTTCGCGGCAGATGTTCGCAAGCGTAAACACGCCTGGAATGGACGTGATCGCCAGTTGCCCGCCTATGCCCTCGGCACTGTCGAGGATCAGCGTCGTGCTCTCGACACGGCCCAGCATGGCGCGGAAGCGCAGTGTCACAAGCACGTTCCGCGCGTCGGGCACAAGCGGGAGTGTGAGCGGAATGAACCGTTCACCACCCGCGATGTTTCCCGATACAACATCGAGCGGCTCGAGGATATCGGCGTTGTAGCGCAGTGTTGTGCGTATGCCTGTGGCGCCAAAGAGCCGTGGATTGATGCCGCTGCGCAGGTAGATCGGGACTTCCACAATCTCGCCGGGAGCGGCGCTGAGAGTATCGGTTTCGAGTGTCACAGCAGCCGTTCCGCGCGCGCCTGTCACAAGAGCCGGAGTTACCCCGCAGCCGGGCGAGAAACCGAAGCGGATGGTATCGGTGAATGCACCGTCGCTGCCCGGATCCGTGAAGCGGATCCGTATCATCGCCGAGGCGCCGGGCGCGAGATCAACGGGTATTCCTGCTGCAATGATGAAGGGTCCGCCCGGACGCACGGTTGCCTGATCGATGCGGATGGGACGATCGCCGGTGTTTGTCACCGCGAGATCACGCTCCGCTGGAAACGAGGTGAGTGGTAAAAGTCCGAAATCGGTCGCCGTCGTGGCCAGCCCCGAGGAATCGCGGCGGCCGCTGAGATCGATGCGCAGAGGCAAGGAGCAGGGCTCCGCCGTTGCGATGAACAGACCTGCTTCCGTGCCCGCCGCATCCGGTGCAAAACGCAGGCGCACGTCGGCTCCACTGCCGGCGCCGATCTTCAGCGGGAATGGAGGCGCGATAATCTGGAAGCGCGGATTGCTCGTGACCGGCTGTGTGATGGTGAGTTCGATAGTGCCGGTGTTGAGAATCCGCACGGTGGTGTCGGCGTTTTCACCCGCGCACAGAAGGGTCCGGAACACGGCCGCCGCGTCGGCGAGAACCGCGGCTGAATCGGCCCGCCCCGACAACGCGATGCTGATGTCGCGCGGGCAGCCCGGCGCCTCGCCGCGAATCGCGATACTGCCGTTTTCGAGAAGACCCGCGCGCGATGGCCTGTACCGCACGCGGAATTGCATCGTCCGCATCGCAGGATCGAACGGCATCGGAAAGGCCGACGGCAGGGGCGAAATCAATTCAAATGGACCGCTCAGCACAGGAGGCCGCAACAGCAGAACAACCGTACCGGAATTTTCGATCGTGAAAACGGTATCGGCCGTTGTGGAGTTACACAGTAAAAGATCCGATATTCTGATATCCTGCGATGTTGTCGCGAGACCCGCGCTGTCTTTTGACGCGGTAATGTAGACGGGCCAGGGATTACGCGTGCGCGCGGTATCATTTGTATGTATGAGCAAAGTATCGCTCACGGTGATGATGCTGCCCGGTGCGGGCGCAAAACGTATCACGACCGGAATCGAATCGCCGGGTGCGACAGTCGCGGGGAAAGCAGGCGACAGGATCGACAGCGAGGGATGTCCAGTCACAAACGCGGCGGAGCGGAGCTCGAGGAGTCCGTCGCCTTCGTTGCGCACATGTACCGTGTGTGTTGCGGACGACTCGCACACGAGCGCGGGGACGCGGTGCTCCTGCACACCCGCGGTGCGGGCATATGCCTTGAAGATCAGTGTGTTCGCCGCCGCCTGCGACAGTATCCACTGCGGTTCGGCCGCATACGGATCGCTCGACGCGGCGACCTGCTTCTGCAACACGGTCAGATAGTACACCGACTCGTCGCCGGGCAGGGTTATCCCGAGTGACCACGTATTGTTGGCGTAGACAGGGATGTCGGCGATGCGCGTCCACGGCATGCCGGGCGATCGCAGATAGACAAGAATTTCATCACCGCTGCCCGTGCCTGTCAGCACAAAGGATCGCGGCACATAGCGCGATGTATCCGTGGACGGGCCGCGGAAGTTCGATACGCGTGGACTCGAAAACGCAATCGTGCTGCGGGGACCGTCGAGGCGGACACGTCCGCTGCCCCCTGCAAGAGGTCCGGCGCCGCCCTCAGCTCCGACGGTTGCAAAGCTGTAGCCGAGACGTGTTTCGACCGAAATGCCGCCGCCGGATCCCGAGCCGCCGGGACCATTCGCGCGATTCTGTCCTCCGCCGCCATGAGCGTACACGTCCACATTCGACATCGCGGGAGTGTACAGCCGTATGGCGCCACCGCCGCCGCCCCCTTCGCCGGAACAGACCGAGAGGCCCTGAGGATTTCCTCCGGCGCCACCGGATCCACCCGCAAGGGGAACAAGCGCGGCGTTGCCATGCGTCAGGCCGCCGTTGTTGGTGCCGGCGACGGACGCCCCGTCGCTCGCGTATCCGCCGCCACCCCCGCCGCGTGTCTGTTGATAGCCGCTGCCGCCTCCGTAGCCCCCGTTCGGTCTGCAGCCGAGCCCGTCGTTGCACCCGACACCGGAGCTACCGAACGGATGGCCGGTACCGCCGCCCGCCGCTTCGTATGCGGGTGAGGTGCCGCCGGCCACACCATTGAGCGAGACCCCGGTTGCTGCCGCGATGCCACCCGTCGAGGGTCCCGGCTGCCGCCATTCGTCACTCGAGAACGGCACATTCGAACCATTTCGCCCGCCGCGGCCTCCGCCTGTGAAACCTCCGCCGCCGTCGGAGCCGCCGCCCGTCACATCGCAGTAATTTCCGCCGCCACCACCGCCGCCTGGACCCGCGTCTTTCCCCGATGCGTTTGTGTTGATTGCGGAGCCGAGTCGTCCGGTGACCCGTCCCATCGAGATAAGGACAAAGGGCAGATATCCCTGATTCCCCTGCACCGCCGGATCCACATCATTTGTTGACACACCCACCTGGGCGTCACCCAGCACGATGCTGTCAACAATCATCGCCCCTCTTCGAGAACGGATACCGAGTCCTCCAGCACCGATCAACTGTCCGGAGACAGGTCTCAAGGCCGGCTGCGGACGCACGAGCGCGAACGGTTCGCCGTTTGAAGTACGACCCGCGACGAGAACCACGAGTTTTACCAAAAATTCCGGCTGTAACGCGCGCCAGTCGTCGCTGTTCGGTTGTACGGAAGGATGGACAAAGATCTGCGTGGACGCCATGCGCCCGTTCCACGATACGACCACCGGTCCGATCGTCACTTTTGCCGAATCCGCGGGATTGGCACACACGATGCGTACCGCGTCACCGGGATTGTTGAGATACAATCCGTCTGCACCGAAATTGCCCGGTGCATCGGCGGGGCCGATGAACTCGACATAGGTGTTCATTCCCGGAGTCCCCAGGTCAGGCACGATGTACGACAACACCTGTGCGGAGAGGCCCGTGGAACTTACGACGAGCAGCATCGCGGCAAATATCGCGCGGCCGGTGAAGCGGCGAAAAACGGTCAACGGATGATTCATGGGAGAACGCTGCATCGATGGTGGATACATGGGTTCGTGAGCAACATACGGCGCATCGGCCGGCACATGGGCAGAGCTGAAAGATACGACAGCAGTGCCGATTCCGGAACGACGGACGGCGATTTGCAGATGGGGTCCGCACAGCTTTCAAATGCGCGGTTGTGCGTTTTTTTTTATACTTGTGTATGCACGCACCACCTATCCCGCCCTGGAAGGAGGACTGGAGCGAAAGCCGCTGGGATGCGGCGCTGAATGCTCGTCTCGAGTCGCTCGACTTTGATGTGATCGTCGATACGCCGCGACCGGCGGTCGAAAACCTGGCGATCGACGAGGCGCTGTTGTATCGCGTCGCATCGGGGATCCGTCGTCCGCTCCTGCGACTGTGGGACTGGAGCGAAGCCGCCGTTGTTCTTGGCTCGTATCAATCCGTCTCCGATGAATTCGACGCGGTGTACGCCGCGTCGGCGGGTTTTCGATTTGTGCGTCGCATCAGCGGCGGCGGAGCGATGGTTGTTGAACCCGGGCGCACGATCACCTGGTCGCTTATCGTCCCTGAAACAATCGTGCAGGATCTCTCATACGTCCAGTCGTTTGCCTACCTCGACAACTGGTGTATACGCGCGTTACGAGCGATCGGCGTGCCGGCTTCGTACAAACCCATCAACGATCTCGTCTCGCCGGCGGGCAAGATGGCGGGGGCCGCGCAATGTCGCAGACGAGGCACCGTCCTGCATCATGCCGCGATGGCATGGCGGTTGGACAACACAACCATGCGTCTTCTGTTGCGGCATGGAGTGCCCCGCATCAGCACAAAAAGTATCGCAAGCGCTGAGAAACACGTCAGTCCGCTCTCCGATTTTACCACCCTCACACGCGCCGACGTCATGGCACATCTCGCCGCGTCGTTCCGCGCGGTATTCAGGACAGAGACATCCTCTATCACCGCGGGAGATCTCGCCGACGCCTCCACACGCCGTGAGCAGCTCGCATCACATGAATGGCTGTACCGCGTACCGTGACGATGATACTGCTTCATGAAGAAGTAGCAAAGTAGCAATGTAGCAAAGTAGAAAGGCGGCGGTTGCTACTTTGCCACTTTGCCACTTTGCTTCATTTTCACTTTCCAACCTTGCTGCTTTCCCACTTTTCTATGTGGAGAAGTAGCGGCGCGGGACGCGTGTGTTGATGCCGGTGAGAATCTCGTAGGGAATGGTGCCGACGCGCCTGGCGATTTCCTCGACCGTAATGGTCTCGCCGCCCTGGTTCCCGATGAGCACAACTTCATCGTCGTTGAACGCGGAGTTGTCCCCGATGTCGACCATACACTGGTCCATCGAAATGCTGCCGACGATGGGGTATCTGTGTCCGCCGATCAGTACATCCCCGTTGTTCGACAGCGCTCGAGAAAAACCGTCGCCATACCCCACGGGCAGGGTGACGATGCGCGTGTGCCGCGGGGCCGTCCACGTGTGATCGTACCCGAGCGCGTAGCCGGGAGGCACCGCCTTGAAATACACGACTCGCGTGCGAAACGAGAGGACCGGGCGTAACGTCGCCGATTTTCGGACCTCGGGGTCCGGATATACGCCGTACAGCATTATGCCCGGTCGGACCATGTCGAGAATGCTGTCGGGGTGTTGAAGCAGCGCGCCCGAATTGGCAATGTGGCGGACCGGCATGGGAACGCCGTTCGTGGGAAAAAACTCCAAGGCCTCGAGAAAACGGTCGAGCTGCATGCGCGTGAATGCGGTATCGGCGGCGTGTGAGGAGGCGAAGTGCGAGAATACCCCTCCAAGGTCGCAATGCGACGCACACACAGCAGCTTCGAACAGCGCCCGTGCATTTTCGGGACGGACGCCGATTCGGCCCATGCCCGTGTCGAGTTTCAGATGCACGCGCGCACGCACGCCCATGGCGGCGGCCGTCTCCTCGATCTGTCCGAGCTTGAACACCGACGATGCGGTGAGCTGAAGGTCGTACTCGAGAAAATGGGATATCTGATTCCCGATGATGCCTCCCAGCACGAGGACAGGTGCTGTGATGCCCGCGCGACGCAGTGCTATCCCCTCCTCGAGAAACGCCACGCCAAGTTCGTCGGCACCGTACTCGAGCAATGCGCGCGCCGTACGCACAAGGCCGTGCCCGTACGCGTTCGCCTTCACCGTCGCCATGATGCGCGCCGTTCCGGCGAGACGCCGCGCCTCGGCAACATTATGCCGCAGCGCATCCAGATCGACAAGCGCGACGGTGGGACGCAGGACGATCGATTCGTCCTCGAACACCCGGTCAATCATCGAAATACACCGCCTGTGTATGGCTTCAACGGGCTGAACACACCAGCGACAGGACCAGCACGGCGGGATTCCCGCGGTCTACCAGAACAACAACGGACGCCGCGGGTGTGACAAACTCGTGCCTGTCTGCCTTGCCCGCAACCGCGTCGGCAAGACCTTCAAGCATCGCGTCATCGTCCGCGAAGAGATCCCCCACAGGCAGCAACTGTTGGACCGCGTCACGCGGGATCCCGAGAAGCTGCGCGGCAGCCGGCTCAAGCGCCGTCAACCGGCCGAGATCCAGCAGCATGGTGGTTTTTTTCTCGCGCCTGGCTCGGGCGGGCGGAGCGGGCAATTCAATGGCCGCTGTGGCTTCTTTCTTTTTCTTTTTTGCTGGTACAGCAGGTGTGTCCCCGCCTTTTGTGCGGCGCTTTTTCGGAGCGGGAGCGACATCCGCCTCCACCTCTGTCGGGACTGCGGTCGGAGCGGCGGCCTGTGGGGCCGCACGAGTGGCAACCGCGTCGGCAGCCGCGTGATCAATAACGGCGGGCAACTCCGCACTGGGAGACGTGCGGTAGAGAAGCCCGAGTAATTCACCGTTCTCGATCAGCGGGGTGATGCTCCAGTCCCAATAACTGACCTCTCCCGACCAGTTCCGAAAGGGTGCGGCGGTTTCGGCCACGGGGGCCTGCGTCGCGGCACAGTCGAGCACGCGCTCGTAAAATCCGGTCTGAGGATGCGCGTAGATCAGCTCGCTGGCAAACGTGTCCTTTACTCCTGTAGTACGGAAGGGTTGGTCGAGCATCTGCTGGAACGCGCGGTTTGCCATGCGGATCCGGAACGGCTGGCCCGGATCCATCAGGCACACTGCCGCGCTGGCGCTGTCGAGCACGGCATCGAGCAGTGGGCGCTGAACCGCTATGTGTTTGGCCAGCTCGAGCCGGCGGAGACGGTCGCGGATACCGGACTCCGCGAACGAAACAAACGTGGCGAGCGAGCGGAGCTGCGCGGCTTCGCCCTCGCGGAAACGTCCGCGCTCCTCGCTGAACACACCGAGGAGTCCGTCGACACGGCCGTCGTATATAAGCGGCAAAGACATCATGGAGAGGAGGTTCTCCTGCTCCGCCTGTTTTTTCCACGGGTGAAACGTGTCGCCATCTTGCGTGTCGAAGACGATCTGTTCGGCACCTTCGCGGATGCATCTGCCTATCGGAGTGTTGCCATGTTCGGAGTTGTCATACCGCGCCTTGATCTTGAGCAGGAATTCGGCTCCGGACCCCGCCCACGCGCTGGGATGGATGCGTTGGTCGTTTGGTTTCAGGCGGCCGAACCATACAAGCGGGTACCCCGCGTCGACAAGCGCGTCACATACAAGCCGTTCCGTCTGCTCGAGCGACGTCGCGTGTACGATACCGCGTGCCACACGCGCCACCGCTCCCACAAGACCCGTGGGTTCGTGCATCATGTCATGACCGCCGCTGACGTCCATCGGCCGGAGTATGGCGATCGCGCCGACTATCTGTTGGAGCGTGTCGTACAACGGCCATGCGCTGATGTCTATCAGCCGCATCGATCCATCGGATTGTAACAAGGCGCAGCGACTCGACGGCACCGGTGCCTCTTCGACAAGGGCGCGCATGACAGGGTGATGCGAGACGCGCAGCACATTGCCCCGCAGATCCGTCAGGCGCAACCGCTGATCCGTGCAGGGCTGTCCCAGCACTTCGTTTCTGTACACCCCGAGGGTGTTTTCGGCGGAGCTGTTGATCTCGGTGATCAACCCGCGCGCATCCACGATCATGACGCCGTCGCTCACCGCACCCAAAATGGTCTGTTCGCGCATCGCCGCCATCGTGGCCTCCCGCTCCTCTCGCTCTTCCTGTGTTTCGCCATCGGCCTCGGTCGTTTCGACCGCCGCGCCAATCGCTAGAAAATATGTTTTGCCTTTCAGTGTCACACACGCGCTGGTGTATTCCTTGCGGATTCGGCGTCCGTCACTCGTCATATGATCGGTTTCCGCTTTCACCGCGTGCCGGACGCGTTTCATCGCGCTGAACGTCGACAGCCACGCGGCCCGCGTCATGGATGGATCGACATCCATCACCACCAACCCGGGCACATCGTCGACAGCGTGCCCGAGGTGCTCGCGCAGCGTGTCGTTCATATAGGCGATACGCCCCGTCTCGGTGATGAGAATGATCTCGTCGCCCTCGCAACCGGGAAGCAACTGCCGGAGTTCTTCGTCATTGAAAGTATGCACCGGGGGGATGCTTTGCCCGCTGCTGCCTGAAGTGGAGCCGTGCGGAGCTGGCCGCTTTCCGGCCGGACCGTTTCGGAACGAGTACATTGTCATCCGTGTGTGCGTTGTGTCCCTCGTTCGATGCAAGGACTCCATCCGCCCAGGGCATGGCCGACGGCGTGTCTACGCATGGATAGGGACTATGTTGTGCATCGTGCAGGACGGTCAACGCCTTGTGTACATCGTTTCCCTGCACGCTGGTATATCCAGCCCGCATAATACGGGATTTTCGACATTGTGCAAAATCGAATATCCGACCCCGAAATCCTCTATTTCATCACCGTCAACAGCGCGCTTGCACCAGCCCAACCCGATTCGCGGATGTGCGACAGTTGGCAGACGTACATGCCGGGCGCGAGGGATGCTCCTCGAAACGCCACGGCGTGCTCCCCCGCCTGCATCCAACCTCGAGCGAGAAGCTGCACCCGGCGTCCCATCATGTCGTACACCGCGAGATCCATCTCGCCGGCGGCGTCGAGACGGACGCGCAAAGTCGATTCGAAATTCGAGGCCATGGTCACGGGATTGGGATAGGGATCCAGCAGCAATCCTTCGCCCGGCGCGGGCACCGGCTCACGCGCAGTGATCGTGGAGTCGAGCAGGTGGGTATGGATGGACAGGAGTCCGTCATGCAGGCGCGTCCAAATCGGACGTATGCGTCCGTTATATGCGCTGATGCCGTTGTAGTCGCCCATGAACACGTTGGCGGTGGGGAAAAATGCCGCTTCGCTGATACACTCGTTACGGAATGTCGCCCCGCCGTCGAACGAGCGCGCCAGATACACGTCGGTGGAATCGCCCGCGTAGGCGCGTCTGTCGTAGAACACTATCACCAATTCTCCGGTGACCGGATCGACGGTGGCCCAGGTGAAGAATTGCTCCCTGCCATTGCCGACCGCATCATCATTGACGCGGATGGGGGGAGACCATGTTTCACCACGATCCGTCGACTTGACGATGAACACATCGTGATCGCCGTTGCGCGAATCCACCCAGTTCACATAGATGGTGCCGCGGTGCACCGATGATGAAATGTCGCAGACTGTCACGGGAAGTCCGTTGCAGCGATTGACGCCCGGAATATCGATCACCCATCCGCCGGGTGTCGCCGTGATAACTTTGTCGACGCCCCAGGTGCCGCCGCCGTCGAAGGAGCGGTCGAAGTACAAACCCTCGGATCCGGACCAGGCCACATACACCTCGCCGTCCGGCCCGACGGCGGGAACGGCGCCCTCGACTGTCGCATCGTCGTCGCGGGCGTCGCCGCCGCGATCGCTGATGCGGACAAAGGGTTCGAAACTGTCGCCACGGTCGGTGGAGCGCGCGAAGACGATCACGGAACTGTCGCGCGGATTCGTGCTGCCGTATTTCGTGAAGTCGGTCCACGTTGCATACACATTTCCCCGGTGCGCACTGTTCGACAAGTCCGCGACAAGCCATTCCTTATCCTGCAGCGAGGAACGGAAAAAGCTCCCAGGTTTTGCCGAGTCCGAACTTGGACCGCGCAGCTTCACGCCCGACGACCAGGTGCGTCCGCCGTCGTCGCTTGTACGCACGGTGATCGCATCCCAGCCGTTAGTGAGATGCGCGTAGTAGCCCCTCCCGTCAGGGCCGAATGCGACGCAGGGATCGCCATAGGTTATGGTTGGGAGCTGCGACTGTCCCCAGGTCTTCCCACCGTCAAATGACCAGTAGTAGTACCGAATATTGGCGCCCGCGATAATGTTGTCGGGATTCGCCGGATTGATGGCGATGCTGACTTCCTCGGGGCTGCCACCGGCCTGGCTGATACGCACGTTGCGTCCCTGGCCCAGGGCGGCAGACACGATGAGACACAGTGCGCCGAACACGGCGATGATACGGGATGACATGGCGCCTCCGGTCAGGCGTGGGAGAGGTTCTGAAGTATCGTGATACTGAAGTACACACCAAAGCCGATAATGACAAGCGCGGTGATGGCTCCTGCGCGCCGCACGAAGGCGGGGGAAATCTGGTGCCGGTTCCTGCGAACAAAGAGGGCCAGGCCGAGAAACCACGCAAAACTTCCGAGCCCGGTGGCGAACGAGAAAATCACCTTGTCCCAGAAGGTATTCGGAAGCAGGCCGTTGGCCGAGAGAAAACTGAGCACGGCCGTCCACGACACGAACAATGTCGGATTCGACAATGCCATGGCCGTGCCGAGCAACACGCCCCAGGTGCGGCGGCCGTTGCGTGGCGATCCGTTTTCGACGGGCTTCGCCGCCTCTTCTCCGGCTTTACCGTCGAAGATGAGCATTTTTATGCCATACAGAATCAGGAAGATCGACAGCCCGAACTGCACCCACTGGTTCTGGAGAAAAGGCGCCACCAGTGAAATGAGGCCGAGGGAGATTACCAGACAGTACAGGATATCGATGATGACGGAGCCGATCGCAACATGTATGCCTCGGCGCGTCTGACCGCCCATCGTGCGCTGCGCGACGAAAATGGAAGTCGGACCGAGAGGGATGGTCATCAGAATTCCGACGACTGTCCCGACCAAGAGGCTGATAAGAAGTTGCATGGGTTGGCAGTGTGAGGGGTTGTGACCCGCAAGAAATCAATGTACAGAAAACACCAAAACGCGTCAACGCGAGGGCGGACCATCCTGCCGTCGATGGTCCGCCCCCGCGTTGTCCGTTTTTGCAGGATCTGTGTCCCGTCTATTTTGCCGTGAGGGTCTCCACCAAGCCCTTTAATTCTGCCGACATGGGGTCCACCTTCTGGCCATAGCGCGCAAGCACCTTCCCGTCGCGGTCGACAAGGAATTTGTTGAAATTCCACGTGATGTCACCGTTATGCCCCGCCTCACGCGTCAGATATGCGTAGAGGGGATGAATGTCGTCGCCCTTGACGCTGATCTTTGAAAACATGTCGAAGCTGAGGTCGTACTTCGTGGAGCAAAACGTCTTGATCTCTTCATCGGTCCCTGGTTCCTGCTCACCGAAATTGTTCGCGGGAAAACCGAGTATCTCGAAGCCGCGATCCTTGTATGCGCGGTAGAGCGACTCCAGTGTGGCATACTGTTTCGTATACCCGCAGAATGAAGCGGTATTGACGATGAGAAGCACCTTGCCTTTGTAGGCGGCGAGTGGTGTCATGGTCCCGTCGATTTTTTTCATGGTAAACGAATACACGCCTTTCATGCCCTTGTCCTGTGTCTGAGCGGAACCGTCCGGCGAAACCGCACACAGCAGAACCAGTGTCGTGGCAAGCAGGAATCGGGAAAATGGGGTCTGCATCGGAGCCTGTCCTTGGTTGAGTACTATGGAATCACCATCCCGAACACGGACGTCGGCTGTCTTGGTTCCGTGAAAACCCGCCTGCAGGGGAAAGCACTCGTGTGCATCGGGTGCGGCTGTCTCAGCCGCGGTCGCTCGTACACAATTTTTCCACGCGCCGGTGCAATTCTTCCACGATACGCGCGTGTTCGGGTTTCATCAACACGCTTCGAAGCACGGTTGTCCACTCGCGGTCGGCGATGAGATGCGGGTAGCGAGTGCGGAGCAGATCCGTTCTGACGCGTAAAAGACTCAGGTACACCGGTCGATGTACGGCGTCCATGCCGTCCCTGAACACCCGTTCCGATGCCGCTGACACTGCCGATGCGGTGTGTTCGTCGGTCGCAGGGAAAAACGTGACTATGTCGAGATCGGGTTCCGTCACGAGATACAGCACCGCGGATGTACGGATGAGATCGGCCCAGGCCAGCGCGGCTCCACGGCAGTGCCGTAGCACGGGACCAAGGCCCTCGGCGCTCCGCAGGGGCAGGCAGCGGAGTGTGAGCCACAGCGCTGCAGCCGCCGCTCCGGGGCGCGAACATTCGAGACTGATTTCCCCGAGATGCAGCTCGGTCGAGGTGAAGTAGGTGTATGGAGAATCGTGTTTGTAGAATCGACCGACGGATGGGTCACGAAAGAGGACCGCGCCGCAGCCATACGGTTGCAGGCCGTGCTTGTGCGGATCGACGACGATGCTGTCGCATTCGTGCAGGGCGGTGTACACGGAGGCATCCACACCTGGCGCGGATCCGTCCGCCAGCAGGCGGAAGAAGCCGCCATACGCCGCGTCGGCATGTACGCGGAAGCCGCGTGCGCGTCCCAGTGACAGAATGTCGGCAAGTGGATCGAGGGCTCCCAGGCCCGTGGTGCCGATGGTTGCCACGACCGTTCCGATATTTTCGGATAAACTGATCCTTTGTAACGCGTCGGCATCCATCCTTCCACGCGCATCGGCCGGTATCGTCACGGTGCGCACACCGAGCACTTCGCACATGCGGGCGTGTGTGTAATGCGCGTTTTCCGAAAATGCGATCGCGCGGTCCGGATGGAGTGAGCGCGCCACCCATAGGGCTTCGAGATTGGCGATTGTGCCGCTACTTGTCAGGTGCCCGAGATGTTCACAGTAGCCAAAAAGGGATGCAAGATCACGGACCACCTCTTTTTCCATGGCGCCCGTTGCGGGCCCCCCGTCCAGCGCGTGGTTGTTGGGGTTGACCAACTGCGCGGCAAAATAGCCCAGCAGTGCGACCGGGTGGGGCGGCTTGAGCATCTGGCCCGCGTACATGGGATGGAAAAACGGGTAGTTGTCGTGCATGCGCGCGAAGAAGTCTTCGAGCGCATCCGCGACACGCGCGTCGTCGACACGAAGCGATTCGTCGTTCTCCGCATGCTCCCACCTCGAGCGCCACTCGACATGTGCGTCGAGTATCCTGGCCAAATGCGCCCTGAAAGAGTCGTCCATTGATCCTCCTGCTTGCAGACGTGTATCCGGCTCCGGCGCTAGCAGCCGTTGAAATTGAATCCCGGGCCACTCATTCCGGGATCCCGACACCACCGAGCATCAATCGCCCCAGCCGGTCGATGAGAATCGAGGGTGTCAGGCCGCCCTCTTCGGGAATCCCCTTCAGGTCGTCGGGAAATTCCTTTCCCCATACCGGGATGAAGCTTCGAGTACCGCGCTGCTGCGCATCACGAAGAATCTCCTTGACCTGCGATTCGACGAAGCCGCGCTTTTCTTCGATGACAATGATGCGGCCCGCGGATGCGGCGAATTCTTCCACAATGAGAGGATCGAGAGGCCAGGTGCACCCGAGTTTCAGGACCGGGTGTACATCGACACAGTCGAGTTCGTACAGCGCATGCTGCAAGTAGTTGTAGGTGTTGCCGCTTGTGATGAATCCCGTAGCCGCGTCCCGACCCTGTTCGATGCGGTTGAGTCCGGACGCGCGGAGCGCATCCATAAACCGGGGCATGCGGCGTTCAATGATATCCTTTTCGAGCCAGGCCGAATTGGGCGGAACGGATACGCGTTCGCGGAGCGCGATGCTGCGCGTGTCGATGCGCACCTTTTCATGCATGTTCACGGCAGGATAGCTGTTGGGCCGCAGTTGTACCGTGCCACCCCCATCCGCCTGATTCGTGGTGATGATGAGGCCGACGAGAAGCTGCGATTCGCGCGCGAGTGTGCAGGCCTCGCCGATCCAATCCTTGATTTCCTGATTCGATGCAGGTTCAAGAACCGGGATCTTGGCGGAGAAGAAGGTGTAGCGCGAATCGGCTCCCACTTGTGTGCTCGACAGCGCGGGGTCGTCGCCCGCTACGCAGATCGCGCCGGATCCGCTCTCAGGGATCGTGTAATTTGTGATCGCGAGTCCGTCGAGCGCCACATACGCGCCGACGCTCTTGAACACAGTCATCCCGATCACACCCGGTACGCCCATGGCTCCATGCAGGATGGCGGCCGATTGGTTCTCGTTGTTCGCGATCACACCCTTGATCCCCTTTTCCCGGAACAGCTCCTGATTCGTCTCGATCACATCGAAGACGTTCGCAACCGGTGAGCCGGGGTAGCCGGTGATAAGCGCCACACCTGCCTCGAGTGCGCCCTTCACGAGCAGTTCATTCCCGTCGAAAACGGCAATGCCGTCTGATTGTACCAAGCGTGGATCGATCATTTGGTGAAAATACGAAGATCCGGAGAGATACGTTTATCCATCTTTCGTCTTACACCTCCCGTGAGTAACTTCCCGCGATTCGAACCTTTCACTTTCCAAACAGGACACACGATGGATCTTTCCGCCATTCAGCAGGCACTCAAAGCCGCCGGACTCGACGGCTGGCTTTTCTACGACTTTCACAACCGCGACGCCATCGCCGCCCGTATCCTGAAAATGGATACCAATCGTTTCGCATCGCGGCGCTGGTACTATTTCATTCCCGCCGAAGGCGAGCCGCAGAAACTGGTGCATCGCATTGAACCGTGGCGCTGCGACCATCTCCCGGGCGCAAAACACGTGTATCTGCCGTGGCAGCAGCAGCAGGCGCTGTTGCGCGATATTCTCGGCGGAGCGTCGCGCGTGGCGATGCAGTACTCGCCCAACAATTCCATTCCGTACGTGTCGATCGTTGACGCGGGCACCGTCGAACTGATTCGCTCCTTCGGCGTCGAAGTTGTGTCGAGCGGCGACCTCGTCGGCCTCTTCGAGGCGCATCTGTCGATGGAAGACTTCGCAAGCCACGAGAAGGCCGGCGAAATCATGCACATGGTGAAGGACGAGACGTTCCGCGAAATCGGCCGCCGCATCAAGGCAGGCGAGAATCCGCGCGAAGTGGACATTCAGCACTTCATGCACGGCTTGATGCGGGCCAATGGCATGCATTGGGACGACGGTCCCATCGTCGCGGTGAATGAACATGCTGCCGATCCGCACTTCGAACCCACTGAGGCCAACAGCCACGCGATGAAAGAAGGCGACCTCGTGCTGCTCGACCTCTGGGCCAAGCTCGACGTTCCCGGAAGCATCTACTACGACATCACGTGGATGGGCTACATCGGCACCGAGGTGCCCGCCCGCATCACGGAGGTGTTTAATGTGGCGCGTGACGCGCGCGATACGGCGCTTGATCTGGTGCGCGAACGCTTCGCGGCGAATGAGCCCCTGCACGGGTGGGAAGTGGACGATGCCTGCCGCAAGGTGATCGTTGACGCCGGTTATGGCGACTGGTTCACCCACCGCACCGGACACAACATCGGCGAGGAAGTGCACGGCAACGGCGTCCATATCGACAATCTCGAGACCAAGGACGAGCGCAGCATCATCAAGGGCACGTGCTTCTCGGTGGAACCGGGCATATACATGGAACACGAGAAAATCGGGTTCCGGACCGAGATCGATGTTTTTGTCACCGACGAAGGCAACGTTGAAGTGACCGGCCCCATCCAGGCCGAGGTGATTCCGATACTCGCCCTGTAACATCGATCCGGGCGCGGCGTCGCGGCCGTACGCCGCACCGTTGATGCCCGCTGGCAGGTACCGGAGTGTTCGCGCTTCACATGCCGCCTCGCGTCCCCTGCCCGTATAACATCCATTTCCCGGCTCGCGCTGTGCGACACACCTTCCCTGTTCACTGTTCCATCCGACCCCCGGAGCCCCGATGAACATCTACATCATTTTTCTCCTCGCGTATCTGCTGATTCTCACTGCCTACAATTTCTGGCACTCTCGCAAAACGATGTCGCGCGACGAGTACATGGTGGCGGGACGCAACCTCTCCCTGACGCAGATGGTGTTTACGCTCATCTGCACATGGATCGGATCGGGGACGTTTATTGCCGGTGCGGAGTATGCCTCGTATGCGGGATGGAGCGCAATGTGGCAGCCCGCGGGCGCGTTTGTGGGAATTGCGATCATCTACTTTGTTGCCGGCCGCATCCGCACTTTCGGGCAATACACCATCGGCGACATTCTCGAGGTGCGCTATGGGAAATGGGCGCGGCTCTTCGGAGCGATCGCGCTCATCATCGCGTTTACTACCATTGTCGCGTATCAATTCCGCGCGGGCGGATACATCCTGAACGTCCTCACGGACGGTGGTGTGAGTCTGGCGATGGGCCAGACGATCACCGCGCTGTTTGTGATCACCTTCGTGGCAATCGGCGGAATGATCGCCATTGCACACACGGATCTACCAAACGGTATAATCATCGTCCTCGCCTGCCTCATCGCAGTGCCCTTTGTGATCGCGGCCGCTGGCGGATGGGGACACATACAGGAAGTACTGCCTCCCGGAAATTTTGAAGTGTTTTCGCCGGACTTCGGAAAGTATCCCGCACTGAAGGGATTCGCCTATTTCCTCTCGACGCTGCTGCTGTTGATGGGCATTCAGTCGATGTACCAGAAATTTTACGCGGCCAAATCCCCGCGCGAGGCGACGCGTGCCGTCGCCATCTGGATCGTCGGTACCATCGTGGTCGAGACCGTGGTTATCTGCATCGCTGTCTACGCCTCCTCGTACAATGTGGAACACGGGATGCAGTGGGACGGACGGTCGCTGGTTCTGAACGCCGCCCGCCACATGGTGCCTGTCTGGGCGGGTATTCTGCTTCTCGGCGCCGCCTGTGCCGTGGTGCTGTCGACCGGCATGAACTACCTTCTCTCGTCCAGTTCCAACGTGATGCGCGACATTTACCAGCGCTTTATCAGCCCGAATGCCGACGAGTCGAAGATGGTCGCACTGCAAAAGGTATTCGTGGTGCTGATGGGCATCGTGGCGTTCCTCATGATCTTCATTCCGACGGCTCTCGAACTGCCTATTTCGATCCTGCAGTACAGCTACTTTGCATACACGATTTATGGTGTCGCCATCACGCCGGCGCTGTTTGCGGCGTTGACATGGAAGCGCGCGACGAAACAGGGCGGCCTCGCCTCGATCGTCGGCGGCACGCTGGCGGTGGTGCTTTTCGAGATCGTGCTCCCGCGCATCGCGCCGGGAATCATGCTTGCCGCATCCACCGCAAAGGGTGGCGAAATTTTTGGCAGCGATCCGTGGGGCATACCCAGCATTTACCCGGCCCTCTTCATTTCCATCGCAGCTCTTGTGATTGTGAGTCTCATGACCCCGAAACCCAGGAAAGAGGATCTGGAGAAGTTGTTCCCCGGCTCCTAAGACCATTGTTTCTACCTGCGTCGGAATTCGCATCGCGGCACGGCGCGCGCGCCGCGGTTGATACAGTTGTTTTCCCGGACATCGGATGCCTGACTTGAGCAAGGCATACACATTGGATTTTCCTTCGTTCACGCTGGTGACCGCCTCGGCGGGCTCGGGCAAGACCTATCAGCTCGCCTGGCGCGTGGCGCAGTACCTGCTCTCGGGCATCCCCTTTGAGCAGGTGCTGGCGATCACTTTCACACGGAACGCAGCGAGGGAGATGAAGGAACGAGTGTTGCGCGCCCTGAAGGATGTTGCGATCGGCGATGACGAGGCAATGGCCGAGGTGGCGTTGCGGTTGGGTCCGGAAGCACAAGGAGCCCAGACACGCGCGGCGGAACTCCTCGACGCAATATTGGAACGGTACGGCGATCTCGACATCAGCACCATCGACAGTTTTATGACGCGGCTCTTCCGCGCCTCCGCCCTCGAGTACGGCTATGATCCGGCCTTCGAGATTGTCCTCCAGCACGACAATCTTCTCGACGACGCCTTCGAGCGTCTCGAACGGAAACTGTACGCTGGTTCAGATGAAGCCGCGCAGTTGAAACGAATTGCGGACATGATCGATCGCGACAGGTATGTGTGGGATCCGCTGCAACAAATTCGTGGTGAAGTGGGCGCACTGCACAGCGCGCTGTCTTCTCATGTAAAGCCGCCGGTGGTGGAGGACGGGAGTGCGGAAATTCGTGCGAGTGAAGCAGAGGTGCGCGCGTCGTTCGAACGGTTGCATGAGGCGGCCCTCGCGACGGGGCTTACCCTCGACCGAAATTTTCTCTCGCTCTCTGCCAAGCTGCGCGAAGGCGGCATCGCCCCGCTTCTGGAACGCGCGCGTAGGGAACCGAACAACGTCGTCAACAAGGGCGGCGTCGACAAGGCCTCCTACGAAGCCCGTGCCGGCACGCTTGCGCCGCTGTGCGACGCGCTGAACGCGGCACTGGAACATGCGGCCGTCGCAGGCATACTCCATGGCAGGTACCCCGTGGTGTACGCGGCGCACCGACTTCAAGAAGAACTCGACGAAGTGAAGCGGCGAAGTGGGCGTCTGCTCCTCGATGACATCGGGCGAATGCTCATCCGCCGCCTCGAAGAGGGTGCGATTCCCGAAATCTACTTCCGCCTCGGTGAACGCCTTCTGCATTTTCTCATCGACGAGTTTCAGGACACATCTCCGATTCAATGGGGCGTGCTCGAGCCGCTGCTCGCGGAGGCACTGTCGGTGCAGGGCAGTCTCTTCATAGTCGGAGACACGAAGCAGTCCATCTACGGGTTCCGAGGCGCGGATTGGCGCATCATGCGTGGACTCACCGCGCGCACCTTCCCGTCCGCGTCGTTTCACGAAGTCACACTTCCCGTCAATTATCGCAGCGGCGGTGAAATTCTTCGCTACAACGAGCAGACGTTCACATCCACGGTGCCTGCGCACGGTGAGGAAAAGGAGTGCCGCGCCAGTGGGCTCGACCGCAGCGCGCAAGAGGCAAAGCCGGGAAGAGAGAACGACGGCTATGTGGAAACCCGCTTCATTCCACGTGCGCAGGAAAACGCGGACCGCGAGGCAGTGATCGACATCGTGCGCGACTGTCTCGAACGTGGATACACGTGCCGCGACATCGCCATACTCACTCCCGCCAACGACAGCGTGATCACGGCCAGCGGCTGGCTCAAGGACGCAGGGTATCCCGTCCTGTCGCACAGCAGTCTCGATGCGCGCAATCGCACCGTCGTGCGCGAGATGTTAGCACTGCTCCGCTTCCTCGACGCGCCTGTCGACGATCTCGCCTTCGCAACAGTGCTGCTCGGACGTGTTTTTGTAGCCCGTTCCCAAGAATACGGCGTCGACAACTCCATCATCGAACGGTGCATCCTCGAGGCGCGACGCACATCGCGCCCGGTATACAAGATCTTCCAGAGCGAGCTTCCGGCACTGTGGGCCGATCTCTTTGAACCGCTCTTTTCCGTGGTTGGATACGCGCCGCTGTACGATCTGCTCTGCGATGCCTGCCGCACACTGGCCGTCTTTCGTCTGCATCCGGACGAGGAAGCCGCCATTTCGGCCATGCTGGAAGCGGCTGTGCAACTCGAGCAGCGAGGCGGAAACAGCGTCCGCGATTTCCTTGTCTCGGCCAATGACGAGCGCGAATCGTCGCTCTGGTCAATGCAGCCGCCCGCGGCGGCCGATGCCGTAACGCTCATGACCATACACAAGGCGAAGGGCCTTGATTTCCCCGTGGTCATCGTGCTGCTCTACGGAAAATCACACAGTACTTTCGGACCGTTTTTACAGGAGACGGAAGAAGGCGTCCGTGTGCTGGCGTTGACTAAGGCGCGGCTCGGATTTGCGCCACACTTCGCATCCCTCTACAACGAAACGGTCTTCCGCGGCACTGTCGATGCGCTGAACCGTCTCTACGTTGCCCTCACACGCGCCGAGCAGGAAATGTACGTGTTGGGTGTATACGGCACCGCAAAATCCCCCGATCAGGTCGATCCGCCTGTGGCGTGGCTGCCCCAAAGAGAAGGTGATCCCTCGCGCCCGAAACCGCCAGTGCGCCGCGCAAGGAAGGATTCACACCCCCCCGCTCAGACGGAACACCATCACCTGCCCGTGCCGCGCGTATTCGACGGAGTGACACTACGCAATTACGGCGCCGAGCACCGCGGGACGGTACTGCACGCGGTGTTGGAACAGATCGAGCTTCTCCCGGACGACCTGCCGCGCATGATCGACACCGCGCTTGCAAAGATCGGCTTTGTGGACACTCCCGCCCTGACACGGGATTCACTCAGGACCACCCTCACGGATTTTTTCGCCGTTGCCTCCGTCCGGGCACTGTTTGTGTCCGACCCGCGCATCCGCGTTTTTTGCGAACAGGAATGTGTGCTCGCGACAGGAGCGCTGCAGCGCATCGACCGCTTGCATGTGACCGACAAAAGCGTGCTGGTCATCGATTATAAAACCGGGGGTGATGAGCACGAGCAGCAATACGTCCTCCAGGTCCGCGGCTACATGGCCGCGATGGCGGAAATCTTTCCCGGCCGCGGAATCGAGGGCGCGATTGTGTATATCGACCGATGCCGCGTCGTGAGAGTGACTCTATGAACGTTCGCTTTCTTTCAGCAGGCGCCGATGTGGTGACGACTGTGCTCGATCTGATCGAGACATCGGGTGCGGATATTTCGGATACAATGGTCGTTTTTCCAGGCATGCGGCCGCGCTATTTCCTCTTCAAAGCACTGGCAGAGCGGCATGGAAGCGCCTTCTTCCCGCCGAACGTCACTACCTCTGCGGGACTGATCGATGTTCTGTACAAACACCAGTGCGCGCAGGAGCGCCGCGATCTGGATCCGCTCGATGCCGCGGCTATCCTGCACGAACTTCATGCGGCGCAGCCGCAGCGACTGGGCGGGCGGGCGTTCGAGTCTTTCGCGCAGTATTACCCTCTCGGTATGCGCACTTTCGGAGAGCTCGAGGAGCTGATGGCCGCGGGCGCGGATGGTGACACGCTCCGACGCGCAGCCGCATCGGCGCCGTTGCAGGAGCTTTCGGTGCTCGCCGCGCTTTTCCGTCCCTTTTACGCTGCGGTCGCCACCCGCGGCTGTTCAACGCCGGCAATGCGTTTGCGCGAGGTGGATGCATTGGCGAACTCGCTGCGCCCCCCTGCGGGACGGTTGATCTATGTTTTACCGCCATGGCTGTCACAACGCGAAAGGAGAATTCTGCTGCGTCTCCTTCAATTCGATTCGACCGTGCTTCTTGTTCAAGACGGGCCGGGTGTCAATCCGCTCTGGGAATCACTCGGTGTGGCCGCTCCTCCCACGACCCGCGCGCCCGAGCCGCGCGTCACCATTGCCGAAGCTCCGGATATGCATGCCCAGGTATTCGGACTCGCGGCCAGTCTGCGTAGCACCCTCGACGAGGGAGCGGCTGCGGATGAATCGACCGTGATAGTGCTGCCTAATGCACAGGCCCTTTTCCCCGTCATGCAGCACGTCCTGCCCCTGGCAGGTGAAACAGCATGGAATATTTCGCTCGGATACCCGCTCGCCCGGACGCCGGTGCACGCCTTTCTGACGCTGCTCTTTGATGTGTTGTTATCGATGCGTGATGGACGCTGCGGCGCGACAGAGTATGTGCGCTTTATGTTGCACCCGTACGTGAAGAACATCCGCAGTGAGGCGGAGGGTGATACCGCGCGGATGCTGTGCCACACAATCGAGGAAACCCTGATCGATCGGGGAGTTGATACGGTTTCGCCCCTCCTGATTGAGAACGACGATGAGATACTTTCCGCCGCGGTACGAATGCAGCGGGCGGGAATTCCTGGCTCGGACGCGCGCGCACTCCGTGCCCTGCTCGTCGAAATACACACCGCAACAATTCGCGCATTTGAACACGCGGCAACCTTGTCCGATTTTGCCGCCGCCGTTGTGCGCGTTCTCGAATACATCGGCAACAGAAGCACCGCCCGCGTACATCGGGACTTCAGGCCCTTTGCGGAACAGGTCATGGACGCGATGTGGCGGGTGTCGCACAGCGATGCGGCATCCCTGGCGCATGGGGGAATGGAGGATTGTGTCACGCTGTATCAGCACGTGATTGCCGGCATGGTGCACCATTTCCCGGGAACGCCTGTGCGCGGCCTGCAGGTACTTGGCCTTTCCGAGACCCGGGCCCTGCGCTTCCGAAGAGTGTTCATCCTCGATGCGCAGGACGACGTTCTGCCGGGTGGCCCGGGCGTACCCTCCCTGATTCCACCGCACGTGCGCGACTCCCTTGGCATGCGGACCGAGAGGACGCGCGAGGACGAGATTGCTCACATCATGCACCATTTGCTCGCGGGCGCCGAACGAGTGTACTTTTTCTATTCGACCGCGTCCGGTGCCTCGAGAAGCCGCTATGTGGAACGACTGCTATGGGAGCAACAGCGCAAGGACAAGGTGACACGGAGCGACCCGTACATTGCGGCCATCGCGCCGGCGGTGACATTAACTAACGGGCTTCCGTCAGCAATTGGAAAATCTCCTGAGACACTCGCCGTTCTTTCCTCATCGTCGTTCCATGCGACCGGTCTCGATCGGTATCTGCGGTGTCAGCGCCGTTTCTACTTTACAGACATTCTGGGCCTGCGTGAGCGTGCCGAAATTTCCGACGATGTGGAAGCACAGGATATCGGAATCCTCGTCCACGAGATCCTCGATGCCTATCATGCACCGCATGTGGGGCTCCGACTCGGCCCGGAACACTGCGACGAAAATGGCATCGAGGCGATCGCGCGAGAACAATTCCGCACGATGATCGGTGATGTTACTGGCGGTCGCGTTCTGTTGCACGATCGTATCCTCCGGCGTATGCGCGAGTACGTGTCGGGCTATCTGCGTCCTCTGGTGAAACAACACGACATGCGGATCACACAAATCGAGACGCGCCTCGAGGGGCGTATTGCGGGTTTCCGTATCACGGGCAAACCCGATCGAATCGATGACCGGGATGGACGTGTCATGATACTCGACTATAAAACAGGCGGCAACGCGAAACGCCGGACTGTCGATATCGAGTCGGTCGATCCGGACGATCGTGCCTCGTGGGCGACAGCCATCGGCTCACTCCAGCTCCCCTTGTACCATATCATGTATGCAGCCGCCCACAGCATCGATGTGACAATTGTACACCCGATGTATCTGAGCTTGAACGGACGTACAATTGACGCGAACTCGGAGGAACCCTATTGCACCGACCCCGGACTTCTCGGTGAAGCACATGAACGATTGGTGCGTGTGCTGGAAAGACTGATCCGAGAAATTATCAACCCCGGATTACCCTTGCTGCCGCCGCATGAAACGGGTGTTGAACCCAAATCCGTGTGTCCGTATTGCCCCTATGTCTCACTGTGTGGAACGGAGTGGATTACACGCTGAGGAGCGTCTCTCGACGCAAGCAGATTCTTCTTGCATAACACAAAGTTGTCTGCTATTTTGGTTCTTCATCGATAACCTCACATTTGGTACAGGCAATGATCCACGAGATCATGCATTCGGGACGTTCCAGAGATCATCGCTGGACGACCTTATTGGTGCTGGCGGCACTCAACATCATTCTGATGTTGTTTCTGGGGTAATTTGTTTCAGTTTGCGGACCGCCCGCAACTTTCGATCGTTTCGCGAAACACAACGTTCCGTTCTTGTAGTCCCGCCATCAGCGCGCCGTACGCGGCCGCGTCTGCACCGATATATTCAGGTGGCACGATTCCTTTACGCGTAATCACGCCATCGGCGACCAGGCGTGCCGCGACCGAACACGTGTATCCCGTTGTACGCGCCATCGATGTGGTGCCTGTCGCCGGATCGTAACGGTCGAGCAGGTCGTATGTGTACCTCAGGATCTCCCCTTCACGCTGTCCTTCGATGACGACCCGCATCACGGTGAAATCGTGTTCGCCTTCCGGCAGGGTCCATTTCGGAAACAGCAGCGCGGCGGTAACATCGAGCGGACGAAGCGAGACGCCGCGGACGGTGATTGGGTCGGTACGGAAGAATCCCGTCTCGCGAAGCACTCGCATGAGATCCGCATGACCCGGATATCTGAGTGTTTTTTCCTTCATGTCCGGCGCGTTCATCGTGACTGCCAGTGTGCGGAGGCCGTCGGAATTAAACGCCTCCAATGTGCCTATGCCGTCGAATTCCAGCAGCTCGATGTCACTGAGCGCTTCGCGCGTAACCAGCCTGCCGTTCTCCACATAACGCGCGGGACGGGTGTATTCCTCAATGACATCGACCGGCGAGAAGACCGCGGTGTATTCGTACGGCTTTCTTCGTGTCACCGGGAGTCCTCCGACATAACACAGGAATCGGTCCGTCCGGTTGAGCAAGGTATGGACATGCCCGAAGAGGATATTACCGCAGCCGGGAGCAACACCGCAATCAACAATCGCGGTCACACCCTGCGACTGGGCGGCTGAATCGAGCGTCAGTGCATCCTCAGGAAAAAAGCTGATGTCGACCACGTTTTTACCCGCGGCTATCGCCGCTTCGACGGTGCGATATCCCATGAAACCCGGCACGGCGCCAATCACGAGATCGTGAGCAGCGACAAGATCACGTACGCGATCGGGGGAGCTGAGATCCTCCTGTAGCCGCGCCACCCCGTCGATACCGGCGACGCGGGTCAGGGCCGCTTCGGATACATCAACGGCAGTCACATTGAAAGAGGGTTCAAGTGCAAGATCACGAACGATGGCCGAGCCGACAAGGCCGCAACCGAGGACGATGATATCCATGAGTGGTACTCTGCTTTGAGAGGAGGTGGTTGAATCGCGATAGTAAGGGTGAAAACGTAAGAATGGTGGTTAAACGGGTGCGTGGCAGGATGATCCTTCTCGCAGGAAAGGGCCGGTCACCTCGTCTCGAGCACAACGACCAGATCGCGGCTGCGGGGATCCCACTGTTCGAGCGCGAGTGTGGAAAACAGGCCCGCGCTTGTGAAACCGGCCGTGATGGCGGCTTCCTGAATGATCGAGGTGGTGAATGGAGTCAGCAACGTAGAATGCAGCATGTGCCGCGGCGGCTGCGTGGTGGTATCTACGCTCAGGATATTGAACGTGAGCCGCGGTTCGGTGAAATCGTAGAATCGCACGATGGTTGTCCCCGGATCAGAGCGCACCGCGATGATTCGATCACGGATTGCGAGTATCCGTTCGTAATTGAGCAATTGGACTATCGCACGCCCACCGGAGTTGAGCGCCTCACGCCACTGTGCGAAGGTCTGCACAAGTTCGTCTGATGATGCAAGGTGGGGAAGGGAATTGCCGAGACAAAACACGGCGTCAACGGGCTCCGAGTTGAGCAGGGCGGGCGCGAGAAAATCCCCCAGCACAAATTGGGCGTCGGTATACACGGCGGCGTTGCTCCGCGCACGCCGCAGCATTTCCGCCGAAATATCATACCCCGTTGTTTTAATGCCGAGTGATGAAAGGGCGCATACATGGATTCCGGTTCCGCACCCCATATCCGCCGCGCTTCGGATCCTGAAGCGCGACACAAGCGGTTGTAGAATCGCCGCTTCTCTCGGCACCCGTTCCGTGAACGCGGTCATCGTGTCGTAGGAGGAAGCCGCCGCATCATAAAATGCGGATGGTGGGAGCGGATGCGTGTTGTCCTGTGTCATGGCTGCCACAACATACCAAGAATCGCTCACGGATCGAAGTGTGTGCCGCTGCTCCATATTGTCTGGCCCGCCATTGGTAGGTATATTTCATGCACACCGACAACGGCACCCATGCGCCTTCGCTTCCGACTTCCCGGCATCACTTTTCTCCCGATTCTGGCTGCGTTCCTGTCCCACTGCGGCAGCGCAGTATATTATGTGCGTCCGCCCGATTGGTCCGAACCTTCGCGCCGCGATTCCGCTATCACTCTGTTTGCGGAAGCGCTGCGGGGGAAGACCGTCTTCCTCGATCCGGGTCATGGCGGCGACGACCGCGCAAACCGCGGACCGGCGGGCGATGTTATCGAAGCCGACGTGAATCTGCGTGTCGCACTCCGTCTGCGCGATTACCTCAAGGCGGCGGGCGCGAACGTGCTCATGTCTCGAGAAGCAGATCAATCGGTGCCGCTTACCGCCCGCATACAGCAGGCGAACGCCAACAATGCCGATGTTTTTCTGTCCATTCATCACAATGCGGCGGAAAATCCTGCCACGAATTATACAGCCACGTTTTACCACGCGCACCCGGGTGCGCCCGGCTATAAACCCTCCAGCCACGATCTCGCACGCTATATCCAGCGTGATCTGGCCTTTGTCATGGGGAATCCCGGATCACTCGCGACCTTCGACGGAACAATCTCGGACTTCCTGATCCATCCCAACGAAGGATACGCCGTCCTGCGAAACGCCAAAATGACTTCGGTGTTGATCGAATGCGCGTTTTTTACGAGTGTGTACGAAGAGCAAAGGTTGAAGCGTGAGGAATTCAACGACATACAGGCGTGGGGAATTTTCCGCGGACTGGGAAAATACCTCCGCGCGGGGGTTCCGCAGCTCGCGTATGCATCCCCTGTCTTTTTTGCGGAAAAGCGTCCGCGCATCACTGTGGAAGTAAAAGACAAGGGTGAAATAAAGGACGAATCGATCCGAGTATGGGTTGACGGGAAGGAGGAGGGCTTCATCTACAACGCGAAGTCCAAGCAGATCACAGTCACTCCTTCGGATGATCTTGGCGCGGGCTATCACCGGCTCTCCGCACAGGTGCGGAATTCCAACGAAAATTCCTCTGCGCCGTTTGAACTCTATTTCGCCGTGGCCGCGGCGCCCGCGCTGCTCCGCTCGAGTGTTGAGCCCGCGATTCTGCCTCCGGACGATCAGACGTTCTCCCACATCGTCGTCACCGCCGTCGACAGCGCCGGGAAATCGCTGGGCGACGATATTCCCATCCGCTTCACAACATCGATGGGACGTGATACGGTGCTTTTCACAAAACAGGGCGTAGTGCGGACCGTCATTGCGCCTGGCGCTGCACAGCGTGTCTCCTTCGAAGCGTCGAATGGACCCGTCCGCACGGGCGGAGCAGTAGCCACATCGCCCGATGCATTGTACACGCGCGGGGTGGTCATGAGTTCCGACGGGAAACCCGTCGGTGGCGCTCGTATCATATTGCCAGGCGACAAGGAAGCCCTGACGAATGAACAGGGCGAATACATCATTGCGGGCGTGCAGACCGATGGCCTCGAAGCCCGTATTACCGCTCCGGGCTACTTCATGCGCACTGAGGCCATGACGCGATCACGCGTTCAGGATCCTGTGCTGCTTGCCCCCGTCGCGCGTGGTGTGCTGCATGGAAAGACCATCTTGCTCGATCTGGCCACTCCCGCCGCGGCACCTCCGGAAAACCGAGTGGATGTCAGAACCCGTACCCAGCTCACGGCGTTGCTTGAAGCGTCTGGTGCACGGGTCATTATTCCCTCGCGTGAGGCGGCGACCCGGAAGGCGGCAGCGGACTTGCTCGCATCCCAGAAGGGCGCAGTGTACGTCCAGGTCGGACTCAATAGCGGCTCGACAAAGTACGCACTCAAGATCAACGGCCAGCAGGGCGCAAAATCATTGTCGGATATCATCCTTAAAACGTTTCCCGTGTATGTGAACGCCGCTCCGATGCCGTGGGTCCAGCGCACAAATCCGAATCCGGATCTCGAGAAACTGCGGCATGTGGTTGTCCTGCTTCCACCCCCGGGGTCGAAGAGTTACGAAGAAGGCCTGTCGCCCTACTTCGCCATGAATGCTGCGTGGGCGCTCTACGCGTCCATCCTCGGCGCGGAAGGATTCAAAAGCAAGGGATCAAAGCTCATCGAAGTGACTGTTACCGAAAAGGGCACTAAAACGCCGGCCGCCTTTGCGCTCGTATCACTCAACGGCACTGTGCAGTGTATGACCGACGCGAAGGGCGTGGCTCGATTCAGAAACGTTACTGTGGGCGAAGACGACGTGCGTGCCGTGGATGCGGAGCGCCATGAAATTGCGGGTGTGAAAACCGAACTTGTGCCGTGAGTTGCCCGATCTCGCAGACTGCGTCCCCGTTTGTGCCCGCCCTTGGAGAGGCGACGACGCATACCACTGGGCCTTGTATCACAACTGAGACACGCCCGACACGTGCTCGTCTCAACTCTGCACACGCCACGCGGAGGCGTGGATGCTGAATCACATCTGGCTCGCCATCCTTGTCATCGGGATATTGACGGCTGCAGGTCGCGACATTCACGATTCGGTTCGCAACTCCTATGGGAACGGCACGGCATTGCACCTTGCAGAGACGGGAATGGAGGCGGTGAACGGTCCAGGAAAATACCAGGCCGACCTCACCCTTTCTGCGGAGCAGCTACGGCGCAACATCCCTGCGCTTGCGCAACAGCAGAGCGATTGCAGCTTCACGGCGGACATCACCATGTTCGATGCGTATCGTGGCACAGCCCTGCTTACCATACCCAACGGCGCGCCCGACGTACTCACTGTCATGGCCACGGCCCAGGGCGGTGAGCGCCTCATAGGATCGTTGCTTCGTCGCGATACACCGCAGGGGCCCGTGTGGTCAATCGTTTTACAACCCGTGCGGCTCGTCTATCTGCGAAAAATCACTATCGCCGCCTTCGACGCCGCAACGCTCGCCGTGCAGATTGCGATCGGCCTCATTGGTATCATGGCACTATGGCTTGGTGTAATGAATGTTGCGCAGGAGGCCGGTCTGGTGTCGCTGCTTTCCCGTGCGGTGAAACCTCTGACACGACGCCTCTTCCCTGACGTTCCTTCCGATCATCCGGCCATCGCCGCGATCATGATGAATATTTCCGCGAACATGCTCGGGCTCGGAAATGCGGCAACGCCGTTCGGACTGAAAGCCATGGAGGAACTCGAGAAGGTGAACACACACAAAGGTACCGCAAGCAATGCGATGTGCACCTTCCTTGCAATGAACACCTCCTGCGTCACACTGATCCCTGCCACAGCCATTGCAGTACGTGCCTCCCTGGGATCGTCCAATCCCGCTGCGATTATCGGGACCACGCTGCTCGCATCACTGGTCGCCGCAAGCACGGGCGTCGCTGTTGCCAAGCTTCTGCAGCGGCTCCCGTGGTTCCGCCTGCCTGTCGAGACAACCCGTTGATGGAAATCGTCCAGACCATACTATCCGCGGTGTCGGCACTGGCGATTCCGGCTCTCCTTCTTTTCTTTCTGGTCTATGGTGCCATGCGCCGCGTGAAGGTGTACGAAGTCGCGGTGGAGGGAGCCAAGGAGGGGTTTGCAACCGCAACCCGCATCATTCCCTATCTGGTACTCATGCTCGTCGCCATTGCGGTATTTCGCGCCAGCGGCGCGATGGATGTGGTCATAGCCGCAGTCCGGCCGGCAACGAATCTCCTTGGCTTCCCTGCCGAGGCGCTACCGATGGGTCTGTTGCGCCCCCTGTCAGGGAGCGGCTCGCTCGGCGTGATGACTGAAATCATGAAAACACACGGCCCGGATTCTTTTATCGGCATCCTCGTTTCGACAATGTACGGAAGCACCGAAACGACATTCTACGTTGTTGCAGTCTATTTCGGTTCTGTTGGGATACGGAATACGAGACACGCGCTGCCAACAGGGCTCATCGCCGACTTCGTGGCATTTCTCGCCGCATTGGCGGCAGTACGTATTTTGACCTAGAAGACACGTTCGCAGAGTTTCTCCACCCGCCCCCGAGAGGCGGTGCGGCTTCACGGGCTTCCGGTGTTGGCTGCCCGACACCGCCCCCGCGTGATTGAGTGTCATATCGGCCAATTCACACCTAAATACTCGCATTTGTAGAAGGGAGACCTGCAAATACGAAACATTCGCATGGATGCAGCACCCCGCTTCCTTGGAATATATGGTATTGTATAATTTGCAATTTCTGTTGTTGTCATTGCTGCAACCGATTAATGCCGCTGGACCAAATACGTGCAAAACGCTGTTAATAAAGCACATCCGAGCTCGTTTGTCTGTTGGCCCGTGAATTGTTATAGCTTCTTCGGCAGTTATTATTGCAGATACTACACAAGATAATGCCTTGCTGCATACGGCGTTAGTTCCCAGTCTCGAGGAGGCGCTTTACTTCGTCCGGACACCACGATTGTACTGCACACGTTCGAAAATAGAATGAGGTTTTATCCGATGTCACGCACAGAACCGATGTACCCCCCGCCACAGGCGGCAGAGAAAAAACGACGCGATAATCCGCGCACAACAAAAGGCGCCTCACAGGCGCATAACACACATCGTCCATACACAATTGAACTGGTCCCCTCATGTCAGCGATATTACTTGAAAGAGTGCTTGTCCGCTCTTTTATAGCAGTCTGCTTCCTCATCGGAGGAATGACGGCATTCGGTCAGATCCCGGGTAGAGACGGAGCAAAAACCATCTCTGGCTCGGAGACGATAAACACATACACTCGATTGACCAACAGCCCGGGTATTGGAGCGACGCAGCTCCGCGTTTCGAGTTACGCGGGATTCGCGGCCGGAGACTTGATCCTGATTTACCAGGCACAGGGGGCGACTCTCGACTGGGCAACAAATTCGGCCTCATACGGATCCGTCACGAATTACAATAATGCCGGGCGTTATGAGTTCCACGAAATAGCATCCTTGCAGTCGCCGAACCGAATAAATCTGACAAGCGGCCTCCAGTACGCGTACACAAGCGGGGGTGCCGCTCAGGTGGTGCGGATCCCCCAGTACACCACTCTGAACGTACCAGCGGGAACCTCTATCATCCCACAGGCGTGGAACGGACAGACCGGCGGTATCATTGCGGCAACGGTCCAGTACACTGCAACAATCGACGGATCTGTGAACGCGAATGGTGCGGGCTTCCGCGGTGGTGCGTTGTCCATCAACAATGGCGCTGCCTCGACGGACTTCACCGATTGGCGCACGACGGATGTCGCGGCTGGTGCTGAGAAAGGAGAAAGTATCGGAGGCAGCACGGCTACCTATGATTCGTATTCGGGCCGGTATGGTCGCGGCGCCCCTGCGAACGGAGGCGGAGGGGGAAATTCTCACAACGGCGGTGGGGGGGGTGGCGCCAACGGTGGTTCAGCCGCATTGTGGACGGGACAAGGTGTCATGTGTTCGTCTTGTACTGGAACAGTCGCTTGGTCTCTGGACCCTACCTATATCGCGCTGTCAGGCCTCTCGACGTCATCGGGGGGTGGTCGGGGTGGCTACACCTATGGCGCGGCAAATATGGATGCACTCAGCATTGGTCCCGGCAACGCCTCCTGGGCAGGAAATAATCGCCGCGAACGCGGGGGTCTAGGCGGACGTCCGCTGAGCATCGACCCCTGCGCTCGCGTGTTTTTCGGTGGCGGCGGAGGCGCAGGCAATGCCAACAATAGTTCAGGTGGAGCCGGCGGTAACGGTGGCGGAATCATCTTTCTTTATGCCTCTACGATAACCGGTCTGGGAAGTATTACCGCGAATGGTAACAATGGCGCAAACACCTCCAATACCCATAACGACGCTCCGGGCGGAGGTGGCGGTGGCGGAACAATCCTTCTCAATTCCAGTGGAAGTATCAGTGGCGTGGGAATTACCGCGCATGGTGGCAACGGAGGCAATCAGGGTATCACGTCTGCTGAAAGTGAAGGCCCGGGCGGTGGTGGTGGTGGTGGCTTTATTGCAACCACAACCACGGCATTAACTCCGACAGCGACGGGAGGAACGCAAGGCAGCAGCACGTCGTCGAGTGTCACAGAGTTCCCGGTCAACGGCGCCACCAGCGGAGGCGACGGACAAGTTTCCACCAACACAACCTGCTTTACCTCTCTCCCCGTGGAACTCGTCAGCTTTTCGGCCCATCGTTTCGATGGAAGAGTCCTCCTCACCTGGCGAACGGCAACCGAATCGAACAATGCGGGCTTCGAAATCGAACGTCAGAGCAATGGTGAGCCGTGGCATCAAATCGGTTTTATCCCGGGCTACGGCACGATCAACACACCACAGCGTTATGCCTTTGAAGATGCGGATCCGGGCGCTCTCGAATTGCGCTACCGGTTGCGCCAGGTAGATCGCGACGGCAACAAGCGGTATTCGTCCACCGTGGTGTTACTCCGGACGGATGCAACCGCTCCGGTCGTTTTGTCGCACTACCCTGATCCTTTCACAACAGGCACGGTCCTGACATATTCACTCCCAACAGAGTCGGTCGTATCGCTGAGTGTGTTTGACGCCCTTGGCCGCGTTGTTGCACGGCTGGCAACGTCAGAGATCCAGGACGCCGGCCAACACACCATTCCATTCGAATCCGGGGATCTCGCCCCCGGTGTCTATCACGGGGTTCTCGAAACACCAACGGGGATCCGTACAACGCGCATGTTGCGAGTGCGTTGACAGGCTGCGCGGAATCGTGCCGGCGCTTCGTATCTCGAGGCGCCGGCATTTTTTTTCGTGCCTTTGCTTTCCGCCGCCGAATGCATCATTTTCGCTCGGGTAACACCTTTTGAGAGGCGCTATGGACAAAGAACTTGATGAGATGTTTGCCGATTACGAACTCGGCGCTGAAGTCGACGAGGAACACTACCTCAAACAGTCGAAAGAAGTGCACGAAAAGTTCGAACGGAAAATGCGCGATGTGGGCAGCCGCGTCAGATTTGCCGGCGATCTGATCGCACTGTGGCGCTACTTCACGGATACTGATGTGCCGTGGCAAAGAAAGGTTGTCGTGGTCTTTGCGCTGCTCTATTTCATCTCCCCGATCGACACGATTCCCGATTTGGCGCCGTTTGTCGGATATCTCGACGATTTCGGCGTGATCCTCGCGGTGACAAAGTTCATGTCGGACCAGCTCGCGCCGTATTATCCGGCATGATGGCCGGTCGGCGCTGCGCCCCCTGTTCGGTTACGAACATTGGCGCTGCCGCGCAGTCGGCCGGTTTCTTTCCCGATCCGGGAACATTTTTCCCCTCCCGTGAGTACAAGGATCGGGAACGATCGAGGGAGGTATCATGAGCACAGCAGAAAGACCAACATTTGACGCGGCACGCCAGGCGCTGCGCACACATTTTGGGTACGCGGATTTTCGGGGCGGACAGGAGGAGATCGTCAGGTCGATACTTGATGGACGCGACACGCTTGCCGTGCTTCCAACCGGCGGCGGGAAGTCCATCTGCTACCAGATCCCCGCTTTGCTGCTCGACGGCATTACCATTGTAGTCTCCCCCCTGATCTCCCTGATGCAGGATCAGGTGGAGGCGTTGCGTCGCGCGCGCATCCGGGCCACGTTCGTCAATTCCATGCTCGATTTCCGCGACGCAATGGAACGTATCGAGCAGGCGCGGCGCGGTCTCTATAAGCTGATGTACGTGGCGCCGGAACGTTTTGAAAGCCCGGCATTCCTCGACCGGATGCGCGGGGCACGCGTCGCGCTGTTTGCGGTAGACGAGGCGCATTGTATCAGTGAATGGGGCCATGATTTCAGACCAAGCTATCTGAAATTACGAGAGGCCATCGAATTTCTCGGGACACCGCAGATCGCCGCGCTCACTGCGACCGCAACGCCGGATGTGCGTGAGGATGTGGTGCGCCAGCTTGCCCTCCGGCAGCCCTCGGTGATCGTCCGTGGATTCAACCGCCCCAACCTTTCGCTGCGCGTAAAACAGGGGACGAACAAACGTGAGGCGATCCTCGCCGCCTGCGCGGGTGACTCGTGCGGCATCGTGTATGCGGGGACACGAAATGCCGTCGAAGAAATCGCGGACATGTTGAGGCGGCACGGCATCGTTTCCGAGGCCTATCACGCCGGCCTGCCCGACACACGCCGCAAGGATGTCCAGGAACGATTCATGCGAGGCGAGGCGAGGGTCATCGTGGCTACCACCGCCTTCGGGATGGGCATCGACAAGCCCGATGTGCGCTTTGTCATCCATCACGATATGCCGGGTTCCATCGAGCAGTATTATCAGGAGGCGGGACGCGCGGGAAGGGACGGGAAGCCGAGTGTGTGCACAATCCTCCACCAGCCGGGCGACCGCTCCCTCCCGGAGTTTTTTATACGACAAACTTTCCCCGACCGCGCGCTGGTGCAAAGCGTGTACGCATTCCTTCACGCCACCGCGGGCAACCAGCTCGGACACAGTTTCCGCGGCCTTGTCAATCTGAATCCGCAGCAGATCGCGGCAGGAATAGGCAAGACGAGCGAGGCGGCTGTGCGCGGCGCTCTCGACCTTCTGGACCGCAGCGGCTATGTGCGCCGTATCGACGCCAGTTACGCGCATTCCACGGTACGTTTCATTGTCGAGCCAGATCAACTCCGCGAATGGCTCGTGCGCGAAGCGTCCGACACACTCTCACCTGTCGCAGTCGCTCTGCTTCGCACGGTGGGAAGTGAAGCGTTCTTCCACCCTGTCGATGTTTTTCTTAATGAGATTGCGGAAAAGACGTTCCGTTCCGAGGACCATATTCTGCAGGGTCTGCGTGAGATGCAGGCACAGGGTCTCGTCGAGTTCCAATCTGGCAGGAAGGGGAGCGGCTACGCCCTGTTTGGTGAGCGTGTGCAGGCACGCGACCTCACTATCGATTATCGCGCCCTTGAAAAACGAATGGCGCATGCGTTCGAAAAACTTCGCGCGATGGAGCGGTATATCCTCGGTGTCGCCTGCAGACGAAATATGATTCTGGAGTACTTTCAAGAAACGGACATCAACAGCGTCTGCGGTATCTGCGATTCCTGCGAATCTGGAGCCGAGGTGGCGCCGCCGCCGGATGATGAGGATCGATTCGAGGCCTTGGCGCCGATGGTGCTCGAATGCGTCGCCGAACTCGAGGGCAAATTCGGCCGAAGTGTTCTCATCGATGTCCTGCGCGGGTCCAAGTCCAAACGTATCGCAGAGTACGGCCTGCAGCGGGCAACGGCGTACGGCCGCGCATCCACTGTGGAGCGTGGCGAGATATCCGCCGTGCTTGATGCGATGATCGGGCTCGGGTGGATCGGCATGTTTGAAAGTGTACGCCCTGCACTGCGATTGACGGAATTGGGGCGTGCAAAATTGACGCGCGAGATAACACCGCTCGAGATCTCCCCGGGTGGAAGCGACGCCGAACTGCGCGATCCCGTTTTATACGAATCACTGCGCGCCGCACGCCGCCGTATCGCCGGTGAACTGCGCATCCCCTCGCACATGCTTGTGGCGGATGCGGTGCTCCGCGCCGTTGCAAACGCGGCGCCGGCTGATATGGATTCCCTCCTCGCGGTGGAAGGGATAGGACCCGTCACCGCAAAACGGATCGGGACCCAGCTACTCGCCACAATCCGTGAGCATCAACGCGAGAGGGAACTCGCGTTGGCGGTCTCACGTGAACAGCGTGCACTGCCCGATCTGCCGTCGTCGATCGTGCAAACCTTCGAGCTCTGCGTACAAAAGCTGCCGCTGCAAGACATCGCCGCGCGGCGGGGACTCACGGACGGAACCGTCTCCCAGCACATCGCCGAAATGATCGGCAAGGGCATACGAATCGATATCGACGCGCTGATGCCGAAAGATCATCAGCACCAGATTCGCGCGGCGCTCGGAAAGCTGCCTCGGGCCGATCTGAAAAAGATCAAATCTCTTGTGGACCCCGAAATCAGTTTTGCGGAAATCCGTATTGTCCTTGCGATCGTCGAGCGGGAGAAGCGCGTCGTCTCATGATCGCGTGTTGCGTCACGGACGTGTCGCGCGTTCCATAAAGTTTGTCATCCGCCGCACAAAATCCGCGGGTGCGGTCAGTGCGCGCTCCATGATAAGCGCGCCCTCGTACACCTGCTCGATCGCATCGCGGAGGAGAGGATCCGCTGGAGAGCTTGCGGCAATTCTGGCAAGGTTCCGCATCAATGGATGCGACAGGTTCAACTCCAGTATTTTTTTTGCGCTTTCGAAGTTGCTGTCGATTGCACGCATCATGCGCTCCATTTGCGGGTCGAGGCCCGACGCTGCGACTACGAGTGTGGCCGCGGAATCCACAAGACGCCGGGATTCAGCAACATCCTTCACGCGGTCGCCCAGCACCTCGCGAAATGCTGCCAGCAACGCCGGCGCCCCGTCGGCGGCGTCGGCGGCGTCGGCATCGGAGACCGTTGCTTGTGCAAAGTCGACGTCGGCCTTTTCGATACTGGCGAACGTTTTGCCTTCATATTCTCCGAGAGTTGGAACAACGAAGACATCGATCGGATCTGTCAGAAAGAGAACTTCGAGACCGTGTTTGCGGAAATACTCGAGGTTGGGATTGTGTTCGATCATCGCGCGATGCTCTCCTGCGATGAAGTAAATCTCCTTCTGCTCCGCCGGCATACGACTCGTGTACGTTGCGAGCGAAACCAGTTCGCCCGCGGGTGCCGCCGTGGATTCATACCGCAGTAGATCGAGAAGCCGCTCCTTGTTTGCGACGTCGGTCGACACGCCCAGTTTGAACAGCGGTGCAAAGGCCTTCCAAAACCGGTTGTACAACTCCTCGTCTTTGGCGGCCCATTCTTCGAGCAGTGCGAGCACGCGCCCCGTCACAATCTCTCTGATGCGCATGATGAACGGGCTCGACTGTGTCAATTCTCGCGATACGTTCAGAGGTAAATCCTCGGTATCGATCACGCCGCGCACAAACCGCAGATAGTCCGGCAGCAGGTCCTTGCAGTCATCCTGGATGAATACGCGGTTCGAATAGAGCTGTGGCCCCTTTTCCTCACGAGGGTCGAGGTACCGGCCAAGAGGTGTGGAAGGGATAAACAGCAGCGCTTTGAATGTGACGCGGCCCTCCACACCGAAGTGCAGATGACCGAGCGGCGGAGTGGCATCGCCCGCGATAAACGTGAAGAACTCGCCGCGCTCGGTGTCGTTCACCTCGTCCTTTGCTCGTTGCCAGAGAGCGGTGACAGTGTTTACCTGCTCGCCGTTTATGGATATGGGGAAGTTCACAAAGTTCGAATACTTCCGGATCACGTCCTTCACCCGCCAGACATGCGCGAATTCCGCGGCATCGTCCTTCAGCGTGAATATTATGCGTGTGCCGCGATGAGGGCGGTCAATTTCCTCGATCGTGAAACGGCCTTCGCCGCGCGATGTCCAGCGCAGGCCCTTGGAATCAGGCCCCGCGTGGCGCGTCTCGATGTGTATTTCATCCGTCACCATAAACGCGGAATAAAAGCCGACACCGAATTTCCCTATCAGTTCACTGCCGTCAATTGCACCCTCCCCTGATCGCGCGGAACGAATAAAGTCAAGCGTACCGGACGATGCGATCGTGCCGATGCGCTCGACAAGATCCTCGCGCGTCATGCCGATGCCCGTGTCTTCGATGGAGAATGACTTGGTTTTTTCGTCAATCTCGATGGTGATGCCCAGCGCGGCATCGGAATCCAGAACCGGCGTGTTTGTTACCTGCATGAATCGGACCTTGTTCAAGGCGTCCGACGCATTCGAGATCAGCTCTCGGAGAAATACCTCAGGGTGCGTGTATAAGGAATGGATGATCAAGTGCAGCAACTGCTGCATTTCGGCCTTGTACTCGTATTCCTGAATGTGTGTCTCGTTCGTCATCGTGGTGGATCCTCTTGCGGGTGAGTGTATCACGCGTCACTCGGTGCAGGCATTGATTCCGGCCGGAGGTTCGCGCAACCACAAATGTACGCCTGTTTCAGTCGCGTGGTCAAGACTTTCGCGGGATGCCGCGGCGGGCCTGCTGTGAGACGGAAAAATGTTACCTTCACACCATGCACATGCCGCGAGTTCCAATGCACACGCGGGAAATCTCCACACTTTACTCACGCCATGGTCACGATCCGTTTGAACAACATTCTGTTTGTTTCGACTTGCCTCTGTATCGGCGCACTGTCATTTGCCGGATGCGGCCTGTTCCGCGCAGGCGTGGTACCTCCGCCGCACATGGAAAGTCGCGAGCCGGTGCGTGTGCCCCCCGTGTCGCAGCCCCCGCTCCACATCGAGGAACTTCCGCCGGACTCACTGCTTCAAGACGGGGACGGCACCATACACCCGGCGATGACCTCAACATGGGTCGACAGCGTGCTTGCAGGTCTGTCCCTGCGTCGAAAAGTGGCGCAGATGATTGTTCCGTTCACATATAGCAACACTGATGGAAAAAAGCTGCGCGAGTTGCGCGAGCAGGTGCGCGAACTTGGAGTTGGCGGTGTGATTATTTCGCTGGGTGATAAAAGCAATGCCGAGGCACTTGTTGACACGCTCCAATCCTGGTCGTCAGTGCCCTTGATGATCTCCGCCGATTTTGAGAATGGATTGACGATGCGGTTAACCGGTGCCACGGAGTTTCCGTCGCTCATGGCTTTAGGTGCTGCGGATGATCCGGATCTTGCCTATGCCATGGGACGCGCCGTCGCCGAAGAGGCGCGCGAGGTGGGAGTGCATCAGAACTACTCGCCTGTTGCCGACGTGAACAATAATCCCGACAATCCTGTCATCAACGTCCGCTCCTTCGGAGAAGACGCGCCGCGGGTCGCTTCGCTTGCGGAGGCCTACATGCGCGGGCTGCAGGACGGCCGTATGATCGCAACTGCAAAACACTTCCCCGGCCACGGCGACACCGATGTCGACTCACACAACGATCTGCCCGTGATAGCGCACTCCGCGGCGCGCCTCGATTCCGTCGAACTGTTCCCCTTCCGCCGCCTTATCGATGCAGGCGTGCTCTCTGTCATGCTGGGTCATCTTGCCGTGCCGGCAGTGGAACCGGACTCCACGCGCCCGGCAACCGCATCCGCCGCACTGATCGACACTCTGCTGCGCGCACGACTCGGGTTCCACGGTCTTGTGGTTACCGATGCACTGAATATGAAGGCCTTGACGCGCCGCTTCCGCAGCAACGGCGCCGTGGCGATGGAGGCAGCGCGTGCCGGAGCCGATGTTCTGCTTATGCCGGTCGATGCGGAAGACGCAGTCAATGCGGTTAGCAAGGCGGTGGAGGATGGGCTCATCAGCGCCGAATCCATCGACCGGAGAGTGCGGCGCATCCTCGTGTACAAAGAATGGCTCGGTCTGGCGCACCAGCGCGTGCCCGACCGCGCGCGCAGCGGCATTGCCACCGATAGCGCGCGCGCAGCACTTGCTCACTCCATCGCCCGCAGAACTGTGACCCTCGTGAAAAACGATTCCGGAGCGCTTCCGCTTCCACGCGTTCTGCCTGGGCGGACAGGCTGCATCTCGTTTCTGCACGGCAAGGAGAACGGCGACGAGCAGCGCTTCTCGTCCCTCCTCGCGGCAAGCGCGCCAGGGATACACCGCTTTACGGCTGAGAATACGATTCCACCGAAAGCGGCACGTGCTCTGCTCGATTCTCTGCGCCGTCTCGACATGCTCATCGTGGCGTCGTTCGTCAATGTTCGCACCGGTGCCGGCAGCATCGCCTTGTCGGAGGATCAGCAGGATCTGATGGAGCAGGTCCGCTCGATGAGAATTCCCGTGGTCCTGCTGAGTTTCGGCAGCCCGTACACTGGGAAAACATTGCCGTGGATCCCTTCATACATCTGTTCGTACGGCGACGATCTCCCTTCTCTCGAAACTACCATCGACGTCCTTTTTGGAGCGGTAAATCCCTCCGGCCGCCTGCCCGTCTCGTTACCGGGTTATGCCCCTCGCGGACACGGCCTCTCCTATCCGCTCGCGAACACGCTCGATGCGGCAGTCACTTCTCACGTGTTCCGTCGGGTGGATTCGCTTGTGAATCTGAAAATTCGAGAGAGGGCTTTCCCCGGTGCGCAGCTTCTTGTGATTCATAAAGGCACGATTGTGCATGAACGTTGTTTCGGTATGGTGTCATACGACACGAATGATGCGGTGACACAGGCAACCATGTACGACCTCGCGTCGTTGTCGAAAGTGGTCTCGACCACAACCGCCGCCATGAAGCTGTGGGAAACCGGACGGCTGGATCTCGACGCTCCCGTGGCGCGCTACATCCCATCATTTGCACGCAACGGAAAGGCACACGTCACGATTCGCCACCTGCTCACGCATTCCGCAGGACTTCCCCCATTCAAACCGTACTTCACCTTCTGCACCGATGCAGCACAGGCATTGGATACAATTTTCGCCTCGCCGCTCGACTACGTTCCGGGCACACGCACTGTGTATTCGGATCTCGGAATGATCACACTCGCAAAGGTGATTGAACGGATCACCGGAATCCCTCTCGATATTTATGCGCGCGAGCTGATTTTTGCGCCGCTCGGCATGTCCGCGACGATGTACACTCCTCCCGATTCGCTCGTTGACCGTTGTGCACCGACGGAGTACGACGCCGCCTGGCGGAAACGTCTGCTGCGTGGCACCGTGCACGACGAGACGGCCGCCCTGCTCGGCGGTGTGGCTGGACACGCGGGGCTCTTTTCTACCGCCCGGGACCTCGGACGCTTTGCACTCATGCTTATCGGAGGAGGTGAACTCGACGGTTCGCGCATTGTACGACGCACAACCATCGACATGTTTACGCGAAGGCAGGGAGCAAGTTCACGGGCTCTCGGATGGGATACCAAATCGAGTCTGGGTTCGAGCGCGGGCCGGTATTTCTCGACGCGCGCCTTCGGACATACCGGATTCACGGGCACGTCGCTCTGGATCGACCGCGATGCGGGAATCGCCGTTGTGTTTCTCACAAATCGAGTGCACCCCACACGCGAGAACCGTGTGCTGCTCGGCTTCCGCCCCATCCTGCACGATGCCGTGCGAGAAGCTCTGTCGCGAATCGGAGAGTAGACGAAATCCTACCGGATAAAACGCAGTCTCCGCGCAATGCCCCCCGCGTGAACAGACGCGATGTACACGCCGCGGGGAAGGTCCTGCAACCACAACGTCACGCTCTGCACACCGCCATCCGCGGAAATTTTGGACCTGCTGCACACGGAACCCCGGACGTTCACAATCTCGATGTCGACGATACGACCGGCGGGGGCGCGGAATTCCATCATCGCCTGCGGCGCATTCACCCCGGGATTCGGATACACGCCGAAAAGCTCAAGTTCGCCTGCGGGATCAACGGATTCGGAACCTGTCGGAACCTCTCCGAGTTCAAAAAACACTGTATCACCAAAGGGTACTTTTGTCGACCATCCGCGATTATCACTCGCTTCCACGAACCACTGCAGCCAGCGCGTCTGCGCGGGCAGCGTAAGCGGCACGGTCTGTAACACTCCGGGTGTCGGTGTGAAGGGCAGTGTTGCGAACGGATCACCGGGACGCGTGCGCCAGCGCACGGCTGCGGCTCCCGCACTCCAGGCGGCATCCCACGGATCGCCGGTAATACGGATATAAAGATCCAAAACTCCGCCACCACGCAGCGTTGTCGGCGGACAATGTTCGATGTAGGGCGCGTGATTCCACGCGTACTCGCCGAAGGGCTTCAAGTACCCGTAGTTCGCGCGCCACGTGGTGTACATCATGCCGCGTGTGTTCGGGACTCCCCGCATCCACTCCTTCCAGATGCGGATGTCGTTTTCGTCACCGTCGTAGAATGGTGCGGAAATCTGTCTGAATCCACGCGAGGCGAAGAAGTCCAGACTTTTCTGCACAATGCCCTCGCGCCCATTCCAGTTGACGATGCCGATGTCTTTCGGGAGAAGATCGGCACTGCCGCGCAGATCGCCGTTGACAAGGTAGTAGTTCCGTCGCACGGCGTTGTGGAATTCGTCGAACATGTCGGACCATATCCACAGATCGGCGTTTGGACGCGCGCGGCGTATGATGTCGCGGCAACGCGACACGTTTTCCGCCAGCAATTGTCCCGGTGTGAGTCCGCGCGACTGATCACCGAGATCCCAGTTCAGCGTGCGTATTTCGTCGTGTTGCATGAAATACGTTTCCGCCCGCATGACAGTATCGAGCGCGCGGAATTCCCTGTCGAGAATGTCGTACACGACGGGTTCAGACGGCGTCATCATGACCTGCCCGCCGTATATCACTGTCGCATGATAGTACGACACGTAGAATGTGTCCGACGACATGTTCCGCGGTCGGATCCGCGGAGGGGTGTGATAGGTGTCGTACGATCCGGGCCATGGATTCCGGCCCATTCCCGCATCGCGAAGTGTATCGAAATCCGACCCTTCTGCATAGACACGGGCACCGGACTCGTCCTCGACCTTTAATGGTGCACCCGGTCTGCGTATGAGATTCACGAGCCCCGTTTCGTCGAAAGAGAGGTCATCCCACCAGATCTTTCCACCCTTGGCGTCCCATACCCCCCAGTACACAGTAACGGTATCGGATTCGAGACTGTTGAAGGTGAACTCGAGCTTCCGCCAGTCGCCCGTCGACGACGGCAGGCTGATGTCGGTGAATAGGAGCGTCGAGTTTTTATTTCCGATGGCCGTCATCGTGATACAGTTCGCGGGCAACAATCCCTCCGTGCGCACCCAGCCGGAGAGCCGGAACTGTGCGAAGGGAGGAACCTGGCGACGCAACGCGATGCGCCCATGGCCATATTGCGGATCATACGTCGCGAATTTTTCGAATCGGACGCTGGCCTTGCCGCCATGTTTCACCGCGAGGTCCACATAACTGATCTTCCCCGGCTGGTCGATGAAGGTGAAGCCGGGAATGATATCCGAACCACTGAGTTGCTCGAAGTCGCCGTTGGGCATGGGAGGAATACGGCCAAGGAGCGAGGCGGTGGTGTCGCCCGGGAACTGCACATAGGGCTGACGGACTACAGGCACGCCCGCGGCGAGATTCGGATCGTGATAGAGCATCGATTCGGAATACCCGAACGGCATCACGCCGGGAATGATCGACAGCCGCCTGTCGGCGGACCATCGAAGAAGCGAGCGCAGGGAATCGAAATAAAAATTCGGGAGAGTGGTTGGCCGTGAAAATTTCGAGTCGCTCAGATGCACGCCATTGAGACGGTTCCGGTACGCATCAGTCCATACCTGCTTGGCCTTGGTGATATTCGCTCCCACCTGTACGTTGGTTGAGTAGTACAGCCAGCGGATCGGAAACTCGGGCGCGTCGACAATGCGGCACGCGTGCAGCCAGCGTGAAGGTGATGCAGCGAGTAATTGCAGGAATGTATCGGCACCGTACCAGAGGCCTGCGGAGTCCGATCCGACAATGAGCGCGCGCATCGGCGTGACATCGAGCACATACCCTTCGGGTCCGGGATACGTGGGCGTGACAACTATTTTCTGATCTGGCACCGCGTCGAGAAGCCGTCGCAGAAAAGGAACTCCCGTTCCGATAAAGATCCCGGACGCGGTCGAATCAGCGTCCGACCACAGCGCTACGGGCAGCGTGTTTAATCCGAGTCCGCGTAGACGTGCATTGATATCGGCCGCAATTCCCCACGCAGGATTAGAGGGATCAAGGAAGATCGGATGCACCGGAGATGGAGAGTACACCGCCGAGAACATCAGCCGCACATAGGCCTGTCGCGGCTGCGGCCTGAGGGAATCGAGTCGGGTCTGCGCAGATACACCTGCGATGGTCAGCAGCAAGGAGAATACTATCGCTACTATGCGCACGCTTTTCATCTCTCCTATCTCCGTTATGAAGAGGGAAATGTACCTGTTCCGGAAACTTGGGGAAAGTCGAACCTGCGGGTGCACAAAAATGGTTCCATACGCACGTATCCGATACGCAGGGCCGCGTCTGCCAATCCGGTGTGCCGTATATTTGTGGAGCGCACTGTTGGGCGCTCGAGGCCCTTCTCCCGCTCACGCTCACTCAAGACCCCATGAAACCACTCGCCGCCGTCGCGCTGTTCTTCTGTGCCATTACGACCATGTCGGCACAGGACGAACTCCTCCGTAGCGCACTTTCATCCTTCGGACTCGATTCCGCCACTGTCGGATACAGGCCACAGCCAACGTGGGGCCCCGTCCCACGAAGCGATCCGTTCCGCCTGCCGTATTTCGACGGCCTTCTCGCACGCCCGCTTAAGATTCCGAACTTCACACGCGAGATGCTGTTTCGTTACACTGTGTGGATGACGGGCGACAGCAGCAACTTCGCAACACCCACGCAGCGCAAGGTACGGCCGCTCGCGGGCCTCATCTACAACTCCGCGAGGAATCTCGGACACGACGTCGGGCGCTATGGTTTCGACTACACACCTGTTGTACCTGCGGACCGGCCTCTCGCGCAGACCCTCGAGCGTGTTCTGCGTGCCGACGCGCGGGATCCGGGTAACGTGATCGTATACCCGTTGCCGACGCAGGACTGGTCGAACGATGTACGCAACGCCGAGTTGCAGGCGCAGAAGCTACCTCCCGGACTCGAACGGGTTGTTGCGTCCCTGCTCATAGCCATAGATGAAGCTGCCGTATGGCGCAACCGCTCTCTCGCGGCCATACCGAGGGCCCAATGGCCGTATATCTACCGCACCACCACGCTCGAAGAATCGCAGTGCGATGCGCACACCTTCGATCAGACCGTGTACGATGCGGCGGCCGCCTTCGACGTGATGAGTGCGTCGTGGGGTGCATCGTTGCTCGCACAGGCAGTCGAAAAGGCAGTGCCCGAACTCCGCTCCTTTCTAGGTCACACCGTGTCGCTCGACCTGCCCACCCCGCTGGGCAGGGTGATAATCGCCGGTGGCGGCAACGACGTCCACTATGCAAGCGACTGCGCCCTCCTCATCGATCTCGGAGGTGACGATTCGTACTTCGGTCCTGCCGGCGCGGCATCGCACGAGCGTCCGGTTTCCGTGCTCATCGATCTGAGTGGGAATGACAGATATGAGAACCGGCATTCCGGTATCGCGGCGCAGGGAGCAGGGGTGCTTGGCTTCGGCCTGCTTCTCGATCTCGGCGGAAACGATTCGTACTCGAGCCGCACATTTTCGCAGGGTTGCGGACGATTCGGTGTGGGCCTGCTGTACGACGAGTCGGGCAAGGACACATACTCGAGTGATGGATTCAGCCAGGGCGCGGGAATGTATGGCATCGGCATCCTCTTTGATCGCGCGGGTGACGATTCGTATTCAACCGTCTACTACGCGCAGGGTTATGGTTTTTCGGCCGGACTCGGACTCCTCGCCGACGGCAGTGGCGACGACAGCTATATCGCTGACGACACGCAGCTCACCCATGTGGGCGACGAGACGCCGAAACACAACGAGTCCGACGCGCAGGGCTACGGCGCCGGACGCCGCGGCGACCACACCGACGGGCACAACATGTCGGGCGGCCTCGGCATCCTGCACGACCTGTCGGGCGACGACTCCTACTCGGCGGGCGTGTTCGCGCAGGGCAGCGGCTACTGGTACGGCATGGGCGTGCTGAACGATCACGCGGGTGACGACACCTACCGCGGCGTGTTTTTCAACCTCGGGGCCGCGGCCCACTTCGCTATCGGCGCGCTGTTCGACGACGCGGGCGACGACCGCACCGACCTCGTCATGACGCTCGGACTCGGCACGGCGCACGATGCATCAGCCGCAATCTACATCGATGCCGACGGCAATGATTCGTACACTATGTCAAATGGCGACGATCGGGCATGCAGTCTCGGAAGCGCTCTGAACAATTCGTTCGCACTTTTCCTCAACATTCGCGGAAACGACAGCTATGCGCCCGTCGGAAACGCGCTTGGGTACGCCACCGCCCGACAGCGCGGCGAATGGGTAATCTATGCTCCGAGCACAGGACTGTTTTTTGACATCGGTGGACGAGATACATACACGTTCCGCTTCGGCGGTGAGAACAGCAGTTGGAGCACCTCCGACAAAAAGACCCCCGGCGTATTTACTCTTGGCCGCGACGTCGAACAGGGATCGATCCGCTTCGAATAACCTGCAAAAACATCCAGCACATTCATAACTACGAGCACATCCATGAAACGTTGTATCATCGCGCTGCTCCCGGCTATCCTCCTCTTCGCCGGATGCGGAACCCCGGAGAAAAAGGACATGAACAAGGATTTCACAGACTTCCTCACCGACTTCGAGAAACGGATCGCGCCTTTGAACAAGGATGCGAACCTTGCGTATTTCAACGCGACGATTTCCGGCCGTGATGAGGACTACAAAAAATCGGCCGATCTCGAACTCGAACGTTCCCGCCTTTTTGCGGACACCGCCGCGTTCGCCAAACTGAAGGCCATCAAGGAATCAGGATCCATAACTGATCCAATTCTCTCCAGGCAGCTCCTCGTACTGTACAATGCCTTCCTCGCAAAGCAAATCGATGACAAAACGCTCGAGGAGATGGTGCGTATGCAGAATGAAACGGAGCAGAAGTTCTCCACCTTCCGCGCGGAAGTACACGGCAAGCAGTTGACGGACAATCAACTCGAAGACGTGCTGAAAACCTCGAAGAACTCAAAGGAACTCGAGGCCGCGTGGGTCGCAAGCAAACACGTTGGTGACGTGGTGGTGAAGGACGTGCTCGCACTCGTAAAACTCCGGAACGACGTGGCGCGCAAGCTCGGCTTCAAGAATTACCACGCGATGCAGCTCGAACTCAGCGAGCAGAATCCGGACGACATCGAAAAATTGTTTGATGAACTCGATGCGCTTACTCGTGATGCTTTCACGAAACTGAAAGGCGACATCGACGGTTTCCTCGCCGCGCGTTACGGCATCCCGAAGGAGCAGCTCATGCCCTGGCATTATCAGAACCGCTACTTCCAGGAAGCGCCGCGTATCTACGATGTAGATCTTGATGCGCTGTACAAAGGAAAGGACATCGTCGGAATCGCGACAGGATACTTTGCGGGAATCGGTCTTCCGATCGACGACATGGTGGCCAAGAGCGATCTTTTTGAAAAACCGGGCAAATACCAGCATGCGTATTGCACCGATATCGACCGTGAGGGCGATGTGCGCGTTGTGTGCAATATCACGCCGAGTTACAACTGGATGAACACAACCCTGCATGAATACGGCCATGCGGTGTATTCAAAATTCCTCGATCGCACCGCCCCGTGGATCCTGCGCGAGGAAGCACACACCTTCACCACCGAAGCCATAGCGATGTTGTTCGGCCGCTTTGCCTCGAATCCTGCCTGGATGAAGGAGGTCGCGAACATGCAGCCCGACGTCGTCGATAAAGCGGCGGACGCAAGCCGCAAATCTCTCCGCCTCGAGCAGCTTGTGTTCAGCCGCTGGGCTCAGGTCATGTACCGCTTTGAAAAGGCGATGTACGAAAATCCGGACCAGGATCTCAACGCGTTGTGGTGGCAGCTCGTCGAAAAATATCAGGGGTTGAAAAAACCCGCGGGTCGCAATGCGCCAGACTGGGCGTCGAAAATCCATGTGGCGTTGTACCCTGCGTACTATCATAACTACCTGATGGGTGAATTGCTCGCCTCGCAATTGTGGTACTATATCAACGACCGAGTTCTGAAAGGCGCGGATCCATCAATACAGAGTTTTGCCGGAAAGACTGATGTCGGTGTATACCTGCGCGAGAAGGTCTTCATGCCGGCACGCACTCTGTTCTGGAACGATATGATCGAGGCAGCCACCGGCGAGAAACTCACGGCGAAATATTATGCGAGGCAGTTTGTGGACTGACCTGCGTGCCAGGTCTCACGACAGAAAGGCGGAATCGATGGATTCCGCCTTTTTGTTTTCAGATGCGAGAATACATCCCGGACGTCCGGTAACTACTGTTCGACATCGGGCTTGTGCAGGAATAGGCGAACATGTCCGAATGTGATACTTTTCCTCTTTCACATGCGCATGCCCCAACGTGCGCCGCGATGCATTCAGTCCCAATACGTATGTCGAAGCTCCCATACCTTCTCACTCTTTTGTGCCTCTGCAGCGGTCCTCTGATCGCACAGACAAACCCGCCGTGGGAGCGCCCATTGATGACCGCATGGTCGAAGGATGGAATCACTTTCGGCCCGCCTGTCATTTTTCAGGATTCCGCCGGCGTCCCGAGTGCCATCCGCTGGAAAGGCGACACGCTGGTCTGTGTTTTCCAATGGTTCCGACAGCCGATGAACACGACGACGTGGGATAGAGTCGCGGTGAAATTCTCGTTTGATGCCGGCAGCACCTGGACCGCTCCAGCACCGATCATCGTGAGCGGATTACCGGTCGGGTATCAGCGACCGTTTGATCCGACCATTGCAGTTCTTCCAAATGGGAGGCTGCGCCTCTACTACTCATCCAGCGACGGCATGCCGCCCGGCGGTTTGACATCCATCGTGAATACATATTCCGCGATCAGTTCGGATGGCGTCCACTTTGTATTCGAACCCGGTGCCCGTTTCGACGACGCGAACAGGGCCGTCATCGATCCGGCCGTCACATTTTTCAAGGGCATCTGGCAGTATGCTGCGCCTGCGGGTGCACCCCAGGATGGCGCCTTCCACGCGTCAAGCGGCGACGGACTCGAGTTCACGAGACACGCCTTGTACCCATCCGACAACCAGCACAATTGGACTGGAAATTTCCTCGCGACGGAGGCCGAAGAGTTGCGTTTCTACGGTTCCGGAAATAGGATCTGGTTCAATACTTCCAGCGATGGATTCACATGGCTGGGCTACACAAACACCACATTGACAGGTGGTGATCCCACCGTGGTGAAAACCCCTGCCGGAATGTTTCTCGCGATCTTTGTCGGACACCCGTACACACGGAGTGGATTTTTGTGCGGCGACACGTTGATTGACCCGCGTGACGGCCGACGCTATGGCACAGTCCGCATCGGCAGTGATTGTTGGATGAAGCAGAATCTGAATTTCGGCACCATGGTGCCGAGCGTCCCGTCGGCGACGCCACATTCTGATATGAGCGATAATGGCAGGCCGGAAAAATATGCCATGCACAACAATGCCGCGAATTTGGAATCGTTCGGCGGATTGTATGAATGGAATGAATTGATGAATTACTCGCCGGCGGAAGGCGGGCAGGGATTGTGTCCACCCGGATGGCATGTCTCCACCGATGCGGAGTGGCAGCGGCTCATCGCTGTTGCAGGCGGTTCATGGACTGATCCGTTCGCCGGACATGGCGGAAACGCGTTGAAACGAATCGGCGAAGGCTTCGGCCGGGGCGCTGGAACAGACCTCGTGAGATTCTCCGCACTACACGCGGGTGATCGTGACGCACTCGGAATATTTAACGGCGAGGGACTCCGCAGCATTTTCTGGACGTCCACTCGGGCCAATAACACTGATGCGTACCATTACACACTGTGGGCGGAAAACGATACGATACAGCGCCTCGTGCTCGGCAGCTCGACGGGCTTTTCGTGCCGGTGTGTTCTGAACGGCCCCACAAGTGGAATGAAGGCCATCCCGCCTACTGGAATCCGTGTGTCCGCGTACCCGAATCCGTTTTCTCGAACTATTGCAATCGCACCTGATGACGATGTGGCTCAATACATAATGATTGACGCCGCTGGCAGAGTGATCTGGTCCGGGCGGCATGTACAGACACAGGATTTCTCGACTCTGTCAGCGGGCAAATATTTCCTGCACGTTCGCTCAATGGATGGCACGCATACCATCCTTCTGATCAAAGAATAATGCTGAGTTTGCATCATCTTTTTGCGTCTGAGAGATAACTGCCCGTGGTTCATTCGTGCACGGTGAATCCCGAAAAGAGGAAAACGGCGGCCGACATTTCCAGTCCTGCCGCCGTTTCGATAAATCGAAACCTTCGGTGTCAGCGCACGAGTAAAAATGTTCGAGTAGCCAGTCCACCACCGGCCTGAAGGCTGCATGTGTACATCCCGGGGGCGAGGTCGTGCGCATTCCATTGTACATGATGGATGCCGGCCTGCACGGGTCGCGAGGGCATCAGCACATGTACACGGCCTGTCGCGTCGATCAACGTCAACGCGGCTGTGGATGCCCGCTCGATGCTGAAGGTGACAGTGCCCGATTCCTTCAACGGATGGGGTGTGACACCGTCAATGGAAAGTGCGATGGTCCTGTCTATGCCCGGGAGGGATGTCGGCTGAGGATCGAACGTGCGAACGCCGTCTTCACATGCGGCGTACAGTTGCCCATCGACGGTGAGCAGATCGGCAGCATAGCTGAAACCGATCGTTTCGCCCTGCTGCCAGGTCTGTCCGTGATCATCGGAGTGGAATGTGAGTGTGCCCTCGTGCAGCGTGTTCACAAGCGCATACACACGTGAGCCCAGTGTTGTGAGCCTGACGTCGAACGCCGCGGGAAACGGCGTCGGACACTCGGTCCAGGTCTGCGCCTCGTCATCACTCAGGAATACGCGTCTCGTGCCGGCAACCAGCAGGCGGCTTCCATCGCGGTGAAGGTCTACCAGTTCGAGTCCGGGAATCGGGGCGCCGGGTAGCGGCGCATCGAGCCACTTCGCTGCGCCCTGCGGCCGACGGAAAACGCCGCCGTTACCGCCCGCCGTTGCGATCATGGTCCCGTTCGACACCTCAAGAGTGTAAACGGTGTAGGAATTGTTCGATGACAGACCGTCGTTGAATGGTGTCCAGGAGGCGTCTCCAGCCCGGCGCACAAAGACACCGGCGCCACCGGTTCCCGCATAAAGCGAATCACCTCGTACGGCGAAACAGAGTATATCGCTCGCGCCCAATCCTGAAAATCCCTCGTTCGCTGCCGACCATGTCGCGCCTTCGTCGCTGCTGCGCCAGACCCCACTTTTGTACGTGCCGACGTAGAGATTGCCGTCGAATTGTGTGATTACGCTCAACGCGAGGATGTCGGGATGAACGATACCGAAGTCGGTCCAGGTATTACCCCGGTTATCGTTGCGGTACACACGCCGCTCGCCAACCGCGTGGAGCGTGCCATCTATGCGGGTGAGTGAGACAAATTGTTCGATGGGGAGGCCGGGAATGCGCGTCCACGATTGCGCCCGCGCGTCCTGCGACAGCGCAGTGAGGAAAGATGCGGAGAAGAGGAAAACTGCGGTGGATAGCAGCCTGATGGCTTTTATATGCTGTGACATCGTTCTTTCGATCTTGTAGGTGGAGAGCGTCGTATGTCATTAAACGGATAAATCGGCTCCGGGTTTCACCGGATCGTACTCTCATACACTCCCATGCCCGGTGTACACGTCGCTTCGCCGTGAAATACAGCAGCATCCCGATACGCGATTGTGTCGGCCTGTTCCTTTGGTTTGTGGATGATGTGATGTTTTCATCTATAATGATGCACGCATCCACTTGGATACGGACCATCCGTGGTGACCGGGGCGGCTCTTCGCAAGCACCACGAATCGTTCCGAGGGTTTTCTCGCGCCGCACACCGCGTGTGTTTCCTGACTCTGCGTGTGCGCGTGTTCCTTCCGACGCCGGCCGTATCGGACAGACACTGATCCGGCAGAAAGGTGATGCCGCACAGGTCGATCGCCAGCGCGCTAAAAGCACCACTGACATCTGAAGGCGGAGCAAAGTGAGTGTGGGCCCTGCCGGACTTGAACCAGCGACCAACGGATTATGAGTCCGCCGCTCTAACCAACTGAGCTAAGGGCCCTTTGCAGTCTGATAAAATATCGTGTGAAAGGAGGAAATCCAACCGCGCGCCTGCGGAATTTGTACCGTCGATTTCACGAGACAGGAAGACTCGCGGCATTATCGACCATGGGTGACATCTTGTCCCTTTGGGAATTGACGGCGTACATTGTTTTTCACCGTTCAGCAAGCTTCCTGATCCCGAATCCGTCATGATCCGCGCACTCCGTTCCGAATTTAATTTCGCATTTACACCTGAGCGGTACTCCACCTTCCTTGACCTGATGGATAGTCGCGCGGGCACACACATCGAATTCCGGATATGCGAAACACCCGTCTTTGTGCCTGAGACCCTCGAGGCGCAACTGTTTGCCGCAACGTGTGACATCCTTCGCCAACTTGTCACCGGCACAGCACGCGGGAACGCGCAGGCCGCGTATCCGACGGGCGCGGAGGCCCCGGACGAATCCCTGCATCCCGAGTTTGTGCAGGTGGATTTTGCTGTGACGCGCGAACAGGACGGGCAACTCGGCATACGCCTCATCGAACTTCAGGGCTTCCCTTCACTGTACGCGTTTCAGGAGATGTTCGGCCGGACGGCACGCGAGTTTTACGGATACAGTTCGCTGCGCCACCTCGCACCCGGCCTCTCGCCCGCAGCGTTTCACGAGCTGTTTCGCCTGGCTGTTGTCGGTCCGCACGATCCCTCGGAAGTGATTCTCCTGGAGGTCGACCCGTTGCACCAAAAAACCCTCCCCGATTTTCTGCTTACCGAGTCGATGCTGGGGATTGAGACGGTCGACATCACAACTGTGGTAAAAAAGGATCGACGACTCTTTTACTTGTCAAGGTCGGGCCGGCAAATCCCCATCCGCCGCATCTACAACCGCGCTATCATGGACGAAATTGTTCGTCGCGGCATCCGCGTGCCCTTTGCGTTCACCGACTCGCTGGACCTCGAATGGGCCTGCCATCCCAATTGGTTTTACCGCATCAGCAAGCTCGCTCTCCCGTTCATCGAACACCGGACGGTACCAGCCGCACATATTCTCGATGGCATCGATCCCATCCCGGAAAATCTTGATGACTATGTGCTGAAACCCCTGTATTCGTTCGCGGGTGGAGGCGTGATCGTCGGTCCTGCACGGGCGCAGGTGGAATCCATCCCCGCCACAATGCGTGGGCAGTATTTGCTGCAGGAACGAGTCCGTTATGCCCCGGTCCTCGAGACACCCTCGGGGCGAGCCTGCGTTGAACTGCGTGTGATGGTCTTGTGGATCGATGAGCCTGTGCCGGTGATGCTGCTTGCACGCACGGGCAAAGGCGCAATGATGGGTGTGGATTTCAACAGAAATTTCGACTGGGTTGGCGCGAGCTGTGCACTCATCTCCGCCTAGCGCCATCCCGGACTAACCCGACCGCGCCTCCGCTCACTCGCCCATCTCTCGCTGTACGTCCTCGACCACCGCGCGATACGCTTCAACAATCGGGTGATCCCACCCTGTCGCAACCGCGTCGAGGGCTTGGTAATAGAAATCGAGCGTCCGCTGTTTCCCACGCGCGAACTTCCGCCAGACGTCGTCGCCAATGAGTGCATGTGTGGCGAGGATGGACGACAGGTTGTGAATCTTGTCGGCCGCGCAAATGGCCTTGATCTCAGGTGGGGCATGCACGATGCCTGCCAGGTATCGCTTTTTACGCTCCTCCCATCGCCAGTGCTTCTCCTCTGTCACCGCCGTCACCATTGACGCGATCTCTTCCCCAAAATCCGCCGTGAGTTCTTCCACTGTGTACTCGGTGTCCTCCAATGTGTCGTGCAGCAATCCGGCTGCCACTACCGACTCGCGAAATCCCTGCCCCTGCAGGATGAAACCGACATGAATCAGATGTGTGACGTAGGGGACATCGGGATCGGTCTTTCTCATGTCGCCATCATGCAGCCGCATCGCCGTGCGCACGGCGCGTTCAATCAGCGGAGAAAATGTATACATGGAACAGCTCGCTTCCGAGAAATGTGTCAGATGAATGTATCCGTACGTTGCACCGGCCTCACCGTATCAGGAGCGTCAGAGAATCATCGGTGTGATCCTGCCTGATTTCTCTCCAACGAAGAGTTTCACGCATGTCCGCTCTGGATTACTCCGAGCTTCATGCCGGCCAGCATCAGTCCCGTTACGGTTTTTCCGTCCACAATATCGCCGTGTCGGCACATGTCGATGGCCTCGATGAGGGGCGTGCGCAACACTTCTATCGATTCCTCACCCTGTTCGAGACTCTGTGTGCCGGGCTCGAGATCCCGGGCGAGGTAGACGTGCAGGACCTCGCTACAGAAGCCCGGGGTGGTCAGCATGGATACGAGGTGCTCCACACGTCCCGCACGCCAGCCGGTCTCTTCCTCGAGTTCGCGTCTCGCGCACGACAGCGGATCTTCGCCCGCATCAAGTTTTCCCGCGGGCAATTCGATGATGCGCTGCTTCACGGGATACCGGAACTGGCGTATGAGCAGAACGTCATTGTTGGGGAATACGGCGGCCATCACCGCGCCGCCACCGTGCTGTACCACCTCGCGCATCGTGTGATACCCGCTCTCGTGACGAAGTTCATCGCGAATGATCGTGAAGACGCGCCCGGAATACGGCGTTACCCTTTGAAGGATTTCAAATTGATCGGACATGGTTTCTGTGTTCTGTAACCGACGTTTGCAGCGGGGACTCGTGTGTCCTCTACTGCAACTCGTCTGATGGAATGATCGGCCGCACGCCGGGTGCAAAGTGCACGACGCGTTGTGGATACGGGATTTCGACCTTGTGCGCGCGCAACGTGTCGTAGATGAGGTGCATGATCTGTCCGGTTCGCGGCGGGATCCGGTTCGGATTGCGTATCCACACCTTCGCTTCCAGATGTACGGACGATTCGCCGAGTTGCATCACGCGCACTTCGGTACGATCCTGTTCCACAATATCGGGTTCTCGATTGATGGCTTCGATCACAAGCTGCTGCACGTGCGCCAGATCGGTTCCGTACGCCACGTTGAACGGTATATGAAAACGCATCATGTCGTTCGGATACGACAGATTCATGATCTGGCTTTTCACGATCTCGGCGTTCGGGATAATCACCATCACGTTGTCGTCATCGATGAATTTGGTCGAACGGATTCCGATTTCGCGAACGTTGGCAAACGATCCGCTCGGAATCCGCACGCGGTCGCCAGGGCGGAAAGGACGGTCGATCATCAGAACGAATCCAGCGATGGTGTTTGCGAGTGTTTCCTGCGCGGCGAGCGCGATCGCGAGTGAGCCGACACCCAGCGACACAACCAACGTCGAAATGTTCTGCCCGAAATGATCGAGAATGACGATGGCAGCCGCGACAAATACCACGACGTTCATCACGCGGTTCACAAGCGGCGCGAGTTCATCGTCGAGATGTGTATTTGTGCGGTGCGCCATATCCTTGAGATACCAAAGGATGAAGGCGTCAACGAGACGTGCCACTGCCAGGGCAATTGAAAGAATAAAAAAGACGTATGTGGCACCAGCGGCTACCTCGAGTATGGTCCGTACATGTGCTGGTTCTTTCGCGCCCACAGACTGCAGCGCGCCCGACGTCCAGTACAGTACACCGAGAACAAGCAGGCCCACGATCGACTTCTTCAGCACGGAGAGAAGAAAATCGTCGAGCGATGAGGCCGTGCGCCTCGCAAGCCGATGCTGCATGCCGCCGAGAAGCATCTTCAGAAGGCGCCCTGCAACAAACGCCAATGCGACAAATACGAGCGCCGAGAGCAGCACGCCCGTGAGCGCGTCAATCGGGAGAAAATCGAAGAGATTCGGCATACGAGCACTTCATGTTGTTGAGACGGGTTAATATAAGCAGAATTGCGCTTCAGGAACTCCGTTCAGGAGTGTCCCTGCGCAATTCCCCGTCCGGTGTGTCTGAACCGATTATTGATTAGTTTTCAGCTCATCACCGTTGAACAGCACTCAGCACCCATGGTCGTTCTTCCGAATAATGACGACGATCTCCTCGCAGAATGCGAGATTCAGACGTTCCGTTCGAGCGGCAAGGGCGGACAGAACGTCAACAAGGTGGAATCGGCGGTCCGTCTCCTTCACCGTCCGACGGGTATTGTTGTGGTCGCGCGGGAGGAACGGTCGCAGTATCGAAATAAACAGATCTGTCTGAAAAAGATCCGCTCCCTGGTCGCACAGCTCAATCACGTGCACACACCGCGTGTGAAGACACGGATCCCTGGACGCGCACGCGCTGAGAGACGCGATGAAAAAACACGGCAATCGAAGAAAAAACAGGCCCGATCCAGGCCTCGGCTGGACGGCGACTGAGAGGCACACATGCGCAGACTCCTCCTCTTTCTGTTGCTGCCGACGTCTCTCACGGCACAATTCCTCGATCCCTTCCAGAATCCACCCGACGTGGATTGGAAACAGATCGATACACCGCACTACGAAATAGTGTTTCCAGCCGAATGCGAGAGTGATGCGCAACGGATCGCGAACACGCTGGAACATTTGTACACGCGTGTCTCGCGTACGCTGAACGTCAAACCCGGGCGCATCACGCTGCACCTGTCCAATCGCACAACCACAGCCAACGGCTATGTGACACTCGGCCCCCGCTACTCCGAGTGGTTCTCCACCCCTCCGCAATCGTCACTGCTCGGATCGAACAATTGGTACACGCTTCTTGCGATGCACGAGATGCGGCACGTCGCGCAATTCGACGCACTGAACGAGGGATTCACGAAGGGGATGTATTACCTCTTCGGCGAAACTGCGTGGTCCTTCCTTTCGTTCTGGTCTGTACCGGGCTGGGTGTGGGAAGGTGATGCAGTGGGAATCGAAACCGCCCTCAGCCGCAGCGGACGAGGACGTATGCCGGAATTCGACCGTGATATCCGGGCCCTTCTGCTGTCCGGTGAACGGCCCTCCTATTACGCCGCCTATCTCGGTTCATACAAGACGTGGTATCCTTCGATCTACAATCTCGGGTACCTCATTACGACGCACACTCGCCGTGTATATGGCGTGGAGAAATACGCCACCATTTTCCGCCGCTCGGCCAATTGGTCATTCTTCCCGTGGGCCTGGTCTATGATGGCGGAATCCGAAACCGACCGCACGGCCGCTGGCTTGTACGATGATGCAATGGACGAGCTGACTACACTGTGGCAAACGCAACTGGACGGCCTCACCTTGACACAGGGCCGTGTATGCAACGCGGAGGAAAAGTCTGCCTGGACGAACTACTCCTACCCGCAGTATCTGTCTGACGGTAGTATCGCCGCCTTGAAAATGGGCCTAGCTGACCGTCCGACCCTGGTGCGCATCCTCCCCGACGGGACAGAGCAGTCGTTGTATACTCCGGCTCTGTACAACGAACCTTTCAGCGCAGCAGGCATGCACCTCGTGTGGGCAGAACAGGTGCCCGATCTGCGCTGGGGAAAGTCCGATAGAACCATTCTTCGACTGCTCGATGTGGTGACAGGCATCTGCCGCACCATTGAAGGTACGGGCACACTGTTTTGTCCGGTCCTTTCACCGGATGCATCGCGTATTGCGGCGGTTGACGTGGCCGCGCACGGAATGACAAATCTTGTTGTTCTCGACGTCCTCACCGGCGGAATCGTGAATCGCCTTGCCAACCCAGCAAACGACATGCTGCAGACACCCGCATGGACTCCTGATGGCACGGGCCTCGTGTATGTCCGGATCCCTATCGCGGGAGGCAAAGCCGTCTCGCTCACACGCGTCGATGGAAGCGGAGCAGAAGATCTTCTCCCGCTCTCTGAAGAGGATGTCTCTCATCCGCGGATGGCGGGCGGACACCTTTTCTATGCGTCGCCGCGAAGCGGTATCGACAACATCTACGCGTTGAGTCTCGACACGCGAAACACCATGCAGGTCACATCGCTTCGCTTTGGGGCCGCCGCCCCTTCTCCGTCACACGATGGTCGTGCACTACTCTATTCCGCCTATACGATCCGTGGCTTTGATGTCGAGGAAACCGCCTTCAACCCGGCGCGCGGAACCCCTGTTGAGAAGGTTCAGGACAGATCGATCCGATATTGGGAGCCCCTGGTTGTGCAGGAGGACGGCATCGATGCCCTGACGGGAATCCCTGATTCACAACGTGCCGTGCGCGACTTCAACACGTGGGAACACGCGGTGTATCTTCATAGTTGGACGCTGCTGCCGCGGGAGAACACGAAGGAATGGCAGTTGACGCTGGCTTCGCTCAATACCATGAACACTCTCAGCGTCAGCTTGGGAGCGGTGTATGACATCAATGAGCACGTGGGCGCTGTCGCGGTCGATGCGAGTTATGCAGGATTCTTCCCCATTCTGTCGTTCGGTGCCTCAACGGGAAAGCGCGCGGCCACACTTGTGTCCGGAACGGGAGATACTCGCACGGAGTCTTGGAACGAAACTACTGCTCGCGCAGGCATTCTCGTCCCGCTCGATTTTTCCCGAGGGATTTACACAACGCGGCTTTCTCTGTCCGCTGATGTGCAATACCGTACTATTCGAAATAAAACGTTCTTTGAAATGTGGGACGCCAACAACGGCATTTTTGTCCCTCTCGTGTACCGGATCAGTCTTGTCGCGGGTCATCAGTGGATTCGCGAAATCTACCCGCGCTGGGGTCAGTTTGTTGATCTGTCGCTGCATCATACACCGTTCAGCGGAGGAGATTATCAAGGGCGTCTCTTTTCGGCGCAGGGAAGTTTCTATTTCCCCGGTCTTGCACACGCCCAAAGCGTTTGGCTGCAATGCGGCATGGAGCATCAGGAGCCGCTGAACTACCACTTTGCAAGCCAGATGCTCTTTCCGCGCGGATACGCGTCGCGGTTTCATCGCACGCTTTTCAAGGCAAGTATCAACTACGCTCTGCCGCTGTGGTATCCGGATCTGCCGGTCTGGTCGCTCGCGTATTTTAAACGGATACGCGCCAACGCATTTTATGAATACGGCGAAGGGTCCGGGAGCGGCGCCTCTGCCGTGTACAGGTCAAGCGGTGTCGAGCTGCTGGCCGACGCACATTGGCTTGCCCTGCCGTTCTCTATTTCCGTTGGCACCCGGGTCGTCTACCTTCACACGGAAAATCGCTGGGTTACGGAAGCGCTGATAGGGATGTAATCGCTTGAAGAAAGCGGGCGGGGTCGCCTGGTAATGCCAGTTTTTCTTCAATGGGCATCGGTGACGCGTCCAGCTAACGGGACAACTCCGTTCCCGTGAAAAAGTAATTGACCTCGAAGGACGCGGTGTCGACAGCATCGGATCCGTGCGCGACATTGCGCTCGATGCTCGTGCCCATATCGCGTCGAATCGTGCCCGGCGCCGCCTTCTGCGGATCGGTTGAGCCCATCAACGCACGCCACCGTGTGATGGCGTCAGGGCCTTCCAGCGCCATGAGCACACACGGGCCTTCTGTCATAAAAGTGATCAGCGATTCGAAGAAAGGTTTCGAGCGGTGGACGTAATAAAATCCTTCCGCTCGGGTCCGTGTCATATGCTCCATCCTCATGCCGATGATACGGAGTCCATCCTGTTCGATGCGTTTGACGACTTCTCCGATGAGACCGGAGGCGACTCCATCGGGTTTGACTATTGCCAGGGTGCGTTGCATGAATCAATGTCCTCGAAATATAAATGTCTGGCTCCTGCAGCTCGACGCCGGCTTCGACGGGGCGCTTCGCAATGCACAAAATACGGCGCTGTTTCGAAAATGCGAACGCGGCTCACACGCGCGCGTTGCCAAAGAAACCCTTCAGGAGCGCGGTGCTCTTGTAGTCGAGCACGCCGGGGATCACGTGTACCGTGTGATTCAGTCGCGTGTCTTCCACCACATTGAACAAAGTGCCGCATGCGCCGGCCTTGGGATCGTACGCACCGAATACAAGCACCGGGAGCCGCGCAAGCACGATGGCGCCCGCGCACATCGAGCACGGCTCAAGTGTCACGTACAGCGTGCATCCTTCGAGGCGTTTGTCCCCAATCGTATTTGCCGCTGCCGTGATGGCGAGAATCTCGGCGTGTGCGGTCGGATCCTTCAGCCGTTCTACTTGATTGTACCCTTTCCCAAGTACGGTGCCCTGACGAACGACCACAGCCCCGACAGGCACTTCATCTTCATCAAAGGCCCTCTCTGCCTGACGAAGCGCCAGTTCCATCCACCGCTCGTGTTCAGTGCCGCCGCTCATCGTAAAACCATGGAGGCAAGCACGGATTGCTGGACGATAAAATCCCTGTGAATCTCCTCTGCGTCCCGGGGAGCTGTTGCGGGCATTACCACGCATTCCATAAACCTCGACCCCGTATCGAAGACGACCACGCGAACCACATCGCTGGCTCCGGCGCTGTATTCATAGGCCGCGAAGTCGCGATTGTTCAGACGAAAGTACTCCGTTTCCTGAATCACTTTCACGGAATCCTGCGCATAGTCCTTCTTCAGATTCAGACTCACCTTGGCAACGCTGCGCAGGCCGTCCTTTTTCAGGGTTGCGTACAGCGCTGGGTCCATGGCGATGGGTGTGAAGGATATCGATGCGCTGTAATCCTCTTTCACCAGCCACAGGGCGATCTGCGGAGCATTCTTCACATCCATCGTCTCCATCCAGCCCTTGGGACAACGTGCAACGACATCACCCGTAGCTGTTTGCACCAACGCCGTACCCAATTCGGCGGAAGGTGCGTAGCGGTAGCCCGCACCCAAACCCGAGGTCGTGACCTCTGCGGAGGATCCGCCGCACGACTCCAGCGATATCACACAGAGCCATGCAATAAGAAGGCCGCAGAGAAACCGTCGCGAGCCGCCGGTCATTCCGGAAAAGTGCGCCTTGGGATTTCTGGCCCCAGGCCCCTGTTGTTGATATGTGAAATTTGGGCTGCCAGCTTCGGATGCCGCCATCTTAATGCCTGTCGTTGTATTTCTTTTCACCGGCAGGTATGGCGATAGCGAGCCGGTTTTCCTCTGGCGGAATGGGGCAGTCGTATTTCGGATTATATGCGCAGTAGGGGTTGTAGGCGTAGTTGAAATCGAGAAAGACGGTGTCGGATCCGGGCGACTCGATATCAAGGAAACGGCCGCCGGCATATGTTTCTCTCCCCGTGCTTGCGTCGGTGAAGGGAATAAACCAGTAGTTGCCGGAACTTGTGTCGCGTGGCGCATACACATTCAATCGATACTCCTTCCCGTCGCGTGTGAAAGGCAGGTACCCGATATGGAGCATGTCCCGCGGCCTATCCTTCGAAGTGGCCATCACGAAGCTCTTCGGGTCTGGAAAACGCTGCAGGGTACACTCGAACGCCCAGCTTCTATCGGGCGGGAAATACGGCAGCCCTGCAAACTCGGCGCGATCACTATCGAGAAGAGGCGAGCTTTCGTCACGCAGGAAATGGAGGTCCTTTTTCTTGCGGTCCTTCACAACCTCGAGCGAGTACACATCGGAAGTGTCGATGTCATAGGCCTGGGTTTCCGGGCGTGAACTGCGTCCGCACCCGCTAACAAGAACAATACCTAGGGCGAGGGTAAGAAAAACCGCGAGCGCCTGCCCGCGGTTCATGAAACAATTTCGGAGTGACATGTCGGATTATTTTGTGTCGCGGAAGAACTTCTTTTCCTCGAGGGAGAGCCGCACGGAAATGCGATGCGTGGCTTCGGTGCTGAAGGACTCTGCGCCCATTGGATTCTGACCGAAGGCGTAATCGAGATACAGTTTCGGGAGGTGGACTCCCGCTCCCACGGTGAAATTCTGCGTATCGCTGAATCCACCCCTGATGGCGAACAGATCCCGGAATCGGTATTCCAGCCCGGCGCGGGGATTGATGCTTACCGGACCTACATGTGCAACTGAGGCGAATTGCCTGTTCTCGCCCATAATGTCAAAGTCTACAGCAGGCATTAACACACCTCCGGGAACGTCAAAAGCGTACGCCGCGCCGATTTTTGCCGTGGGTGAGACGAGGTCGTTCGTGCCGGTGGACCATGCGATGAGTGTGGTTGTCACATCCTGGAGATTTGCACCGAGAAGAAATTTCTCGCTCACTCGATATTGCGCGCCCACGTCGAACCCGACACCGTATGCGCTCCCGTCGGCCATCGATCGTAGCACCAGCTTCATGTTTACGCCCACGTTCAATTTCTGATGCGCGCGGAACGCATACGTCAGGTAGCCCACCCAGTCCGAGGAGCTGAACGACCGTATCTTCGAAGCGTCAAGCCGTTCGCCAGGATCAAGTATGCCGTTTCCGTTGAGATCGATCAGTGCGTTCCGCGTATCAGGAATGTCGTCAATGCCCATGCGTGTGACGGAAAATGCAAGGGTGTATTTGGGGCTGAAAGGCCAGGCAACACCGCCGTAATTGTAGTTCAAAAGACCACCGAATCGCTGCTCGTACATGAGCCCGATCTCGGGATACTGCATCGACATGATTCCTGCAGGATTCCAATATGCGCTCGTGACATCGTTGCCTACGGCGACGTATGCCCCACCCATGGCGGCCGCACGCCCGCCGAATCCGCCTGCCATAAATTCGCCGGCGTATTTCGCGATGCCTGTCTTCTGAGCGCTGAGCGGCCCCGCAATCACGGCAAGGAACAATATCGATCGGAAAATGGAAACTCGCATGAGTCGATCTCTCTAGTGAAGAGCGAAATATGCAGAAGCGCCCTCCGACAGTCAAGTCGCTTTCCAGGATGCATGCTGCAAGATTTTCTCGATACTTGAGAAAAGGCAATATTCGCCTATGCGGAAGAAGATCCTGATCAGATATGGCACCTTGATGCTGGCAGTATATGCCTGCTGGGTGGCGCTGTACTATCTGACCGCGTGGATCGGCTCGATCCGCGGTCCTGCTTTCGATGCGGCGCTGCCGCTGGATGCCTCTATCCCATTTTGGCCCGGGCTCATGCCCGTGTACCTACTCGCCTACATTGTCACACTTGGGCTCTTCTTTATTTCGCTTAAACCCGACTTTCTCAACCGGGCCTATGCGACGTTTATCGTGACCAATGCCGTTGCGTTCTTGTTTTTTGCCCTTTTCCCCGTACTCGGTCCGCCTCGCGAAGGACTGTTGACCGGCGTCGGGACCTCTACCGATGGATTGCTTGCACTAATGCACGCGCTCGATTCGAGGTACAATGCCCTGCCCAGTTTGCATGTGGCCAATCCTTGGCTTGTGGCGCTCTTGTGCACGAGAGAGAAAGGCCAGTCAGGCATGACGGTGTTTTTCTGGCTGCTCGCACTCGCAATCAGCGCGGCGACGCTTTTTGTGCGCCAGCATTACTTTTTGGATGTACTCTCGGGCGCATTTTTGGCAGTGATCTGCTTCGCCATTATGAAGCAGCCACGGCCCGCAATGTGAGCGGACCGCGGCTGTTTCTGCGTATGAGCCGATTAGGCGAACGGGTTTACTGCACCGGTCCTTCGATAGGGATGAAGGTTTTGTCGCCGGCCGGTGTCTGCACGCGAAGCAGCACCGACTCACCCTTTTCGAGACTTCCAAGCACCTTGTTAAGGTCGGCGAGGGTCTCAATCTTGGTGACGGAACTTCCTTTCCGCGCCTCGAAAACGACGACACCGGTACGAAGATTATTCTCGTAGGCAGGACTGTACTGCTTCACGTTTGTGACCAGCAGGCCGCTGTTTCTGTCAAATTTTTTCTTCGACTCTTCGTCGAGTGGCTTCACGGTAAAGCCGGCCTTTTCAAAGGTCATAGACGACTTGGAGTTGACAGACTCGTCCTTGGTTTCCTTGTTCTTCTTCGCATCCGCGACAATGACGTCATCCTCGCTCCGCGGCTTCAGTTTTACGTCGATATCTATGTATTTCCCGTCGCGGAAAATTTTCAACGTCACGCTTTCACCGGGATGGTGCATACCGACTCGTGCCTGCAACTCATTCGCGCTCTGTACCGGCTTGCCGTCCACTTCGACAATTGCGTCACCAACCCGCACTCCCGCGGCCTTGCCGGCACCATCGGCCTGAACGTCCTCGACAAGTACGCCTTTGTACCGGTCCATGTTTAGTGCCTTGGCTTTCACCGCGTCAAGATCGGTGATACGCACGCCAATGTAGCCGCGAACAAAAGTGCCATCCTTGATAATGCCGTTCGCAACAACCTTGGCGAGATTTATCGGTACAGCAAAGCTGTACCCGACGTACTGCCCGGTCTGTGAGGCGATTGCGGTGTTCACGCCGACGACCTGACCGCGAAGGTTCACAAGTGCACCGCCGCTGTTGCCCGGATTTACCGCGGCGTCGGTCTGGATGAAACTCTCTATGCCGGTCCCGTCGGAATTTTTCGAGCGCATGATACCGATGTTCCGGCTGATGGCGCTGACAATGCCCGCGGTGACGGTGGATGCAAGGCCCATGGGATTTCCCACGGCAAGCACCCATTCACCGACACGGACTTCATCGGAATTTCCGAGAGCAGCCGCGGAAAGTCCGCTGCCATCAATCTTGATTACCGCGATGTCTGTATTCTGATCCGATCCCACAAGCTTTGCTGGAAACTCGCGCGAATCGAAGAGTACGACGCGGATGCCGTCCTCGGTCGCGTCCTCGATGACATGTTTGTTCGTCAGGATGTAACCGTCGGACGTGAGAATGATACCCGAGCCCGCACCCTGTGTGAGCATGTCCTCTTCCCGTCCCTGATCCTGAGGGAACATATCGCCGAAGGGCCAGATGCGGTGATAGCGGTCGCCGCCCTGCACCTTGGATTTTACGGTGATTGCAACAACGGTGGGATTTACGATTTCCGCTACTGATGTGAACGTCTTGTTGAGATCCACCACGCCATCAGGCGGCGAGTACGGCGCAGCCGAATTGAACTGCACGCCGGAATCGGCGAAGGAAAGGTTCACGCCGCCGATGCCCGAAACAATGACTGCTCCGAACAGGATGCCGGCGCTGACAAGAACGATGGCGAAAAGGACTGAACGTCGTGACATGTGTACTACCTCCAGATACCGTGTATGTGGTGTGCGCGTTCTGCGCGTCTACGAAAGTGCTGTTAATCAGGAAACAAAACTCGGGCGGAAAAAATGCCCATGAATGAATCGGACTTTCATTGGTCGCCCCGGGGTACGATCAACGGTGCATCTCAGGTGAGAGCGTCTAAAAGCTCCAGAGAGCGGATTGCTCTCATTTCCTGAATATGAGATGCGATGTATTGGTGAAGGATCCGCAACGCAGCATGTAGGTCCACCGGCGTCAACGAGAGTGCTTCGAGCCGGTCCGGCTCACAACTTTTCAACCATCGCAGCGCCTTAAAAAGGCGGGGTGCGAGTTCCACTCCCATCACACTCCGTGCGCATGGGGTGCAGAGAAATGCGCCGTCAGCAAGCGCAAGCGACATCGGGCCACTGGTAGCCCTCTCGTCAGTAAGATCAATGCGGCACCGGGCGCAGTGATCCATGTCCAAAGAAAATCCCATTTCATCGCTGAAATCCACAAGGTAGCGAAGCAGCATATTTCCCGGCTGCTCTTCCGAGGTATCGATTCCACGCAATGTCCGGAGAAGCAGCGAATACAACTCGGGATGATGCTCGCCGGCGTGAAGGGCCATATATGCGTACTCTATGACAGCGAATCCGAGGACGAGTCTGCGCCCGTCGGATTGCAACCGTCGAAAGGGCTCTATCACGTCGGCTTGTGACAGCATCTGCACGTCGCGGGATTCCTTGAAATAATAGACCAGTGTGCTGTGCGCCATCGGTTCGAGAGCTGCCCCAAACCGGGGTTTTGACCCAAGCGCCCCCTTTGCGATCACCGCCACACGGCCGTGTTCGCGCGTCAGTGCGGTCACGATCTTGCTTGTGTCGCCGTATCGGACGGCGCGGAGGATGATTGCGTCGGAGGTGATGATCATAGACCCGCTCCTTACGCGAGAATGCCAGCAAGGGTTTCGGCAAAGGGCGGGGCAATAATTCCGCGCTCTGTAATGAATGCGCTGACGAGCTCTGCAGGTGTGACATCGAATGCCGGGGACCATGCGTGCGTATTCTCAGGCGCGATTCGCACTCCGCCTGCGTGTGTCACTTCGGTCTCGGCGCGCTCCTCAATCGGAATGCCCTCGCCGCCGTGCGTCTGCGCATCAAACGTAGAAAGCGGGGCCGCAATGTACATGGGCATGCCATGATGGCGCGCCACAATCGCAAGACTGTACGTCCCGATTTTATTCGCGGTGTCGCCGTTCCGTGCTATCCTGTCGGCACCGGTAAGAGCGAGCTGCGCGCGGCCGCTGCGGAATACTGCAGCGGCACTGCTGTCGGTGATGAGTGTTGCCGGTATGCCTGAACGGGCGAGTTCCCACATGGTCAGCCGTGCACCCTGGAAAAGTGGACGCGTTTCATCCGCATAAACATGTATGCGCTTGCCCGCCACGTGCGCGGCGCGCAGCACCGCGAGTGCCGTGCCGTCGCCGCCGGTTGCAAGCGAACCCGTGTTGCAATGTGTCACTATTCCGGCACCATCGGGGATGAGGTCCGCGCCATGCGCTCCGATCATGGCGCAACGTCGGGCGTCGTCGTCGTGCATGCCGGTGGCGCATCGTTCAAGTGCCGCCAGGGTCTCCACGGGATCTGCGGCTGACTCGATGATTTCTCGGCACTGGTGTAACGACCAGAAGAGGTTGACTGCCGTCGGCCGTGCTCCAGCGATATTGTCACATGCGTCGAGCAAGGCGGTTCTAAATGCTGCCCCACCGGTCGATCTTCCTGCCAATTCACGCGCGGCAAGCACCGTGGCATATGCTGCCGCGATACCAATCAGGGGTGCACCGCGGAGTTGCAGAGTACGGAGCGCCTCGATCACCTTGCGGTAGTCCCGGGTTTCCAGCCGCACCTCCTCATGCGGCAACCGTGTCTGGTCGAGGTACCGCAGGGCCTCGCCGGTCCACTCCATCACGTGGCTGTTGTCGAAGCGATCAGGCATTACGGCGCCACCATGCCTGTGAATCCTACAGGGTGAATTGAGACAGTACGTGGAATGCGCGGTACCGCTGCATGATGCGCGCCTCGTCAAGATCCCGCACACCGCCGATGCTGAATTCCTCCACGCAGAACGATGCCATGGTGCTTCCGGCAATGACCGCGCGCTTCAGGTTCTCGAACGATGTATCCCCGTCGCGCGCAATCCAACCCGCAAATCCGCCCGCGAAGCTGTCACCAGCACCTGTGGGGTCCATGATGCGTTCAAGCGGGAAGGCGGGCGCCGAAAAAATCCCACCGTCTCCCAGAAGCAGCGCTCCGTGTTCGCCCTTTTTGACCACCACGCGTGAAGGGCCCATGCCAAGTATCGCCTTGCCGGCTGTGATGATGTTAGACGAACCGGTGAGCTGACGCGCCTCCTGATCGTTCAGGATCAGCACGTCGACGCGCCGGATGGTTTCGATCAGCTCGTCGCGGCTGATGTCGATCCACAGGTTCATCGTGTCACAGATGATGAGTTTGGGCGAACGGATCTGATCGAGCACGTGCATCTGCAGCGAAGGATGGATATTGCCCAGCACCACGATATCGCTTCCGCGCCACGCTTCAGGGATTTCGGGCTGAAATGTCTCGAACACGCCGAGTTCGGTGTACAGCGTGTCGCGAGTATTCATGTCATCATGATACCGGCCGCCCCAACTGAACGTCCGTCCGTCTGGCACGCGTACGAGACCGTCGAGTCCTATCCCGCGGGAAGTGAAGTACGTTATGTGTTCTTCGGGAAAGTCGCCGCCAACGATTCCCACAAAACGCACGTCCTTCGAAAAATAACTGGCGGCGATAGAAACAAACGTCGCTGATCCGCCTAAGGCGTTCTTCATTGTGCCGTACGGCGTTTCAAGGTAATCAAGTGCGACAGATCCGACGACGAGAATACTCATGTGCAGGGTTGCTTCTGTGATGGAAATACGTGGATGGAATTTACTCGGGAATTTGGATGCGCACGTCTCGGGCCTTGGCCAGGATGTCAAGCATCACGTCGTGAATGTGGCCGTTGCTTCCCAGGAAGGGCGGATGAAACAACTCGAGCGGGCCGCCGTCGAACGTGGTGACCCGGCCGCCCGCTTCCTCAATCAGCAGCATACCCGCGGCCTTGTCCCATGCCTGAAGCGCGACTTCCCAGTAGCCGTCGATGCGTCCCGCGGCAACGTACGCGCAATCAAGCGCCGCGCTTCCAAGGCGGCGTATCGCCTGCGCATGATGCAGGAAGGCGACGAACCGCTCGCGGCAAAATTCAGGGTTCTCTCTGACTGTGTAGGGAAATCCTGTCACAAGCATCGCGTCCTGGATGTCGCGCACGCCGCTGACCTGAAGTTTTCGATCGTTGAGATACGCCCCGCTCCCGCGTTCCGCTGCGAATAATTCATCCGCCATTGGATCATAGACGACACCCGCGAGAACCTCGCCGGCTCGTTCCACCGCAATCGAGACGCTGAACAGTGAAAGTCCGTGGGTGAAATTTGTTGTGCCGTCAAGCGGATCCACAATCCACCGATATTCGCCGGTACCAGTAACGGCTCCACCTTCCTCGCCCAGGAGCGAATGTGTGGGGAACCGCCCGAGTAGTATGTCGCGAATAATGTGTTCCGATGCGCGATCTGCCTCGGTCACAAGATTGTTGCGCTGCTGCTGTTTTGCCTCGATGTGTTTTAACGCTCCAAGATGAGAGGTAAGCACGTGGCCTGCTGCCCGGGCTGCCTCGATCGCGGTATGAAGAAAATCGCTCGTCTGCATCGTGTTCATTCTCTCAAAATAGGAAAAGCACGGAGAACTTTCGAACGAGTGCCTGCTGCGCCGTGTTCCGCCTTGTTTTTCAAGCCGACACCATGTTACTTTGCGTAACTGACCACTCACCATTGGATGCATCATGAGAATTGGGATACTGACCGGCGGCGGTGATTGCCCTGGATTAAACGCCGTCATTCGCGCCGTTGTCCGCAAAGGCCTGAAAGACAATCATTCCATCCTCGGCATCCGTAACGGGTGGAAGGGTTTTTTTGATGACGACGCGGTCGAGCTCACCCGCGATTCCGTTTCGGGCATTATCTATCGCGGCGGAACGATACTGGGAACCTCCCGCACAAATCCATACAAGGAAGCGGACGGTGAAAAAACCGTCATGTCCTTCCTTGAGAGAAATCATATCGATGTGCTTGTGCCCATCGGCGGAGAGGACACGCTCGGAGTTGCAGCCCGCCTGCACAACAGCGGTGTGAAAGTAATCGGTATTCCGAAAACCATCGACAACGATTTGATGGGAACCGATTTTACTTTCGGCTTCGACACGGCTGTTAATATTGCAATGGAAGCCATCGACCGCCTCCATACCACGGCCGAGAGCCACAACCGCATTCTTGTTGTCGAGGTCATGGGACGTCACGCCGGCTGGATCGCGCTCTATGCCGGGTTGGCGGGCGGGGCTGATGTGATCCTTGTGCCCGAGGCACCATTCAACATTGACAACGTCTGTACACGCCTCAAAGCGCGTCACGACAGCGGCCGGAACTTCAGTATAGTGGTCGTCTCCGAAGGCGCGAAGTTTGAAACGGAAGGTGATGAAGACGGCAGCTTCGTGCTCAGCAGTATGGAGAAGGATGCCTTCGGGCATGTGCGTCTGGGCGGAATCGGTGCAGTCCTTGCTTCGGAAATCGAGCGCAGACTCGGTTTCGAAACGCGCAGCACCGTGCTCGGCCACATCCAGAGGGGCGGTTCACCGTCCGCGTTCGATCGTGTCCTAGGCACGCGCTACGGATTACATGCCATGTCATTGATCGAACGCGGTGTCTTCGGACGTATGGTTGCACTCAGCGGAAACCACATTGTGGATATCGAGATCAATCAGATCAGTGGCGCATTGAAAACGCTTGATCCCGATATGCTTTCTCTCGTCGACGTCTTTTTCGATTGACCCCGGCTTCGCACGCCGGCATTTGGGAACCCCGCACACGCGGGATATATACTGACGGTTCTCGCGCTGCTTTCGATCTACGACGACTGCAGCACCACCGAAATCGAGCCATGAAAGGAATCTCATGAACGGCCTCTCTCTGTTGTCCGACCGTTTGCGCGAACTGGCCTCTGGGCCCTCTCCCGACAAATATCTCATCCCAGCGCTTTGGGCTGCCGACGAGGGCCTCGACCATGTGGGTCTTGTCGAGGTTCATCCGCGGGAATTCTTCCGAGATCGCATCGAGGCGATCCTCGCGATGCCGGATGAATCGCCGGCGCCGCTTGCATCGGGTGGTGAATGGAGCACCGACGCCGTGGTCTACAACATGTTCGTGCGGCTTACTGCGGCATGTGATCATAACGGTGATGGTGAGATATCCCTCGACGATCTCGACGGGGGGTACCGCGAAACCGGCACCTTCCTGAAAGCCATTGCCATGCTCCCGTATCTGAAACGGATGGGATGTAATACGGTCTACCTTCTGCCGGTGACCGCCATCGGCCAGGATGGAAACAAGGGCTCACTCGGCTCTCCGTACGCGATTAAAAATCCGTACAAACTCGACCAACGCCTTTCCGAACCCTGGCTCGGACTCGATGTCGAGACCGAATATGCAGCCTTTGTTGAAGCGGCCCATCGGCTTGGCTTCCGCATCGTCATGGAATTCGTGTTTCGGACCGCGTCGAAGGATTCCGAATGGATCGCGGAACATCCGAATTGGTTCTATTGGATCGATGCGTCCATCCCGGATCGCGGCAGCGCGCCCGATGCCGCTGCGGGCTATGGAAATCCGACCTTTTCACAGGAAGAACTTCAGATTATCACCCTGCGAGTGAAGCGTAACGACACGAGCAGTCTGCCACCTCCGGGTCGCGAGTACCGCGCCTATTTCACGGAACCGCCTGCATATGTGGACCTGATCGATGGTCGCTACATCGGCACGTTGTTCGACGACCGAAAAGTCAGAATCCCTGGCGCATTCGCCGATTGGCCGCCGGATGATGTGCAGCCGCCTTGGAACGACGTGACATATCTGAAGATGTATGATCACCCGAGTTTCAACTACATCGCATATAACACCATCCGTGTCTACGATTCCCGCCTCGCGCAAATCGATAATGAGAACCGGGGTCTGTGGAATACTATCATCAACATCATTCCGCACTATCAGAAAAATTTCGGAATCGACGGCGTCATGATCGACATGGGGCATGCCCTTCCCAGGCGGCTGAAACAGTCGATTGTCGATCGCGCACGCAAGCTCAATCCCGACTTTGCATTTTGGGAGGAGAACTTCGCCATTTCTGTGAAATCCCGGCAGGAAGGATACAACGCAGCCGTGGGGTATCTGCTGTTCGATGAACACCTCCCGGCGAAATTGCGCGAGTTCTTTGTCACTCTTGCAACACAGGATGTTCCGGTGCCCTTCTTCGCCACTGCCGAAAATCACAATACTCCACGTGCTGCGTCGAGGGCGGGGGGGCGTGCGTTCTCGCGTATGGCCGCAGTACTGAACGCGTTCCTCCCCGCGGTGTACTTCGTGCATCAGGGATTCGAGCTCGGCGAGACCTCGCCCGTGAATACCGGACTTGGTTTTACTCCCGACGAAATCGCGACGCTGCCCTCTCACACACTGCCTCTCTTCAGCGAAGGTGTGCTATCATGGGCCACAACAGAACATCTCGCGGAGTTGATTTCAAGAGTTCTCACCATCCGGAGCCGCTGGCATTCCGTCATCGTGGACCCACGCAAGGACTGTTTCCACCTGCACAAGGCCGAACCCGAAACAACGCTCTGTTTCTCGCGCAGCTCCGTCGATCGCAATCATGTTCTCGTGGTCATTGCGAATGCCGATTGCATCAATCCGGCATCAATGAGCGTGAATATCGCCTCGGGTGATTCTGTGACCGACGCATTGACGGGAACAACGTTCCCGCTTGTGAAAGGGGTTTTGAGTGCCACACTCGAACCCGGCCGCGTACTGGTGATCGAGCTGACGCAGCCCCCTGAGTAAAACACGCTAGGGCTTCTGCAGATTCGGCACGGGCAGCACCGAAGGGTGTTGCCCGTCGTTATTTATACCGATAATGGCCGGAGAATTCGAACGAGGCTTCACCAGGATCGGCTTTTGCTCAATATCTCTGAATTGCGGCAGTTCGCCCCCTACGCGAAGCTTTCGAGTATTAACCGAATCCTAACACACACCTCGCCGGGAGCTAACACCGCACGCATAATTTTGGGACTGTGAAGAGCGACTATTTGTACACTCCCATATTGAATATCTCACAGGAGAACTGAGAATGAGAATCTTGTCCCTCACCGTCCTTGCATTGCTTGTGTCTGTCGGAGCACTCCGCGCACAGGGCGTGTCTTCCGACGACGATCCGAAGCGCGACCAGAAATCTGGCGCCTCGCAGTCGACGGAGACCAAGTCCGCATCACCCTCGCCCGACGACGACGAACTGAAAAAACAGGTCGAAGAACTGCGCAGCCAGTTACAGGGGATGGATGAGGCTGTGAAGGAACTTCAGACCGACCGTGATGCTCTGAAAAAGATCAAGGTCAGTGGTTATCTGCAGGTGAATTTTGAGAAGAGTGAACTCGAGAAGGGGCTCGCCACCGATCCCTATGACGGGAAAGATTTTATCAAATCACGTTTCCGTCTCCGTCGCAGTCGTATCAAGTTCCAATACGATGGCGGCCTCACAAACATGGTCGTGCAGGCGGATTATTCGAATACCGGCTTCTCATTAAAAGATGCCTACCTCGAATTCACCGAACCGTGGATGAAGTATTTCGCCCTGCGCCTCGGTGTTTTTAACCGTCCGAATTACGAAGTGGAGTATTCATCGAGCCAGCGTGAGTCTCCCGAACGCTCCCGTATTATCTCCACACTGTACCCCGGCGAGCGCGATCTTGGCGCCATGCTTACCTTTTCTCCCGAGGATCTCTTCTCGCTGCAGATCGCAGGATTTAACAACACCTTCGGCGGTACTTTCAACCAGGCTAATCCCAACTTCGGCACCGAACCGTACTATTTCATGGCCCGTGCCACAAAGTCCTTCACACTCGGCGATCTCGGTCTCGATGTAGGTGTCCATGGCCGTTTCGGAAACGTGCGTGCCAATAGCGCGAAAGTTCTCGAGAGTGATGTTCCGACCAACGGTGTGGCCGATTCCACGCTGAAGGTGGGGGATCCGGTGAGCCGCAACTGGTTCGGCGTGGAAGCACAGTTGTATTACGATTTCTTCGGAGGGATGAAAATACTCGGCGAGTACATCGTGGGCTCCGATGTGAATACGCTCTCGACCGCGGCCCCGATCAATCCGATTCGCAAGCGTGATTTCAGCGGCTTCTATGTGATGCTTGTCAAAAATATCGGCGACGAATTCCAGATCGCGGTGAAGTACGATTCGTACAACCCCAATACGGCCATTAGCGAAGACAAGGTCAATCTCGTGAACGAACTCACGGTCAGTACCCTGGGACTCGGAATCCACAATTACACGTTCCCGAACGTGCGCTTGACGCTGTGGTACGACATGCCTTCGACGAAGACGAACGATCGGTTCCTGAAGACCGATCCCGTCGATAATCTCATGACCTTCCGCGCGCAATACAAGTTCTGATTACCATCGATACGATTACAACGCGATTACAGATACTCAAAGGAAATACATCATGAAACATGGCATTCTGAAAGGCCTCCTGCTCGCTTCGGTTTTTGTGCTGGCAACCGGATTTGGTCCGGGAGATAAAATCACTGTCAAGGGTTCCGATACCATGGTCATTCTCGCTCAACGTTGGGCGGAAAAATACATGGGTAAAAACAACGCCGTTTCCATCCAGGTTACCGGCGGCGGCTCGGGTACCGGCATTTCGGCCCTGATTAACGGTACAACCGACATTTGTAACGCGTCGCGCCCGATGAAACCCTCCGAGCTGAAAAAACTCAAGGAACGCTTCGGCACGCTCGGTGTTGAAATTCCCTGCGCAAAGGACGGTCTTTCCGTTTATGTGAACGAAAATAATTCCGTCACGGACCTTACTCTTCAGCAGATCAAGGACATTTATACCGGCAAGATCACGAACTGGAAACAGGTAGGCGGCAAGGATGCGAAAATTGTTCTCTACTCGCGCGAGAACAACTCCGGAACCTACGTGTACTTCAAGGATAACGTCCTGAAGGGTGAAGACTACGCCCCCTCGTGCCAGAATCTGCCAGGCACCGCGGCGGTTGTTAACGCAATCGCAAAAGACCCGAACGGGATCGGCTACGGTGGCGCTGCGTACGGTAAAGGCATTCGTGAAACAAAGGTGAATGGGTTTGCCCCGACGAAAGAAAACATCGCAAACGGCAAATACCCGATCACGCGCTACCTCTACATGTATCTCCGCTCCAAACCGACCGGCGCCATGAAAGCATACATTGATTGGATATTGAGCGCCGAAGGCCAGGCGGTTGTCACCGCTGTCGGGTATTTTCCGGTCAAATAAAAAGATCTCTACGTCCGATATTTTGCGACAGCGCCCCTTGTCATCCAGGGGCGCTGTCGTCGGATAAAGAAAGTTCGCCCAATTCAACGACACTAAACCAGGCAGAGCTTCATGGCAGCAGCACCAGACGATTCCTCACACGCGGGCAAGCCACCGCTGTCTCACGTATCGCTTCTCGGAAGCGGCGGTGTACGGTCGGAGATTACAGGCGATCCTGATGCCTCTGCCGTTCTACGCGCACCAGGCAGAACGGCAAACCGCTTCCTGGTTCACAAACCGCTGCGATATGGAAAGAAATTCTACATCGGAGAATTTGTCGCCGAGCGGCTGATTCAGGGAATTGCCGTTCTTTCGATCGGTTTTATTCTTGCGATATTCTACTATGTCTTCCAGGAGTCGACCTGGGCCTTTCGCAGTCCTGAGCATGTTGTAGCGAGTGCAACCAGTGCTGACGAGAGTCTGGTACCGGAATCGTACGGCGGAGAATCATTGCAGCCCGAATCCTTCGGGAGTGGAGAACTGGTGCCGGAAACGTATGGCGAAACTCCGGGCACCACGGATGCACAGCCGACTGGCTCGCTCGAAGCGGGACGCGCCGCATCCCAAGGTCTCGAAACCTCAGGCAACGACAAGCCGGTTACCATCGGACAACTGGTTTTTGCAAACGACCTGATCGACAATGTGCCGCGCTATATCTGGCAACCCATCGGACGCATTCCGAAGTATAGTTTTGCGCCCCTGTTTATGGGTGCGTTCAAAGTCACTCTCATAGGCATACTCATCGCAGCTCCCATCGCAATTCTATCCGCCCTGTTTACAACCACGTTCGCACCGCGATGGATGCGCGAGGTGATGAAACCTGCTATCGAGATTCTCGCGGGGTTTCCGTCTGTGGTGATTGGCTTTTTCTGTCTCATCACCGTAGCCAGCATAATGCAGGAGATTACCGGTTCGACGTACCGCTTGACTTCCTTTGTGGGAGGAATCGGCATGTCGCTCGCGGTGATACCGATCATTTTCACGGTAACGGAAGATGCATTCGCAGCCGTGCCCAGATACATGAAGGAAGCAAGTATCGCACTGGGTGCTTCGCGCTGGCAGACGGCCTGGCGTGTCGTATTGCCGGCCGCAACACCGGGAGTTTTCGCCGCAATCATCCTCGGTTTCGGCCGCGCGTTTGGTGAAACGATGATCGCGCTGATGGCCACCGGAAACGCGGCTCTGACGTCATGGAATTTCTTTGAATCGGTTCGCACGATGTCCGCGACCATCGGCGCGGAAATGGCGGAAGTCGAATTTCACAGTGTGCACTACGGCGTGCTTTTCCTCATTGGAGCGGTGCTTTTTGTTGTGACATTCTCGCTGAATGCGATAGCGGAATTCTATGTGCGGAAGCGGCTTATCAAGCGCTTCCAGGGGAATTGAGTTTATGACGTCAAAGAATCCACTTCGTGACCTGGCGGCGGCCCTCGGATCAGTTTTGCTCGCTGTTGCTGTTCTTGCAGCGTTGCTCCTCCTCCTGCCTTGGTACTCGGCTCTGGGAGGCGTTGCCGTGATTGTTGCGGGCGTGACTCTGCTGTGGCGCCGTCTCGGCATGCAGACCAAACGCTCGGTCAGCGAAAACATCTTTGTGATCCTCTCCGGCAGCGCGGCATTTATCATCATCATCTTTGTCGTCTATTTTCTCATACACATCTTCCTGCTCGGGAAGGAAAATCTCTCGTGGAGTTTCTTCTTTGAGGCGCCCGCGGAAGGCCTTACCGAGGGAGGCATATTCCCGGCGATCATCGGCACGGCCATGCTCGTCATTATCATGGCTCTTGCAGGGGTGCCCGTGGGAACCATCACCGCCATTTACCTCACCGAGTATGCGAGTGAAAGGTCAATCATCGCGCGATTCATACGCTTTGCAGTAAATACTCTCGCGGGAGTACCCGCCATCGTCTTCGGACTCTTCGGTCTGGGCTTCTTCATCGGCACCGTGGGTAAACAGATGGACACTTGGTCTCGAGATTCCCGCATGCAACGAATCGAGCAGATATTCTCCACGGGTACGTCTCCATTTTCAGACGACGGAAAGGCGACCACCGTCGAGGTGAAACGCCTGTTTGAAAGCGACGACAGTGAATACTGGGCGGAGCAGATCGACGGCCTGAAAATCATGGACGAGGTGAACGGTGCTGGAGCTCTCATAGAGCGCGCCCGATATATGACGTACTATGCCGATGCGTCACGGCCCAAGTGGGGGCAGCCGGCGCTCATCTGGGCTGCATTGACCATGGCATTGCTGACTCTTCCGGTGGTCATCGTCTCGGTGGAAGAGGCGATTAAAGCTGTGCCCAAGGACCTGCGCGAAGCGAGTCTCGCGTTGGGCGCGACAAAGTGGGAGACAATCCGCCGCGTCGTGATACCGGGCGCCTTTACGGGTATCATGACCGGCGGCATTCTTGCAGTAAGCCGTGGCGCGGGCGAGGTGGCACCCATCCTGTTTACGGGCGCTGCGTATTATCTGCCGGAACTGCCGGGCTCTCTCTCATCACAGTTCATGGAACTCGGCTATCACATCTACGTTCTTACCACGCAGTCGACCGATGTGGAGGCGACGAAGCCGCTGTTATATGCGACAACGTTTACCCTTCTCATCCTCACCTTCGCGTTAAACTTCTCGGCCATCTTCCTCCGTTCGCGAATCCGCGCACGTTTGAACCGCTTGGGCCAATAACTCCATCGAGACGATGAAAGACACCGAAGCAAAAATCGTTACGCGTTCCCTCGACCTGTACTACGGCCAGAAACAGGCCCTGAAGGATATTTCGATCGACATTCAACCGAATCAGGTAACCGCATTTATCGGTCCGTCCGGATGCGGGAAGTCGACATTCCTCCGAACGCTGAACCGTATGAACGACCTCATCGACGGAGTGAAAATCAGCGGTGAAGTATGCATCGACGGGTTAAATATTTACGACAGGAATATCGATGTTGTGGAACTCCGTAAGCGCATCGGCATGGTGTTCCAAAAATCCAATCCATTCCCAAAATCGATCTACGACAATATCGCGTATGGCCCCCGGGTGAACGGGATCAGGGACAAGCGCCGTCTCGACGAGATCGTGGAAGAAAGTCTTAAGTCGGCGGCCATCTGGGACGAAGTCAAGGACCGTCTGAAGGACTCCGCGCTGGGACTGTCCGGCGGCCAGCAACAGAGATTGTGCATTGCTCGCAGCTTGGCTGTGAACCCCGGCATCCTTCTCATGGATGAACCCGCCAGCGCGCTTGATCCTATCTCAACGGCGAAGATCGAAGAACTCATCTTCGAGCTCAAGGACACGTACACAATCGTCATTGTGACGCATAACATGCAGCAAGCAGCGCGCGTGAGCGATTACACTGCATTTTTTTATCTCGGTGAACTCATCGAGTACGACCTCACACGAACCATCTTTACGAATCCATCCAAGAAGCAGACGGAAGAGTACGTCACGGGCCGTTTCGGCTGATCCAGGTACCACGACGTGCTGGTGCGAGCGCCCCTGATGTGAGATTACACCGCGTAATATCACATCGGCTGATATTCGTGACGTCCACAGCGCGACGGAGGGTCACAGATCCTTCGGGGTACAGGGCTCTTGTACGAAGGCCTGTTTCCGTGGGTGAGTGTGGCTCCGTGTGTTCCCTCTTAATAAATATAGAGTCGCGCTCCGAATGCGGCCTCAACGTCGAGCGCAGGTTCTGGTGCAAATCCAAGAAGCGGATTCACCTCAAAGTAGAATTCAAGTCCTGGACGCGCGATGAAATAATTGAGGCCGATCACGCCGCGTGCTGCAAATGAAACAGAATGTGTGTAGTACCAGCGGCTGCTGTCGGCTTGCGAATCGAACAGCAGGTATTTTCCCTTCTTGCCAAACCCAATTGCTGCTCCGATGCCTGCATAGGCATTGAGTCTGAATTCGGTGCGGGGGAAAAGATAGAAAAATTGCCACAGGTAATCGGCGTGCACGCGCGGATACCCCATAAACGAATGGCCAATTCCAAAATCAAAGGCGGTTGTAGGACCGCTTCGCCACTTTATCGTCACGGCAGTGGGTTCTCCCAGTGAGAACCCGACTCCGAAGCGCTTTCCGGGAGGCACCTGCGCGTGCGATTCGCTGAGCGGAACAAGAAGGAAAACCGCGGGTATCGCAACACGTAGCAATAGAGGTAGCAGTCGCATGGGTGTTCTCCAGTTGTGAGATATCGCCTCAGTGAAGGCCGTAGCCGAAGGACGTTGGTCGTGGCGGCTTAATGCGATGGTTTCTTGCTCTCTTTTTTTGTGGGTGTACCTGTGCTGTCATCAGTGTTTCCACCCGCAAGCTTTTCTTTCACGTGTTTCTCGACTGTCCGGGCACCGTCTTCGATGAGTTCCGTTCCCTTGTCGATCAGCACCTTGCCGTGTTCCTTTACCTGCTGGTTCGCGAAGTGCAGCACGCTGCCTCCGGCAATCGCAAGGACAATGGCAATGACGAGGGCAATCTTGAACAGCTTTTTTGCGAGGGATAAGAGAAGGCTGATTGCGAGCAGACCGAGCAACAAGGCGAGGATCGGATTGTCGATCAGATATGAAACGGCGTGGTCAACCATGGGCTGTGTTCAGTATGCGGATTTGGGGTCCGCCAAAGTAAGCAGGTGGATCCGAACGATGGAAAAGAGAGTAACTCGTCTGACACCGAATCTACGACTGACTTGTGACAATGCCAATATTCCCCTTGTTCTGAAACAATTGCTCACTGTGGCGCGTACCCGAGGCGGAGCACAGCAGCACATGTTCCGTCCCGAACCGCTCCAAGGGACGATTTATCAATTACAGTCCAAGGGTGACGCCATGGAAAAACGGCTCTACAAATCTTCATCGGAAAAAATGATCGCCGGTGTCGCAGGCGGACTCGCGGAGTACTTCGGTATTGATCCTGTACTCTCGCGTATTCTGTTTGTTGCCTTGGTGTTCTTGCACGGTATCGGCGTGATCGCGTACGTGCTTCTCTGGATAATAATGCCCAAACGTCCTGCCTCCGACGCCCCTGCTTCAGAACCTCTCGAGGCACAAGCTGAAACCGCATTCTCCGACGCCGGGGGAACAGTGGCAACTCCAACACTCAGAGTGAAGGATGGGAAGGGAAGTCTCGTCATTGGTACATTTCTGATCGTACTTGGCGGACTGTTCTTTCTTGGCAATGTTCTTCCGAACTTCTGCTTCGACATGTATTGGCCGCTGCTTCTCATCGCACTGGGCACCGTTTTACTCTGGCCCGCACTGAAAAAGAACTGATAGAACGCGAGGATCACCATGAAATCAGGCAGAATCTTCTGGGCTTTGTTTTTTATTACGATTGGTGTTCTTGGAGCGGTCGAGAATTTTTTCGGACTGCACTGGCCATGGAGCGGGATAGTCGACTTCTGGCCGTTGGTGCTTGTTCTGATCGGGCTGGCCGTTGTTCTCCGAGACAAGAAGTACAAGTGGATAGTGGTAGGTGCGACCGGAATGCTCGTCGGCCTCCTGTTGTTCTCCACAGTCAATCATGGATGTGACGTCGTACATGCCGATTGGAGTGACAGCACGCTGAACTCCGTCGATCAGGAATTACGCCAAGAATTCGATTCAAGCATTACGCGTGCGTCATTCAGTTTCGATGCAGGCGCGGGCCGTTTCACAATTTCCGATTCCACGAACCTCTTGGTCATGGCCGAAGCAAAAAGCTCCATCGGGCCGTATCAGTTGACAACTGAACGACTTGATTCGATGACGCATGTGGTGCTTGGGCTGGAAGGGGACAATTCCATCCACTGGCGAGGCAAAATCAAGAATCAGGTACACATGCGCTTGCACACTGCACCATTGTGGGATCTGGATTTCGATATCGGCGCAGCAAAAATGGACCTCGATCTGTCGTCCTATAAGGTTAACCAGTTGAGCATCGATGCAGGAGCCGCATCTATCGAAGTGACTCTCGGGGACAAGGCGGACCTGACGACGATCGATCTTGAAACCGGTGTATCGTCGATTCTCTTCCGCATTCCTCAAAGCGTCGATTGCGAGATCCGCTCAGATGCCCCGATGTCGAGCAGACATTTTGATGGGTTCGAAAGTCTGGGCGACGGGGAATACCGTACTGCTGAATTTGGAAAGAAGAAAAAACGAATGGTCATCAACATCGATGCGGGCATGTCGAGCATCCGCGTTGAGCGATATTGACCGCTGTCTGGATACAATGTCCACAGGTGTGAATCAACGCCGCCGTGTCACGGCGGCGTTTTCTTTTTGGACTCACCCGTCTTCTTCCGCGTCTATCGGGGCTTGAACGCCCGGAGCATAAGCCCCGCGCCGGCTGCAATCATCCCAAGCATCAACAGTGTCACGACAAGATTCGTCGGCATGAAGAACATTGCCAGATTTGTAATGATTCCGAAGAGGATGAACACGAAACTCCCAGCGGTTAACACCCATCCTGCAACGGATTTTGCATTGACGAACAGCAGCACAATGCCAAGCATGAGTGGTATCAATGCGATGCCGAACGCGTTCATGCCGTACAGTGTCCAGAGGTTTGATACGACGATAACGCGGCTCAGGAATAAATACAGACCGATACCCAGAAGAGCCACTCCAAGAAAAAACTGTCCGAAGCCGCCGGATGTGCCTCCGGCTCCAGGGAATCGGCTGTTCGTTGTATCGCTCATGACATTCTCCGGGTGACTGAATTCTCAATATCGATACGGCTAATGGAACTTCAAATTGTCCGCATGCGGGCGCTTTTGTAGGTTGCATTTGAGGCGGGTACACATGCCTCGAGGTATCACATTCTTTTCTCCACCATAGCGCGGATACGCAATGAGCGACAATAAAATCATCTTCTCCATGATCGGTGTCGGAAAAGTGGTGCCGCCGAACCGGATGATCCTCAAGGATATCTATCTGTCGTTCTTCTACGGGGCTAAGATCGGGGTGCTCGGTTTGAACGGAGCGGGAAAAAGCACACTGTTGCGCATAATCGCCGGTCTCGACCGCGATATTCTTGGCGAAATCACCGCAGACAAAGGCATCACATTCGGCTACCTCCCCCAGGAGCCCGAACTGGATGCCACTAAAACCGTGAAGGAGATCATTGAAGAAGGGGCGAGTCAAGCCGTTGCCTTGCTCCGCGAATACGAGGATGTGAGCGCGAAGTTTTCTGAACCGGATGCCGATTTTGATGCACTCATTTCCCGGCAGGCGGAGTTGCAGGAACAAATCGAGCACGCGGGTGCATGGGATCTCGACAGCAAGCTCGAAATGGCTGCGGATGCGCTTCGTTGCCCCGCTGGTGACACTCCTGTCTCCGTGCTCTCGGGAGGCGAACGCAGACGTGTCGCCCTCTGTCGGTTGCTGTTGCAAGCTCCCGATGTTCTGCTTTTGGATGAACCGACAAACCACCTCGATGCGGAATCAGTGGGCTGGCTCGAACAGCACCTGTCACAGTATCCAGGCACAGTGATCGCTGTCACGCACGACCGCTATTTCCTCGACAATGTGGCAGGGTGGATTCTTGAACTCGATCGGGGTGAAGGCATTCCTTTCAAAGGCAACTACTCGTCATGGCTTGAGCAAAAACAGGAACGTCTGCGTCTGGAAGAGCGGCGAGATGCCAAAAGGCAGAAAACCCTTGAACGGGAGCTCGAATGGATACGGATGAATCCTGCTGGAAGACACGATAAAAGCAAGGCGCGTATCGCAGCGTATGAGAAGCTGCTCTCGGAAGAGCACGAGCAGCGCAATGAAGAGATGGAAATCTTCATACCCGCCGGACCCCGTCTCGGGGATTTAGTCATCGAAGCAAATGGTGTCGCAAAAGCATATTCCGAGCGCCTGCTCTTCGAGGACCTCACGTTCTCACTGCCACCAGGTGGTATCATTGGTGTGATCGGACCAAATGGCGCGGGGAAAACCACGCTTTTCCGCATGATGACGGGACAGGAAAGTGCCGACGCGGGAAGCTTCCGGATCGGACCAACCGTGAAACTCGGCTATGTTGATCAAAACAGACCTCTGGATCCGGAAAAGACTATTTGGGAGGAAATTTCTGGCGGCGAGGATCTCATCCGTGTCGGTTCGCGAGAACTAAGCTCACGCAGTTACGTTGCGCGATTCAATTTCAGCGGGACCGACCAGCAGAAACCTGTCGGGATACTCTCCGGCGGCGAACGCAATCGGGTGCATCTTGCAAAGGTATTGCGTGAAGGTGCAAACGTGCTGTTGCTGGATGAGCCAACAAATGATCTCGACGTGAACACGCTGCGGGCGTTGGAAGAGGCTCTCGTCGATTTCGGCGGGTGCGCCGTTGTGATCTCGCACGACAGATGGTTCCTCGACCGAATCGCGACGCATATCCTCGCCTTCGAAGGCGATAGCCGCGCCACATGGTTCGATGGCAATTATTCTCAGTACGAGACGCAGAGAAAAAAACGACTCGGGATTGCTGCCGACCAGCCGCACCGCATCAAGTACAAGAAGCTCACGCGACCGTAATCATTCGCGTCGTCATTTCTTACCCGCTGCCAGAGCAAGCTCCGCCTGAAGTTTCTTTGGCAGGCCTGAAACAACAAGCGCGTAAGAGTCATCGATCCATTCCCGAATCGTGCGATCGGTAATGGCTCCATCCAACGTCACCGTGTTCCAGTTTTTTTTGTTCATGTGATACCCGGGCTGTACTTCTTCATACTGTTCACGCAACTCTACCGCCCGCGCCGGATCACATTTGATGTTGATCGTCAATGGCACGTTTTCCAAGGCCGCAAGAAGGAACATTTTCCCCGCGACCTTGAATACGAGTGTGGTTTCGTCGAATGGAAATGTTTCCTCAACACCGGGTTTCGAGAGGCAATAATTTCTCACCGTGTCTATTCTCATGGGGGCTCCTGTCTTTCGCCTGGGATCCGCCGCTGCCCGCGGCTTGCATCCCGTGCAGGGTTTGGTATTTTTGCCCGAACAGCGACGCATACCACAGCCAGCCGGGAACCGTGACCATGGCAACCGCCAATAAAAACATGTCGGGATACTTGACGTTCTTCGCGATCGTTGCGATTGTATTCGGCGGCTTCCTGACTTTTCAGGCCTCCATCGCAGGCTTGCTCATCGAACGCTTCTTTACCGGGTATGAACTCTACGAGAGTGTCATGCCCGGAAAGTGGATTATCATGAACCGGCTCGTTATGGATGACGAAGGAATGCGCATCCGAATGAAACGCGAGGATGTTTTTACAAAGATCACTAGTGGCGAGTTCAACCCCAAGGACCAGGTGCTGAACGATCTCCAAGGACGCGCGGAACTGAAAGAAAAAGCGCGTGATGCGGGAGATACCCTGTATTTCATCGATCCACTTCTGGCCTTCTCGCCACTGTACATGTTTATTGCGCTTATTATGGCGTTCCTGATGACTCTGTACCTCCCTATGGCTGAATCGTTGAGTTTGATTCGACAGAGTCTCGAGCGCGTCTACGAACAGATGGAATTCTCCCTGAAAAAACAATGCGAATCTCACCAACTCGCCTTCGAGACGCTTCTCGGGATTGATTCACGCGCACGCATGGACATGATCCGCGAGTCGACATTGCCCGAAGTCACTGTCAAGGAAATGGATGATTTTGTGGAACTTCGTAATTGGCGAGAAGGCAGCAAGGGAAATCCGCTGGTTCCACTCAAGTTTTATTTCCGATACCATGTCACCGCCGTCTACGGAAACATGATCCAGGGTCTTGTGGCTGGTGGGGCCGCCATCCTGATATTCGTGATTGGTCTTCGTGGTCTGAAATTGATCCCACCCGAGGAACCTTCGCTGATCCTCATGGCTCTCTCGCTGGAATTCATCCTTCTTATCGTGCTCATGTTGACTTTTGCAGGATCCGCGCAGGAAGAACGGCTCGACAGGGTTGTGAAAGAGCTCGAAGCGGAACAGCGTGACGCAATCAAGCAGCAGACTGATGCACTTCAGAGAATTTTTGACAGCATGACTCACGAGGGATTGCGTCGGACTGATGGCATGTCTATGGCGGATTATGAGGAACGGAAAGTACTCGATGAAGTCCTGACCTTGCTCCGTAAACATGCCAAACCGGAGAAGGGGACCAATGGAGGCTGAATCGATTTCCGTCGCCAGGCCCAGCATTGGCGTCCGGCTCGATGAGGTGGTTCAACGGAGCAACCAGCGCTCGGCACAGCTTGTCTGGCTCTTCGGAGATACAGGCCAAGGCAAAACCCACTTTATACGCGAGTACATCGAAACTCGCAGAGCTGAGGCCTCCGTCGCGTACGCGCGTTGTGCTGCGCCGGTCGGTAATCAGTCGTCGTCGATGCTCAGCCCGCACCAGGCGCTAAAGGATGTCATCGAGGATCTTCTCCGGGGGCAAGACAACGCTCAACGCCACGTCAATCTGATTAAAAACGTGTCATTGACGATTCTTGCCTGCATCCCGTTCGTGGGGGATGTCGCATACGGCATAAAGGAAATCCGGCGTGATCTGAGCGAATACAAACGCGGCGAGCGGAGCGTCGAATTGGAAAAATTTGTCGAGGAATACTTCTCGACACTCGCACGTCTTTCGAACGACTCGCCCGTGATCGTGGTTATCGATGACATTCAATGGGCCGACACTCAGACGGTCCAAGCTCTCGAGCATTTCTTTTCGCACAACGACTGGGCTACATCACGTGTCAGTATCATTCTCGCGGGGAGGCAAAGTGAGATCCATGCTTCACCGGAATTATCGGCATTTTATACCCGCTGTGCGCAGTCTCCTCGGTCGACCGAAATTCTCCTGCCTCCATTCGACAGCAATCAGATTCGGCAGTTTTTCACGGCGCGATTTCCTGCCGCACCTCTGAATCCCGATGTACTTCAGTGGCTCGAGCACAAAACGGGTGGAAACCCGTTTTTCCTACAGTCGTACATTCAGCATCTCCTGGTCGAGAATCTTCTCTCTGAGGATGGGTCTCTACTTGGCGATTTGGCCTCATACCGAGGGCTTCCGGCAGAAATCAAGGTCGTTACAGCATGGCTGATGAAAGTACTGAGCGAGGATGATCTGAATATCCTGCTTGCCGCTTCAGTTCTCGGGTACGAATTCTCTCTTCATGAACTGGCGCACCTCACGCAGCGTCCGCCACTGGAGTTGATACGGCGTCTCCGGAAAATCCGCACCCTTTTCGGCGTTTGTGAACTTGTTGGGTACAAGCTCGCCAACGGCCGTGAGTCGACGGTATACCGCTTCTCCCAACATGCGATTCACACGGCTCTGTACAACGAGTTGACTGCGGAGGAGCGGGAAGAACTGCATCGAAGCACGGCGCAATATCTGAATCAGCTTCGTTTGGCGAGTGGGAACGACAATGAGCAACTCGGGTCACTGGCCTCGGCTCTCATGCTTCATGCACGGCTTGGCAAACAGCCCGACATCGAATACGAATCAATCCTGTTAAAGGCGCGCACAACATCCGATGTCTTGGACGAAGACGCCGTCCTCGAGCAGTTAAAATCACTGTCGCCGATGCTCGGAAGACCGGTCGAGGAGCTGCAGACGCTGTTCGAACGTGCACTCGCCCTTGCGCCGCTCCATTCCGGCAGGCAGGCAACCAAAGCCCAAGAGGAACGCGACGCTGTTGAAACGCCCTCGAATCTTCCAGCCCCGGTTCAGGACACTGTTTCACGCGTGGTTGTAAAACTATCACTCGGCCGGGTCCACGAGGCGCTCGACATGCTCGACGAGTACACCTCTCGTGTCAAAGGAATTGGTGGGAGAATCCATCCTGTATTGCTTATTCTCCGTGCCATAGCACTCAATCAACGTGGCGCACATCCTGCGGAGATATCAACCGTTCTGGCCATCGCGATTGAAGACGCGTCTCAACCTGCGTATCAGGTGCTTGCGAGGCTCGCACAGGTTGCACTTGTTGAGGAGAAAGACAATACTCGCCTCCTCCAGCAACTTACCTCAGCGGCTAATTACGATGGGAAGTTCCGTACTGCATTCACCCCCATGATCGTGGAGTTGGTGCGCAAACGCCTCGGTGGAAAGCAGGAGTTCGCGCATATACTTCGCCGACTCGAGGAACCATACGCGCGAGGATAACGACACGCTGAAGCGGGTTTCGTTCGCTACGAATAAAATGAACAGGGCGCCCCGCTATGTGCGGGGCGCCCTGCGTTTTCAGCCGCTGTGGTTATTACCGCTTCACAATGCGGAATTCGATACGGCGGTTCTTTGCGCGGTTTTCGGGACCATCGTTCGGCGCGATATGCTGCGTCTCGCCAAGTCCCTTTGTTGTGATGCGGTTTGTGGCGATGCCCTTGTTCACGAGCCAGTCGCGTACAGAGTTCGCACGACGATCACTCAACTTCATGTTCGCGGCATCCTTGCCGACATCGTCGGTGTGGCCTGTGATCATGACTTCAAGCGTCGGATTGGTACGCATCGTGTTGTAGGCCTTCATCAGAATTTCTTCTGATTCGGGAAGGATAACCGCCTTGTTGGTTTCGAAGTTGATTCCTTCGAGTACGATGTTCTTGCCTTCCTCGAGATTGAGAACGTCGGCCTTGAGAGGATCGGTACCGTCCTTGATTTCCTTGCCGTCGTTTGCTCCATCACCGTCGGTGTCCTTCACGAGAGGATTCGTGCGATAGATGTTGCGCTCGTCGCAATCGGTCAATTCGTCGCCGTCCGTATCCGGCTTCAATGGATCGGTGCGCATGTCAAGGACTTCATCTCCGTCGATACATCCGTCGCCGTCGGTATCTTTCTTGAGAGGATCGGTTTTGTGGCGCAGCACTTCATCACCATCGATGAGGCGGTCACCATCTGTATCCTTGTTGGTCGGATCGGTGCGGTACTGCTTCACTTCATCACCGTCCATAAGGCCGTCACCATCCGTGTCCTTATTGGTCGGATCCGTGTTGTAGATCGTCCGCTCGTCGGTGTCAAGCAGTCCGTCGCCATCCGTGTCGGTGACAACGGGAGGAGGAGGTGGCGCGATGACCTGCACTTCGTCTTCTTTCTGACCGCCGAAATAAAACATGATGCCGGCATGGACAAACGGGAAATTGTCGTTGATGTTATCGGTCCAGCCGTCGAGGTTGTCGGTAAAGGTGTAGGTCTTCGAGACCGCGAGCGAAATATCAATGACCCTGGTAGCACTATACGTGATTCCAACACCAGTGGGGATGGTCAGAGAAGACTTGTCGGTGTCCAGAAAGTACTTTGCGTACTGCACCTTATTGCGGTCAGACGTTGTAATATCCGGTTCGAAGCTTGCGATTCCGATTCCCGCAAAGAAGTACGGACGCAGCCGCGACTTCGGGAAAAACTGCGCCTCGAGCCCGACATTGAAATTGAGAAGATTCGTCTTGACTTCATAAGAGTCCCAATTCGGGCTGGCAATCCTGTCTGCTTTGGCCCCGAGCATGTGCAATCCCACGGAACCGGAAACCCCGACTGTTGCGGCACGTCCGAGGCGCAGGAAGTGATACACGGCTTTGACATCGAAACCGAGGTTAAGTGGTGTTTTAGCGCCCACGAAATATGTGCCATTATCTTGAACATCGCAGTTAAGCCAGTTGAGTCCCAACTCGACTCCGATCCCAAAATTCTGTGGACGTGCATCGTCCCTGCCTTTCGAATTTTGCTCGATCTCGATGCGGTCTTCCTGCTGAGAACGCGCGATTCCTGAAGCGAGCAGGAGTAAGGCGCACACAACAGTCATGATGCGTTTCATCGGATAATCTCCTCGACTGTGACGATGAATAGAACTTTTATCTTCTTTGGTCATTTTTTCAAACATGTCCCAATATAGGCAGACAGCGGATCCCCTCTTCACCAGTTCGCCAGTTCGCCGTGATCGACCTAGTCCTGTCAGAATGGTATCTAAGGATGCGGTGCTGTTGTTTGTCCATGTGTGGTATAGGCCTTAAGATACCACCAAAAGCAATACCCTCAAAGCAAGAAAGGAGGAAAATACCTTTTTGTCAACCCGACTGATCATCCACGGAGGACGGGAGGCATAAAGGACTACTTGGCCAACAGGCGCAACGCCGGAATAATCTCTCTGATATGCTCACGATCCCAGCCTGAAAACGTGTAACGGACCCTCCAGTCTGCATCTACGAGGAAAATCGCCGGAAAATTCGACAATCGGAACTGGGTGCTGAGTTCCTTGTCGGAATCCATCAATACATCGCCAGGGAATCGGTACTGTGAGAGAAAGAGCTTGACGCGGTCTCCATTCCCATCTACCGCAATGGCGATGTATTTGATTTGAGCGTTGCCGCGAAATTGTTCGGTGATGTAATGAAATTCCGAGAACATTGTACGTGAGGCGTCGTCATCGGGAGAGAAAAAGATAAGGCACAGCGTCTTGCCGTCGTATTTCTCAATGTCAAACCATGCCCCTGTCGCGGTCTCAAGTTCGATATAGGGAATCTCCTCGCCCACGCGTAACGAAGCGGGCTTCATAAACAAATACACCGCAACCCCGAGACCGAGGAGAACGACGACAATCAGATACCGCATGAGCTGACACCTGGCAATGTGATATTCGCGGCGATCTCGCCGCGTGGAACAAAACTAGACCATTAGGTCCACATATCGCAATAGTCGCCTGGCGATGGCTTCGACATTTTGCACATCGGGCACAAAGAATCAATTCTGACCGATCACTTTTTCAAGCGCGTCAAAATAGTGTCGAATAAGTGCTTCATAATCGCGGTTGTAACCTTCGTTTAATGCCTTCTGCATGTCGTATTTGATCCCGGAGTCGGACTCGAGTTTTGTCGGATCGAGCTGCGCGGGACTGCGACGGGCCAGATCCCGACCAGTCTCAGACTTCCGTTGTTTCTCCCAATCCCGCTCGCGCATGGAACGGGACGCGTCGAGCATGCGTGAGAGAATACGCTCCTGTTTCTGCATAGTGTTTGGATTGACCTCACCCTGTTGCATGTCGCGCACTACTTCCTGCATCTCCTCGGCAATGCGCGCCATGTCTCCCATCAATCGTTTGCCTTCAGCGCTGCGCTTTGCCTCTTCGTTCAACTGTTGCAAAGATTTCTGAAGGGCCATCTGTTGCTGGGCGAGTCTCTGCATCGAAGCTGCCTGCTGTGGCGTCATGCGCCCCCCCTGCATCATCTGTTGAGTGCCTTGATTTATCCCCATCTGCTGCTGAGCCATCCGCTGCAGTTGCGACATCATCGAGCCTCCCGAACTGCCACCAGACTTACTCGACTGCATACCCTTTGCGATCTGTTTGGCCGCTTCATTCAATTCGGTCATTGCACCGCCCATTTGGTCACCGGAAGAGCCCTTGTTGCGGTTCTGCATGCTCTGCATCGATTCGCGCATCTTGCGCATCGCTTGACCAAGATGCTGCCCCATCTCGGGAGTCACCGAAAATGATTTTTTCGACAGCTCCATCAGATCGTTCGCTGCGTTGTTTAGTTGATCCATCAACTCAGACTGCTGTTGCATCATCTCACGGAACATCTGTGAATTCTGAGGCAGCGAGGCCGTTGTATTCCGAAGACTCTCCTGCTTGCGCGAGAGATCGAGGACGTTGTCAAGTGCCCGTTTAAATGCCTGCTGCACCATTCGTTCCTGATTCTCGGAGAGTTTCTTCCGGACCTTCTCCATCTTCTTTTGCACCTTCCGCATCTGCTCCGCGAGTTTTTTCTGTCCCTTCGATGCGGAGGAACAGTTTCCTCCTTCGCACTGGCTGGATGCCTCGCTCATCTGTTGCTGCATCTCGGACAAGTTCATCTCCGACTGCGCTTCCTGCATCTCGGAGAGGGGCATATCCTGCGGAAACTCCTCCATTTTCTTTTGCAATTCATCCATCTCCCGCTGCATCGCAGCGGCCTGCTCGCGTAGTTCTTTCTGTTCCTTGGCCAGTCGCTCCAGTTCTTCCTTGTTGGTAGGATCTGCCTTTCCCGTGCGCTCCGCGAGATCCTCCTGTTTGGAGGCGAGATCTTCGGATCGTTTTGCCAATTCCTCGGCCTTCTGCTCAATCTGCAGCCGCTTGAGCAAATCGATTGTCCGCTCGATGCTTCGCCTGAACGAGTCCTCGTTGAATTTGAAATTCTCGAGAGCCTGCTTCATCTGCTCGGGCGACATCATTTTCATCGCCTCGTTCATTCGTTTCATCGCTTCGCGGAGTTCGGGTGCATCCACCTGCTTCATCAGATCTTGCAGCTCCTGGTATTTTTTCATCGTCTCATCAGACACGAGATTTTGCTTCTGCATGTCCTCGTTCAGTCGAGCCAACTGATCCTTCACCTTGGTGATGTCATCAAGTATCTTTTCCTGACGCTTCAATGCTTCTTCCATGGCACGCTTCTGCTGCCAGTCCATCTTTTCAGCATTCTGCTGCTTCAGTTCCCTCTGGAGGTTCTCGATCTGCTTCTGTACATCCTCGGCGCCGCTCAACGCCTTCGTCAAATCCTCCGCTGCTTTGTCCTGTGTCTTATCGGCGCGCGCAAACACTTCCTCCATCGACGGTAGCCGAAGTGTCTGCATCCTGCTCCGCGCAGATTTAGGCCCGCCGATATTGTCGTTATCGAATACCTCCACGAAGTACTCTACAACATCTTCAGGCACCAGGCTGAGTGAGGAAAGATTCCAGATGTATGCCACCTCCGCCTCCTTTCCCGATCCGGCGGGAAGAGGAATGCTCACCGTGGTGTACGTGTCAGCGGCCTGTTCGTACTTTGATGCGGAAAGCCGATAGTGCAATAAAAGATGTGTGAATCCGAAATCGTCCCCGATGCGTGCAAGCATTGGCAGCCGCAGGGCTTCATCAAGATCCGTCTGCGCATCCGGCTCGACAATTTCAATGGTGGGATGGAGATCCGGGACAACCCGTATGCTGTATGTTACAGGATCGACATTTCTAATGCCTGCCGCGTCTTTTAGATCAACATGGTACGTGCCGTCCCGGAGGATGCGGAATGAGCCGTTGGCCGTGAGACCCTCGTGAGTCAATGCCACGCGGTGACTGTCGCTGATTACAACTGCGGCTTCAGCTACATCCTTGTTCAGGACACATTCGAACGATGCAATAGTCCCGGCCAATGCGGTGATATCACCGCTGTTGTCATCGAGAGCACGGGAAGGCAGACGCGTGTACGAAGGGAAGGTCAGCAACACTCTCATTCTGCGCACAAGAGGACGGTCGACGACTCTCACTGTAAACTCACGACTGCGGAAGCCATCAGCTTCGGCATAGTACACAAGCGTCGAGCGTAGTGCCGTGACACTGTGCACCGCAGCCCCACTGCTGTCTAGCCGTGCCGGGGCGGTGTCGAACTCCGACTGGGTCGACTCGCGGACATGGATGCGTATGTCGGGCTGAGTCCGTAGTGAGGTTGTTACGCGTATGACCACCGGTTCACCTTTTACGGCCTCGAGATCACCGGGGGTGACAATAAAATCAAACGGCGCAGGAGGAGCATAGTCCGTGCGAAAATGAACAAGTCGGTCTGCAGCTTCCGACATCCGGCTTGGGAAAGCGGCAAATGCAAGAAGAAAAACCGCGGCGTGTATGGCACAGATACGCAGAGCGCGAGAGGTTGGTCTGCGGTCGACAATGGGATCAATATCGAGGATTTCGAATTTACCCGCGGCGTCTTCAAATCCGGCATCTATGAGTGCGAGCGAGTATGGCGGAGCATCGTTTGAACGAGATTCCCTCCAAATCTGCAGGGCGTTGAGTAAGCGATCCCGCAATTGCGGATGTGCTTCTCCGATCTCACGTGCGATGGAATCTTCAGTCTGCCTGGGACGCATGCCCACACGACGAAGAATTGAAGCACCTCCAAAATACGCCGTGCCGGCGGCGACCGCGAGAGCTGCCGAGATTACGAGAATGGTTCGAGCGACAACTCCTGCGTACAGCACTGCTTCCGCTGTGATGGCGAGAAACAGCACCCCGATCACTATCGCCGTTATGAGCGCGACAGCGCGCGTATCTGCGGTTCGTTCGCGAAGGTCGCGCACGTGACGCAGCCTGGAAATGATGCGACCATAGTTGTTCTGAAGCTCATCGCGATGCATGGAATCCGCCTTTCACTCGATCTCGTATCACCTTCAATTCGTCAACGCCCATACGACAATATTGGTGCCCATTTCCAGTGCCTTTCGACGCACGGATTCGGGATCCTTATGCACCTCCGAATCTGCCCAGCCGTCTCCAAGATTGCTTTCATACGAATAGAATAAAACGAGACGGCCTTCATGGAATAGCCCGAAACCCTGCGGTGCCTTGCCATCATGCTCATGAATCTTCGGCAATCCTGATGAAAACTGGAAATGTGCCCGATAAATCCCGTGTGAGAACGGTAGTTCCACAAGTTGCTTCTCCGGGAACACTTTTTGGATCTCCCGCCTGAATGCAGCATCGAGGCCGTAATCGTCATCAACATATAAAAACCCGCCGTTCTCGAGATACCGTCGCAAATTTCTTGCTTCGACATCATTGAAGGACACGTTTCCATGCCCGGTCATGTACACGAATGGATAGGAGAACAGTTTGTCACTACCGACCTCCACGAAAAGTTCCGTGCGGACGTCGACTGCAATATTTGTGTGGGCTTTGATGAAGGCGAGAAGATTCAGTTCAGAGGACGGATCATTGTACCAGTCACCACCGCCACCATATTTTAGACGAGAAATCACAAAGGCGCTGTTCTGTCGCGAGGGCTGTGCGAACGCTGTGTCTGGCTGCAACAGGAATACCGAAGCAAGAAGTACCACGGCCTGCCATCCACATATTCCCCCGGAAAGTCGCCCACAGACGGCTGCAACGCGGCGCAATATTTTCGCGCTTCTGCGCGGCTGTATTCGGTGTACTGTCCCGTTCATACAAAAAAAGTACGACTGGAGCCGCTATCGAGCAAGGCGATTCGTTGGTGTCTCCTCTCTTCGAGCAGACTATCAGCATCTGGTGCTCATCCGTAGCACGAGGCGAAAATTACACCGGCCTCTTCAATCCATGCTCGATATCGATTCGTGTTGCAACTTCTCCTATCGTTGGTTACTTTCGAACAAACTCGACTTCCGCAGGCGCGGCCATGAAAGATTTTTCCATAAAAAAGCTCTATTACTCGATCAGTGAGGTGAGTAAGATCACCAACCTGGAACAGTACGTCCTGCGGTACTGGGAATCGGAGTTCGATGAATTGAAACCGGCAAAGAATCGAGCCGGTAACCGGATCTATACGAATAAAGACATTCAACTCATCCTTTTCATTAAGAAACTGCTTCGGGAAGAACGCTACACAATCGAGGGCGCAAAACAGGTCATCAAGACTTACCACCCTGAAAGCGACGTTGTTGATGCCGCCACGGCTTCTGCATCAAGCCAAACAGCACAGCCAGATCCCTCGCAAACAGCCCTGGTATTCGAGCCAGAGGGGCGTCTTCGGGAAGACCTTGAACGGATACAGGATTTTTTACAGGACCTGCGAGAACGCATTCGCGCATAAAGTTCGCATCTTCCGCCTGATTGTCGTATATTTCGTATCCCGCTGTAAAGCACGGGGATTCGGAGCGTAGCGCAGCCCGGTAGCGCACTACCTTGGGGTGGTAGGGGTCGCGGGTTCAAATCCCGCCGCTCCGACAGAAAAGAAAAGGCACTTCGAGTGCCTTTTCTTATTTTTCGTCCTGCAACATATTGCGCCGATCGCGACTTTTTCTTGCTCGTTAACGAACTGGAGCATTCATGAAACGTTCTTTTGCCCTTCTTCTCCTGCTCTTCGGACCATTCCTGCAAGCCCAACTGCTTCCGGGAGATAATCTTGTGGTGCAAGGCATTCCACCGATCCCCGTGCAGTTGGCCGAACGTACAAATCAATACCTGAACGTGCGGGCAGCATCGTTTCGCGATTGGGATCGGGCAGGCAAGGGACTGTACATCACGACACGTTTCGGCAACACCGCGCAGGTGCACGTCGTCGACAGCCCGGGCGCAGCCCGCAGACAGCTCACTTTCTTCGATGAGCCAATTGGAAGCGCCTTATCGGACCCCCGCCCCGGCCGCGATGGTTTTCTCTTCTCAAAGGACATCGGTGGGAACGAGTTTTTCCAGCTCTATATGTTCAACCGATCGAAGGGAACCTGGCGACTTCTCACCGACGGTGTCAGCCGAAATGAGTCTCCTGCCTGGTCTCGTGGCGGGAGATTCATTTCCTACGCGTCGAACAAACGAAATAAAAAGGATACCGACGTCTGGATTATGGACCCTGACGCTCCGGAGAACGCATGGGCCGTCACAGAAAGAGAGGGAGCCTGGTATCCTGGAGCTTGGTCCTTTGATGACCGCTATCTGATTGTAGCACAGTACGTGTCTGCAAACGAAACCCGCCCGCATGTGGTGGACCTTACAGAGAAATCCATCTCACCCCTGTTCCCGGCCAATAAACCGCGGGCCGCTTTCTCCAGTTTTGAATGGAGTAAGGACGGGAAGACCATCTTCTATGTGTCAGACGAAGGTGGGGACTACAAACATGTGTACTTTCTCGATCGCGCGAGCGGCACTTCCAAGGACCTGACACCGGATCTGCAATCTGATATTGAGGGACTGGCCATTTCACGGAATGGCTCATGGCTCGCATATATTACAAACGAAGACGGCCGATCCGCGTTGCACCTACACACCTTCCCGGCAATGAAAGAGGTCCGGATAATAGGCCTCCCGGTCGGGATTATCAGCGGTCTCGAGTTCGACGACAGAAGTGAACGCCTTGCTATGACGGTGAACGCGGCCACAAGTCCCGGCGATGTCTACTCGGTCGATCTCGCTTCGAACAGGATTGACAGATGGACCAATAGTGAAGTCGGCGGCTTGGATACACGCTCCTTCATTGCTCCGGAGCTAGTCCGCTATCCGACATTCGATTCGCTGCAGGGTAAACCGCGACGTATCCCCGCGTTCGTGTACCGTCCGAAGGGGAGAGCAGGAAAAGCCCCCGTGGTAATTAATATTCATGGAGGCCCCGAGGGACAGTCGCGCCCGGGATTTAATCCTGCCTTTCAGTTCTGGTTGAATGAACTCAATTGCGTCGTTATCGATCCGAACGTACGCGGATCATCAGGTTACGGAAAAACATATCTGGAATCTGATAATTTCAAGAACCGCGAGCTCTCTGTGCGCGACATCGGCGCATTGCTCGATTGGATCGCGACACAGCCCGACATGGATCCTGCCCGTGTCGCCGTGATCGGAGGTTCGTACGGCGGATATATGGTGCTTGCATCCCTTGTGCATTTCGGTGATCGCATCCGATGCGGCGTCGACAACGTGGGTATTTCAAACTTTGTGACCTTCCTCGAAAACACGGAAAGTTACAGACGTGATTTACGCAGGGTGGAATACGGGGACGAACGCGATCCTGACATGCGGGCCTTTCTGCAGAGCATCTCTCCGCTCAATAACGCAGGGAAGATTCGGAGTCCGCTCTTTGTCGTTCAAGGCGAGAACGACCCCCGCGTCCCTGCGAGTGAGGCACGTCAGATTGTGACCGCTGTGGAAAAAAACGGGGTGGATGTTTGGTCGCTATTCGCAAAAGACGAGGGACACGGCTTCGCAAAAAAGCATAATCGCGACTACTACTCACGTGCGGTGATACTCTTTTTTGAGAAGTTCTTGCTGCAGAAATAACCCGGAACCAGGCAGTGCATTTTAGTACAGGAGAACAGTGATGTACCACTCCATCGAAGAATTCCTTGAAGACTGGCGGAATGAAAGCGGAGCTACCAAGAAGTTGTTTTCGGTGCTCACGGATGCGTCTTTAAAGAGGCAGGTCAATGATTCTGGCCGCTCGCTCGGGCGACTCGCATGGCACATTACGACCTCGATACCGGAAATGGGGGGTAAAACTGGACTGTCCGTGCAAGGGCCGGGAGAGGATTCTGACGTCCCTGACACAGCAATCGAAATCAATACTGCCTACGCGCAAGCTGCAGACTCCTTGGCCGAGGCGGTCGGCAATACGTGGAACGATAACACTCTCCTCGAGGAACGGAACATGTACGGAGAAACGTGGTCCAACAAAACCACGCTGGCGGTATTAGTTCGACATCAGATTCATCATCGTGCTCAGATGACGATCCTGATGAGGCAGGCAGGGTTGATTATCCCCGGCCTGTATGGGCCTTCGAAAGAGGAGTGGGTGCAGTTCGGAATGCCGCCACAGGAATGAAGCGGGAGAACATCCTTCGCGAAAGCACTGCGTATGGACCTTGGAATTGCCCTCATACGCGTTAGATGCACCTGTATTGCTCGTACAACAGAAAAAGGGCGGATCGTATGATCCGCCCTTTTTCGTGTCGAACCGGAGTGTGTTTATTTCACGAGCATCATCTTGCGCGTTGCGTTGAAGCTGCCTGCGCTCAAGCGATAGTAATAGACACCCGATGGGATTGTGCCGGCGTTCCAGGTTACACGGTAATTGCCCGCCGTATAAGTACTGTTCGCCAGGAGTGCGATCTCTTTTCCGCTCGCATCATACACAGCAAGACGCACGGTGCCGCTCTGCGGTACGCTGAACGTGATCGTGGTTGCTGGATTAAACGGATTCGGGTAATTCTGACCAAGTGCGTACGAAGAGGGCACGCCACCGACTTCTTCCACATCGAGCTTCTTCAGCTCTGCAATGGAGGATGTGAGCAGTTCCTTTGCGTACTTGAAGTTGTGCACGCCGAAGCTGCCGTCGTTGTTCACGAAGCCCCAATTGTAGGAGCAATCCTTCTGGAGCGGTGTGAGCGTTGTGTCAAGCGGACCCTTGGGATTGCCGTTCGCCTGCAGGGGCAGAAGGGCCTTCAACTCGTTAAGAAGCGTCTTGATCTCTTCCTGCTTCTCTTCGATTTCGCTCATCGTCACGCCGGATGTATGGCAGCTGACGCAACCCGTATTGTTTACGACATCGTCAGCCACATCGGGAGTGCCATTGTCGTAGACAACGCGGAAAGTGTGTCCACCGAGCTTGTTCTGGAGATCCTGGCTCGGCGGCGCAGCCATGTGGCACTGGGCGCACTTGTCTGCAATGTTCGTGTGTGCTGAGTTCGTGTACGTATAACCGGGGAACTCGCGGCCGTCCTGGCCATTCAGCATCGGACCCTGATGCGAACCATGCAGACCGCGGCTACTGACGCGCACGGAGTGGCAATCGGCACAGATTACGTCGATGGGTTTGCGAAGTTGATGCGCGTTGGTTGCATCATGCGGATCGTGGCATGTAACGCAGCCGACTGCGGCGGCATTCGAGTACGGAGCGTTCGTGAACGCCTTTGTGGGATCGGGACCGCCCTTGATGAACACGTCGATATAGCCATTGCTTGTATGGCAGCGGGCGCAGTCACTAGTCCACACCGTTTTGCTGCCACGGTTGATGTACTCGGGAGCGCCGGGCTCGTTCATCGAATTGCTGTGTGCAGAAGTACCATACTCTTCAACGGAGAGGTGATGCGGCGGTGCATCGTGGCACTGGTTACACTGCTGGCTTGCATAGTTGATCGCGATCTTGTTGTCGGTCTTTACACCGTTATGTGCACTGCCAGGTCCGTGACAGCTTTCACACTGCACGCCCGCACGCTTCGCAAGTTCGGGAGCGACCAGTTTGAGGGAATCCCAGTTACCCGCCTTCAGTGCGGTCGGGAATTTCCACGCCGATGTCTTCATCAGATGCACGAAGCCGTCGCCTTCCGCTGCGGGATCTGTAGCACCCGTTGTATGACAAGGGAGGCAGAAGGACTGGAAGTGACCGGCCGCGTCGTCGAGATTCGGCGCAAGGGCGTTCGCATGCGGAGTCGCCTTCCACGTCGTGGTGATCGCAGGGTGGCACACGCCGCATTCTGGCGGTACGGCTGACCCAATGATGCCGCCGACACCCACATACTTCGCCACGTTCACGACAAGTGTGTCGTCATCCGTACGATCCATGTTATCGGTGCCGATCATGCGGATGCGGTACGTTCCTTCGACGTCGGGCACAAACGATACGCGCAACGTATCGATGGTCGCGAATGCGGCGTTCGAACCACCCGGTTTTTCGAACAGCTCGAAAGTTGCCGATTTCCACCACTGGGCGGGAACGTCGGGCGATGTCGCTGTTGAGGGCTTGCCAACGCAAGCCAGATACACTTTTGAACCCTTGGCAACGTTGGGCAGTCCGTTGGACGGTTTGTCGATACCAGGGATCTTTTTAGCAACCATGTTTCCTGAAACGCCAAATGCGCGACACTTCGCGATCGGTGGCGTGACGGCCGCATTGGCTGCCAGCGTCAGGGCGGCAGCGCAAATCAGCGCCGCGACCGAAGCTTTGACAATGTGCATAAGAGAACCTCCGATGATGGGATATGGAGAGAGGTGCAGTGGATTCGGTGTCAACCGTTCACGGTTCCACAATTAGCGTACCACATCCTCGCGTGGCCACACCCCCAATATTCGGACATTTATATTCTGGTATATCTCTATAAAAAACAAAGGGGTATTCTTGGCGGCAGCAATGGGCGGTATGATCTGTTTCATTGATATTCCGATAATTGGGACGTATTATCTCCGTCATTTCCCAATCTCAATAATGCCCTGATGTCACGTATTATCGGCCTTCGTGGTAAAAAAAAGCCCCGCGGAGCGGGGCTGAGTTACTCAGATTTGCGGTCATGCCATGGCATGTTCGAGTTGCACGGTCACGTTCCATCCGAGTGCATCCTCTATTTCACCATACTGGATCCCTGTGATTGTATCATAGAAGTACTGAGCGATAGGCCCGATATTTCTTCCGTTTATCACCATTGAGGATCCGCGGTAAACGAGTTCGCCGACAGGAGAAATAACCGCGGCGGTTCCGGTGCCGAAGACTTCTTTCAGCCGGCCGTCTGCATGCGCGGACACAAGCTCCTCCACGGTGATGGGACGTTCAGTAACCCTCATGCCGCGCGCACGCGCGAGTGTCAGGACTGAATCGCGTGTGACACCCGCAAGAATGGATCCTTGTGAAAGCGCCGGTGTAATCAGTTCGTCGTCAACAACAAACATAATGTTCATCGCTCCCACCTCCTCAACGATTTCACGAGATACTCCATCGAGGAAGAGAACCTGAGCAAATCCCTTTTCCTTGGCGGTTTTCCCTGCATGGAGACTCGCCGCGTAATTCGCCGCTGTTTTTGCCGTGCCAAGTCCACCGCGCACTGCACGCACGTGTTCGTCGTCTACGAGAATGCGCACCGGATTAAGTCCCTCCGCGTAGTACGAAGCAACCGGTGAAGTCACGACTATGAGTCGGTACCCCTTCGACGCTTGCACTCCGAGGAAATTATCAGACCCGAATACGACGGGACGGATGTACAATGAATGCCCGCGTTTCTCGGGAATCCAGTCTTGATCCACGCGCACAAGTTCTTCAATCGCATGAACGAGGAAGTTCTCGTCAAACGCGGGGATGCAGACTTTTTCAGCGGAGTGATTCAATCGTGCGGCGTTTTTGTGTGGCCGGAAAATATTCGCCCCACCCTGCTTCGAACGGAACGCCTTCAAACCCTCGAAGATCGACTGTCCGTAGTGGAGAGTACACATTGTCGGTTCGATTTCCATCGGACCGTACGGCACAATGCGGAAATCTCCCCATTCGCCATCTTTATAGTCCGCCACAAACATGTGGTCGGAGAAATACACGCCGAATCCAAGATTGTTCCAATCCACCGCGTCTCTTCGGCTCGCAGTGCTTCTGGTGAGTTCAATATGATCCATCTCTTTTCCTGTGATGTTCGACGGATAGGTGCGGGGTGGATTCCTGTAGGAATGCTAATATACAGCGAGGAGAAATCAAAGGGGAACCCAGGGACTCGTTTGCGGAGAAGCATTATCCCCATTAGAAGATCGGCCACACGCACGCACCGAGGTGCCGCCGGCTTTATAAAAAAACCACGCGGCATATAGCCGCGTGGTAGTGAAAGGATCTTGCTGTCCGAAACAGCTAGGCGTGCGTCGGTGCAGCGACGACTGTGCTGATCTCGAATTCGGGCGGGTCCTGCATGTGCTTCTTTACGGCGCAAAGTGATGCGGCATTCACAAGAGCGTCGCGATATTTTTCCGGAAAGTCAGGGGGCACCGATATTTCGATGTCAATCCGTCCTATCATCCGCTTGAGCGGATCGAAGTGCATCCGTTGCGTGAGCTCAATGCCCTCGGTCGAAAGTCCGCGTTGCTGGCAGAAGCCGAGCACGTAGATTCCCGCACATGTTCCCAGGGAGGCGAGGAATGTATCAAATGGTGTCGGAGCCGATCCGTCCCCACCGCCGGCCATCGGCTGATCCGTTGAGATCTCAAAACCGTTATACAAAGCGTGAACCTTTTTGTTGCCTGGAAAAACGATTTTCATGTCCATGAGAAACTTCATCTTTGTGTGGATTGTGACTGAACTATCACTGTCATAACAATGTGATGATCGAATTGCGAATGCGGATTCACACACATCGGCCCGCTGATCATGAGGAGCGACGCTCTCATGTCGGCGCATCGTATATTGCATTTTTTTTAGCGGTATAGAACACTGCTATCCGTGACGGCGCCGCACGCATCACGACATTTACCTCTGACGGACGCGACAATGGAGCTGCTCGAATACACAGTTTTTCCCGAGATGGTGGATCGTATTGAATTTGCCATGATAGGCCTGCATGGACGAGATGCGGACAAACATGCCTTCTTCCCGTTTGTGCGCCAGATGGGATTTCTCCACACTCAGTGGACGCTACCCTCCGCACCCTTCTCGCACGAAAATGCTCCTGGAATCAGACGGTGGTTCGACAAGGAGACGGAGAACCTCGAGCAGATGGAATCCAGCCGTTCGCACATTTCGCAGATCATCGAATCCCGGCTCAAGGATGGAGTTGCGGCGGAGAATATTTTCCTCGTCGGGTTCTCCCAAGGTGCTGTAATGGCATTGCACACCGCGTTACGTTACCCTCAGCGCTTGGGAGGTGTCGTCGCACTTTCCGGGTATCTCGCCCTGCCTCTCAATCTTCAGAAGGAAGCCCACCCAGCCAACCGGCGGATTCCTGTATTCATCGCACACGGCACTCGCGATGAAACTCTTCCCGTTGAGCACAGCAGGATTGCGACCTCGGTGTTGCGCGAGATGGGTTACTCTGTCGACTTCTTTGAATCTGACACAGGACATCGAATCAGCAGTGAAACCGTGAAGAAGATTCGCGCATTTTTGCATCGCCATATGTACGGTGTTTCGATTGACGACCAAAGGGCAGCAGACGCCCACATCGCACCATTCTAGATCTTGTTGCAAAGTCCGAAAAATAGGATCACTGCTGACTCAAGCCATCATGACATCGTATGAAAGCTCCCTACTGCAGGCATGTATGATTGCCTTGTGGATTGGCTTTACTCCGCATATATTTCAAACGTGACTTTGCCTAGGTCTTAAGACGATGCGCGCAATGCGAAACTTTCTCTTGGTGATTGCTCCTCTCATTTTCATCGGGCCCATTACGTCGGCTCAAGATGACGGTCGCATTGTGTTCAAGGATCCAAAAAGTCCAGAAAACGAAGTGCTGACCGACGAGGAGCTGAGCCCGAAGACTCACGCGTGGGGACTCGACTTGATGATCGGAAACGACGGCTTCGGACTCGGAATGTTTTACCATCATCTCCTCAATGACGTTGTCACCGCCTTCGCCACGTGTAGTTTTTCGGAGGCTCGCGATGTGCGACAAATTGATTTTGTAAATTATTGGACGGGTGCTCAGTGGTCTCCGAATAAGGTAAATCGGGTCTTCCGGGTCCCCCTCTTCGTTGGCGTGCAATACAGGCTCTTTGCTGAAGATATCACGGACAATTTCCGCCCATACGTTCAGGCCGGGGCTGGGCCTGTGATGCTCTACATCACACCCGCGGAAAAGGAATTTTTTTCGAGCCTCACCGATGGCTTTACCAAGTACACCTACGGCGGCTTTGTTGGCGCGGGTGCACAATTCGGCTTTGACAGGTCGAGCGTCTTCGGATTAAACCTTCGCTACATGATCATTCCTACTCCCAAAGGCATCCAGAGCGTCCAGGAAGGAGTTCTTGCCAACGCGAATGGGTTCTTCATAGCCATTAATCTGGGGATATCGTTTTAGCGACTCGCTCTTCCCATAGTTGACAAAAACCCGCCGATATGCGGGTTTTTTTGTCGCGATTTCGTGTTGATGGCGTCCCACACTGATACCCACAGAGTGCGGAAAAGTGCCGGAGTACGGATTTCCAAACGCATCGAATGATTCGTTGCCCTCGGCACTATTCTTGCACTGTTATTGAGAAAGAGAACTTTGCGCCTCAGATAATGCAATCGGTGCTGATAATCGCGGAAATCACAACGGGAAAACTCGTGCAGAAGTATCTTCTCCACGAGTATTCCACCGTTGTTCTCCACCACGACAGCAGTGTAGAGTCACTGCCTGATGGTCATTTTGATACTATCATCCTCGATGCGTCTCGTTGTCCGGAAAATATTCCTGGTGCACTCCGCGAGCTTGCAGTTCGCACGGCCTGCTCCCGCATTATTCTGCTCCGGTCGATGGAAGCTGCTGACGGAGAATCTTTATCGCTATCCGAGCATCCTACAGTGGAAATATCTTGGACCAGCAAACCCATCAAATTGGCTGAATTGGCCGAACTGCTTCGGGCACGGGCATAATGTCCACGAAAACGGCGAAAAATCAATCAAATTTAGCTAAACACATGTCATAGTGAGAAAAGTTTCCGAAGAGCTTGACTTTCGTACACAAGAAAACATATTTTTACGCAATGCTTTACCTTCGCCCTCCTCTCACATATCATATACCTACCTGCGTTGACACAGGGGGTCGTTACGTTTCTCGCATGTTCGGCCTTGTCCGGACAACGTCCTCGCGAATCCCTTCTACTCCGTACCCCCCACGGTGTAGTTACAACTAGGTCACATCTATTTGAGGATTCAACCTCACGCCGCCGCAAGTACACCCCCCTTGCGGCGGTCCTTTTTTTATCCAGAGATAAAAGACACGGACGTCCGTTTCACCCAGTATGGCACGCAGGAAAATCGAAGGTTATTCGGCTTCGGAGATGGTGTATGAATGTGTGATGTCCATTGCCTTTCGGTACATCGCTGTAACGCCACAGTATTTGTCGAGTGAGAGATTGATTGCTCGTTCCAGATCCTGCGCCTGCAATCCGGTGCCAAAGAACCGATACTCGATGTGCATTGAGGTGAATACTTTCGGATGCTCCTCAGTCTCTTCTGCGCTGATCGCCAATTCGAATCTGTCGAGAGGCACTCTTTTTTTAGCGAGAATTGAGGCGACGTCGCTACCCGTACACCCCGCCAAAGCCAGCAACATCAGCTCCTTAGGCCTGATCCCTGCATCAGCCCCTCCAAATGCAACCGGACCGTCCATCGTAAGCCAATGCTTGGAGTCCGTGCGTCCACTGAACGTGATTCCGTTCTTAGAGATCTGTGTTACGAATGCGGTTTTCGTTGCCATATCGTGGTCCGTAATATGAAGGTTCTTCGTGTGTGATGCTCGCCGGCCACGAAAGGTTCACCTCTAATCCTCGATCAAATCCTCTTCTTCAAGCAGGCGATAGACCGTCGTCCGGCTGATAGAAAGCCTCTGGGCTACCTCGCTGATATTCCCCTCGCACAGTTCAAATGCTTTTCGGATAATACTCTTCTTGAATGACTCGAACGGCAGGAGATCGTTGGGAGATGTCATCTTGAACATGGTATCGGTGAGTTGCGCCGATACTCCGTCATCACCGTAGGCACTGATCTCGATCGGGAGGCAGTCAAGGGTGATCACCGGATCCTCCGTGAGAAGAATGGAGCGCTCCACAACACTCTGCAATTCGCGGACATTACCAGGCCATGGATATCGCGTCATTGCGAGAATGGCCTCTTTGGAAAATCCGCGCACATCCTTCTGCTGCCTGTCGATAGATTTCTCAAGGAAGTGTTCGGCCAGGAGCACGATATCGTCCTTTCTCTCACGGAGCGGTGGAATACTGATTGGGAAAGTCGCGAGGCGGTAATATAGATCCTCCCGGAATGTGCCATCCTTCACCATGGATTTCAAGTCGCTATTCGTAGCTGAAATGATTCGTACATCAACCCGAAGTGAATTCAGGCCACCAACCCGGCTGAATTCTTTTTGTTGAATAGCGCGCAGTACTTTCGCCTGTAGCTTGTATTCCATCGTACCGATCTCGTCGAGGAATAGGGTGCCGCCATGAGCAGCTTCAAACTTCCCGATTTTCTGTGTGTCTGCGCCGGTGAACGCACCTTTTTCGTGACCGAAGAGCTCGCTCTCAAGCAGCTCCGAAGGAATCGCTGCGCAATTGACAACAACAAAGGGCTTGTCGCTCCTATTTCCGATCTGATGCAATGCGGTGGCGATCAGGTCTTTGCCCGTGCCACTCTCACCCTCGATCAATATCGAAACGAGAGAATTCGCTGATTTTCGTACGAGGCGAAAGACCTCTTGCATACGGCGGTCGATCGAAACAATACTCGGGAAGACCGCATTCTCGGCCAGGCGTTGCTGCATCTGGCGCACTTTCATCGCGAGTTCAAATTCGCGAATGGCATTTCGTGTTACGACTTCAAGCCGTTCCCGGTCGACAGGTTTTTCAAGGTAATCGTATGCCCCATAGTGAATGGCGTCGATGGCAACCTGAACGCTGTTCTGCGCTGACAGCATGACGACTGGAATATGCGGGTACTCTGCCTTGACACGCTTGAGTATCTCGATGCCGTCGATCTTAGGCATCATGATATCGAGCAGAATCAAACACGGCTCCTGTGCAAGGTTGTCGAGGCAGGCCTGCGGGTCGTCAAACTCACGAACTGGAAGCTTCCACAGTTTTTCAACCCACATGCGCAGAAGCACAAGGTTCTGCCGCTCATCATCGACGAGAAAAACAGGATGATCCTGTAAGCTTATTTCATCCATCGTGTGCCTATGCCAAGCAATGTGTTTTAGTGTAGCGCGGTATCGATCGGGAAACTGCATCGGAAGGAGATTCCTTCCCCATCTCGGCTTTCCACAGTGACAAATCCATGCAGGGAATCTACAATGTCTTTGGCAATGCTCAAACCGAGGTTTCCTCCAGAGTATCCCGATAGCGCGCTTGGCATCGTCGCGATGTCAAACAGTCTGGCTGCGTCCTGAGCGGACAGAGAGGTCCCGTTGTCGGAAATTATCATCTCCACAGCATGGGGTCCTCTGGCAAGCGAGAGACTCACCCAGCCGTTCGTTGAGACTCGAGTGACACAGTAGTTCAGAAGAATACCCAGCAATCGCGAGACCGCCTCAGGTTGACCCACAAGTTCAACTGGGCTTTCGGGAGCTGTAAAATAAATATCGATACCTTCTGGGCGTACACGCTCACGTATTTCTTCTATCGCACGTGCCGCGACGGTTGTAATATCCAGAAGGCGGCCTTGCTCAGAGGAATCAGCTGAGAAATCAGCTGTCGTGAGAATGTTCTGCACGAGTGACTCGAGTCGACGGGCCTGCTCATAAATGTGCGTCAGGCACATACGTCGTATTTCCGGATCATCATCCAAATCCTGATTTTCGAGCAGGGTTGCCGAGAAGCCGAGCAGGGTGTACAAAGGTGTACGGAACTCGTGTGCGAATGCGGAAGTGAGTGAGTCCCGCCATTTGCGCACAGCATTGATCTTCTCCGATGCGGAGGTCGTGATCACCGCTGACTCCAGCGCTTGTATCTCGCGCTTCTCGATGAACTCGCGCATGACCTCGTTTTGTAGAGCCATGCCGATGACTCCAGCAATGGATTGAAGAAACACAAGAAGACGGCCGTTCCACCGATGCAATGCCGTACAATCGATGAATTCAAGGAAGCCCCACCACTCCCCGCTGACACGAATCGGTACAAGGAGAACCGACTGTGCGGCTCTGGATTCAAGCAGCCTTCGGATTGATGGCGTTGCATCTCGAAAATCCGAGAGAAATGCATTACCGTCTTCCAACTTTCGCTTCCATGCTAAACCGCCGGCGGTTTCCATGGTGCCATCAAAATAGGGGGAATCGTAATCGTAGGATGTCTGCTTCTGGTGCTGTATCCATCTGTTCCGCACTTTCATCGTCGTCAAGCCGTTAGCGTCCCCGTGCACCGAAACGAGGTACGCTCTATCGGCACCAAGCGCCTCCGCAAGCATCCCGAGCGAAGATTGTTCAAAAAGATTCGAAGGATTGGATACAAGCGCATCAACGACCTGCTTCACCAGCGAGGCCGACGATAATGCCGCCTTCTTCTTTCGAACTGTTTTTTTCTTCTCTTCGATCATGGTCTTTTAAGCCGACATAGAATACTCCGGCACAAGAATACACCTACAAAAACCATTCCTACCCATTTCACGTTGAAATACCTTTGTTTCCGCGTATTTTCAGATGTTTTTCAACCAGATTTCTGTCTGTTTCTGGAACAGCGGCAAAAGCTTGTTTCGATTTTGTACAAAAAAAAGCCCCGTTCGAAGAACGGGGCTCATGATTATTATTAGAAAATCAGCCGCGGGTTCCGATGACTCCGCCTCGGCCGCCACCTTTTCCTGGATCGCGTTTCCCGTGCATTTTATCCCAGATGGCCGCCTGCTCGGGTGTGAGGAGTGCGCGGATCGCGGCATCGGTTTCCTGCTGAAGACCGGCAAGCGCCTTACGAAGACCTGCGGGGTCATTGGCAAATTCAACACGAAGTTCGGCGATACGCTTCTGCTGCGCCATAAGAATTTCCTTGATCTTGCCCTGAACTTCCGTATCGAGCTTCAGCATCCGTGTCCAGACCTTGATCTGGTAGTCGATGCGTGCTTCAATCATCTTGTCCATACGCTCCTTGCGTTCCTGCTCAAGCTTCTCCTTGAGCGCCTGGGCATTTGCGATTTGCTCGGGAGTTACGATTCCCGGGGCGACGGCGGAGCCGTTGATCTTTTCCATCAAGGCCAGGTGCTCGGCGTCGAGAGCTGCCTTTTTTTCTTCGGGAGTGAGAGTGGTGTCGCGAATGATCTCGAGACGACGCTGATTGGAGGCCGTGATCGCTTCCTTCAACGCTGTCTTGGTCGCATCATCCATCTCGGGATTCGCCGCGAGGAGGAGGCGTACCCAAGCCATTGCCCCGGCATCACCGATGCGGCGCGGATCAATCTTTCGATCGCCCGTAGGATCGTCGCCCAAGATGCTGTTGTCGAAATCGCTGATGCCGAGGAGCTGATCATCAAGAACGACGGGGGCCTGCGTATCGACCGGCGCGGTGAGATTGGACTGCTGTTCGCACGCACTGACAATGAAGGCGAGCGCAACAAGCCCACTGAGGAAAAGATGTTTCATTAGACGCTCCAGAGTGATGAGAATGTGTGTCTTTGGAATCTGCGTTTTAGACCGATGGCTGCAAATCCGGTTTAATGATCCTGAGAGCACCAATTCCAGCCGGTCATCATGCCGGTAATGAGACAACAGTCCAAGCGTAAAGGTTACAGTGGATTACAACACCAGGGCGGTTGTGGCGACGACAGGGTCTCGAGTCAGTCGAGTACGATCAGCTTCATAGTTTTGGAAATATTGCTCAACCGTACATGCAAGAAATACAAACCCGGATCGAGGGAGGGGAGTGCGTAAGGCAGGATATTCCTTCCAGGTACTACCCGGATGGACTTTGCGGAAACGATCGATCTGCCTCGAAGGTCGAATACAGCGACAATCAGCTCGTCAGGATTCTGAGCATCCACGTGCAGATGTAGCGACCCTGCGTCACCCGAACGTATCGGGTTCGGGGATATCTCCTTAATAGCCATGATCAAAGGAGAATTGGCGCGATCCTGCAGCCCGACAACCGCATCGATACTCCATATACCCCTCCCATGGGTGGCTGCGACGAGCCGAGCCCCGCCATCGATAATGAGGTCTTGCACAACGACCCGGGGAAGACCAGTACCGAACCGCTCCCATGTGCCGCCTTCGCGATGCATCCAGACACCGTCATCGGTCCCTGCAAAAAGAATTCGTGGATTCAGGGTTGAGATGACAAGCGCATTAACCGGGATATCAGGGAGTCCTGTCGAAATGTCGATCCACGTCCCTCCGGCATCGGTCGTTTCAAATACATGCCCTTCGTCGTATCCTGACAAAGAAACCCATGCACGCCGAGCGTCAAGATTGTGCACAGCTATATCTGTAACCCACCTTCGAGGTAATCCACTGGAGACATCCGTCCACGTCGGCTGCGCACTCAAGCTGTTGTCACATCGCTGAATTTTCCCATCTCCGGTACCAGCATACAGTACTGCCCTATTCGCTGGGGATCCCGCCAGAACTGAAATAACGGATTCATACGGGAGAACACCGGTAGTTAGATCGGGACTGATAGGCACCCATGCTGGAGATTTTGATGGATCGGCGGGATCTCGTGCCTCATACACACGCTGAGTCGCGGTATAGAGGATTGAGGGAGAAGCCCGATAGAGAAGTGGTTGTAACCAGTTTTTTCGGTCGCTCGCAGTGATTCCATCCGACATCGGGCCCCACGTCTGGCCACCGTTGGTGGAGCGGAAAGGGAAGATGGAAAGGGTCCCCAGTGTGAAAATGGTGGACCCGTCGGACTGAACGTCACCACCATCCACATCACCTCGAATAATCTGCCATCGATCTGGAGCAGTAGAAAATCGGGTTGTGCCGTTGTCTTGAGTGCCCCCCAGCAGGTGTCCAGACGGGCTCCCATGTACAGCAAGACGGTAATACTGTGCTGTGGTGAGTGTTTGCCCTAAAGATCCCCAAGTGCTCCCATTATCTGAAGTTCGATAAATCCCTCCATCGTTTCCAACGAGCACGTTGCCGCCGGGCTCAAATGCGAAACAATGCTGGTCGACGTGTACAGACTGATTCCCGAAGGTGAGCCGAACAAAATTCAAACCGGCATTCGATGAGAGATGAATTTCGATGCCGCCAACATATACCTTTGATGGATCCGTAGGTGATACCGCGATGGCAAAATTGTAAAATGCCTGTCCGAGCGGAAAATCACGCGGAAGGTCTGTTGGCAGGCGCTCCCATGTGTCTCCGCCGTCGCTACTTCTCATCAATGCGAGGAAATCATCGCTGGTGATTGGCCGTGCGACGAGCGCATACACCACGTTGGGATCAGCCGGAGTGCCGCCGAGGAGTATACGTCCAGTGGAATCTCCAGCAGGAAAATTTCGGCCGAGCTTCGACCATGTAAACGGCCGCCCTCCAGCACTGGATCGATACACACCGTTTGAAGGAGAACCGAGATCATCCCCAACGGCGGCGTACACAACACCAGGAGCAGCGTCCTTATAACGTACATCGGTAACAACTCCGGTGAAAACATTCGTCCAGTTCTTCCCCTCGTTTACCGATCTGTACAATCCATTTCTCGAGGCTGCGAAAACTGTGTCGAAGGATGTCGGATGCAATGCAATGCGGCTGATAGCACTCGGTTGAAACGGCCAAGGAGGGAGAGTCCAATTTTCCCCTCCATCGCTACTCCGTGCAACACCAGCTCCTTGGAAGACCGGGGCCGCGATGGCCCGCGACAAGGGGATGGTGGCCTCACCCGTTCCGGCGTAGACGATGCGCGGGTCGCGTGCGTCACAGGCGATTGCACCAATCGCGAGTGCGGGAAGTGCGTCCATCGTGGCGCGCCAGGTGCCGCCTCCGTCTGTGGATTTGAAAACACCTCCTGCGGCCGAGCCCGCGTAGAGGGTCGATGGTGTATTCGGATCGACGGCCAAAGCTCTGATTCTGCCAGCGATATTTGTCGGGCCGATGGAACTCCATGCTGTTGAGAACAGATGTTCCGAAGTCTTTGGAAGAGCGCTCCCTGCGTCCGTGAGAAATGACCGCTGTGCTCGCTCCAGTTGTGCGGGAGTGCATCCGAATGCCCGTTGTCGGTAATAGAACTCCTGTCCGGGTGCACAACGAGCGCCGTTAAATTCTTCATGTAGAACGTCGCGATCCTGGACAGTAACGGCGGCATTCCTTTTCTGCCCTGACCCGGCCCCGGTCCACCGTTCATCAATCCCGACACTATGCTCACCAAGCCAGAGCAGTATTTTCGCGACAGCAATGGCTGTACAGAACAGCAGTGTAATGGAACGAAAAGAAGAAGGTTTCATCGGAGACTTGAGACGGTCGTGTTACACGTAACGGAATCTACGCCGTGTGGATCTCTGATTCTACTCAAAAGTATATCGCCGCGCTTTTCTCGCGTTACACTGTTATTCCCAGATGCTCGAAAGCACGGCGGCGTCGCTGCGAAGATGCGCTTGTGTCGAAACGCCGAGTTCGATCGGTGTCTCAATCACAACCGCTCTTCCGACCAAGGATGAGAATGCAGACTCAAATGCCTGCCTTCGAAGGGAATCTCCTGCCATACATGACGGAATGGGGAGCACTCCATCATTGACATAGAGCACATCAAGGGACGGGAGGCGTGCCAGTGTCCGGACTCCAAACCGCCCCGTATCAACACGCGAAATGAGAAGCGCATGGGATGCCACACCTGGATCCGCGAACAGTTCCATCAGCGCTTCTGCGAACGTTTTCGTGGCTGCAATGTCGGTGTTCTTCAGAACGAGGCGATACCAGTTGTTTTTCCGCCGAGTCACCACTACTTCCCCCGCTTCCACAAGCCCGGCGGCCTGCATGGCGACGAGTAGTGCACCTCCCACTAGCTGCAGGTATTCACTCATCGGAACGGAAACTTCAGACGGCTGCATTGCACGGAGTCGGAGCCACTGACGCATTACAGCAAGCGTCGCAAATCCTGTGCAGATTCCCGCAGCGATGGCGCCGGAAAAAAGCGGAAGAAGCAAAAAGGCCGAAAGTACGGCACCTACAACAAGCACCCCCCACAGCGTCCCCTGAAGTCGAAGTGTACTACCACGTTCCTGGTACCGAGCGATGTCGTTCTTGATCTGGAGCATGCTGCGATGTGACGCGGACCGGTTTTCCCCCTCCTGAAGATGTATCGAAACAGCGGGAATTTCTCGACCCGAATATTCAGTGCCAAGGCCCCATGCGCGTGCCGCAACTCTTCGGTCCGGAATGAGTTGATGGTCAATATCAGCAGGAACGGAATGTACAGGCGCCACACGGGAGAGCCCGGGATGTACTGCACCGGGACCTCTTTCAATGGCTCCATCATCAGCAGGAATGAAGATATCCCTGATGTTATCAGCCCATCTGCAGAGGGACTTGGCCCGTCCTTCATCTGTTGCCTGCAGCAAGTCCCAGTATCGTACGAAAGGAACCGACTGTTCAACCGGGCCTTCGTGCACATGGAGGTGTTGTCCGATGTAATGCCGTACCTTCTCCGTAGAGAGATCAAACACAGTGTTCACACGGGTCTCGAACCATCCGTATTTGAGAAGATCTGCTTCGACGATGACACACCTGGTGATATCCCGGTTGATCAGCTCTTGGACTGCAATCACGTACGAACGTGAATTCCAATCCGCACCCGATCCATGCAATTCCGAGAGTTCATCATGGGCCTCATGAGACAGGCGTACATCCCAATTCTCAATGCCGATGAGACGTTGGATATCGGAGAGTAGTGGGATGACCATGTCATCGCGGCACATCATCGTTGATCCAGTGAGTAGAATGGGATGCAGGGAGGCAACCCGTTCATCAATGCTCATGGCGGAAAGAAGCAAACGCCCCACTGTTTCTTCATGCTTTGGTCGATTTCCGGCTGAGGTCCCCAGAGCAGAATCGACAACAACCAGTGAACGAAACCTATCCTGCATTGATTGTGCCTCATGCAGCATCATTTCCATTAACAGGTCGATACGACCTGTTACGGTTGGGGGTCGATCATCCTCGACCGATGGATCCTGAGCCTCGGTTCGGCTGTCACCCGCGACACGGGCATAGACGTCGAACGGAGGCAATACTCCATCACGGACGAGGGCTGGAAACGATTGCGTCACACGCAGAAGTCCGTCCACATCCGTCAATTCGCTGCGGGAGGTGGGGACATGATGCGAAATGCGGACGATGCTTGCGTTCGCAGCCTCGCGAAGCGAGTCCACGACCCATTTCCAGGATGAAGAAAGTTCCTCGACGCAATCAAGGATCACCAGACGATAGCGAAATTTCACCAGGTGCCGCGACAATCGGGCCGCATCAACGCCAGGATCGTTTTCATCACCTGAGGGAAGTGACGGAATTGTGAGCAGCACAACCGGAGCGCACGAGTAAGGCAATACGCTCACAGGATGCAGTGAAACATCTCCCCAGATCTTCCGCGCCGCTCCATCGAGCACCGGGGAAATTTTTTCGCAGCGATCATGCCACACCGCCTGCATTGCTAGATTTGGCGATAAAATGAGAGCACGTGTTTTTAATGCTTCAAGAAGTCGTGTCACGATCAGGCGCTTCTCGGCGACGGATGGCGTTGATATTTCTACCTCACGAATACCAGTGCGGAGCGCATGCGCAACCGTTTCGATCATGTCGAGTCGGTCCGCAGTGCCTGTATCTCGTGAAATAAGGGACGTGCCGAGCGTCGGGAAAGGGCGCATGGGGCAAAAGTACGCTCAATGTCGGAGAGCTGAAAATCTGGACAGCGGAGAGTTCATTTGTCGGTCATCCGTTCCGTATCTTTCGGGAATTACACGATCGAAAAAGGACGTACCATGTTTCTGTCTCGCGCAACATTACTGTTTCTCTTCCTCGGCGCAGCCGTTTCGGCACAAAAAGCCACCACTGTTGTCATCAGCGAGTTTGCAACACGCGGTGCAGGGAATTGCAATACCGCCTGCGAATTTGTGGAACTGTACAATCCCACATCGGCGGATGTCAACCTTGGCGGATGGAAACTGCAGTACCGCTCAGCGTCCGGTTCGTCCTACAACACTGTCGCGACGATTGCAGCAGGCACGATGATTCGCCGCAATTCCTATTTCCTTATCGCCCCGTCTTCATGGGTTGGGCCACCTGCTGCTGACGCGAGTTGGACAGGGTCGGGATTTGCGGACAACGGCAACATCCGCATCGTCGATGCCGCAAACGCGGAGATCGACAGGGTCGGATACGGGTCTGGAAATGATCCGAAAGTGACTCCTGCCCCGAATCACGGAGAGCAGGCGAATAACAACAGCGTTGAGCGCAAGGCCGGGGCATCATCTACCGCGTCTTCAATGGCTGCCGGTGGCGCGGAGGAATTCGCCGGGAATGCGTGGAACAGCAACAACAATTCGGCGGATTTCCTCGTTCAGAACGGCGGACGGAATCCACAGAACAGCACTAGCCCTGCTGAACCAAAGACCGCGGACGGATCCGGCCGATCCTACACGACGCTCGAATTCGTAAAAGTCGACGAAATACGAGATGTGCCTATCGTCTTTATTCCGGCATCGGGACAATCGGTCGTGGATCTGCGCATCGCCATCCCTGCCGGTGTTGCATGGTCGCGCACTGCTTCAGATGTTTCACTCGGTTCAACGATGAGTGCTTCCATCGACGTGGTTGATGATACAGTACTATTTGGAGGGCTCTCCTTCTCTGCGGATTCCGGGATAGTGACACTACGCTCTCAACGAATGCCATCCATAACAGGCGCTCTCACCTACACTGTTTCCTCCAGGGCGGCGGGCGGATCGTTTCTCCCGGTGCAGACGCAGCCGACAATCGTTGTTCTCGGGGGACCGATTCCAATTTCCACCGCGAGAGAGAACGATGGCACGGGAGTGCCGCTTCGCCTGAATCAATTCGTCACTGTCAACGGCATCGTCACCTGCGCGAAGGAACTCGGAAGTCCTTCCTTCCTGGAGGATGTGACCGGCGGGATTGCAGTGTACGACTTCAACTTTTCCGACTCCGTCGTCATCGGCGACGAGGTGACGATCAGCGGCAAAGTGACACAATTCAACGGACTGACAGAGTTGACCGAAGTTGTGATTCATGAACGTGTTGGAGCAGGCGGGAATCCATCCCCACTCGTGCTCCGTGTTACCGATATCCTTCAAGACGGTGGAGGCGGGCTGGAAAAATATGAAGGTCAGCTCATCCGTTTGAACAACGTCACTGTAAATACAAACTCCTGGAACGTGACCGGATCAGGAACCAATTATAAGTTGCGTGATGCCAGCGGCGAGATGGACGTGCGCATCGATAAGGACGTGAATTTTGTAAACAGTCCCGCGCCTGCGAGCAGTTTCGACATCGTAGGTGTGCTGGGCCAATTTCAAGCTGCTCCGCCTCTCGTCGGAGGGTACCAACTCATGCCACGGCGGGGATCTGACATTATTGCGACAGGCCCGCACTTCACCCAACTCCCCGTCGAACGGGACATCACTACGAGCGGCATGACGCTTGATTGGCGTACTGGCCTTGCCGCTGCCGCATATGTCCGGTATGAAACAGCGGAAGGCGTTGAACTCGGGACAGCAACGGGCAGCAGCAGCAGATTGGAAAACAGCGTGACACTCTCAGGTCTGAATCCGGGCACAATTTACCGCGTGCAGGCGTACAGTGTGGCAGCAGGAGATACGAGTTTTGCACAACCACAGTACGTTGTCACCGCCTCTGCAACCTCCACTGGGACCATCAACGTCTATTTCAATCAGAGTGTCGATCAGACCATTTACCCTCCGCTTCCCGCTCAAGGGAGTGTGGATCTCAAGAACAAGCTCCTGGACCGGATCGATGCAGCAAAATACAGCATTGATCTGGCGCTCTACAGCTTCAGCGGCATGACCGGCGACGATGTGGCTGCCTCGCTTCGATCCGCCGCGCGCCGCGGTGTAAAGGTGCGCGCGATATTCGAATCCGACAACGCTTCATCAGCCGCGGTATCCGCGTTACGACAGGATGTGCCCGTCATCCTCGATTCGTACGATCGGGTGAACGCGGGTGCGGGATTGATGCACAACAAGTTCATCATCATCGACGCGCGGGACCGTTCGAGTGACACAGACGATTGGGTCATCACCGGATCGTGGAATGTGACTGATCAGGGGACGAATGCTGATGCACAGAATGTGGTTGAAGTGCAGGACCAGGCCCTCGCCATGGTATACACACGGGAGTTTGAGGAAATGTGGGGATCCACGTCCGACACGCCGAATAGTGGTGTCTCCCGTTTCGGTATTCGAAAATCCGACAATACTCCCCATAGAGTGAATGTGCGCGGGACGATGATCGAGTCGTTTTTCAGTCCAAGCGATCGTGCGACCGAGTACTTGCGTTCCTCGTTTGCCGGAGCAGCAGCATCTGTCTACTTCGCCATCCTGACCTTCACGCGTGAGGATTTGGCGACTACACTGACAACCATACGCTCAGCGGGAAAAACAGTGCGAGGGGTGTTTGACAACAGCAGTGACCAGGGTTCGAAATACACAGCCCTGAAAAATGGCGGTATGGACGTCTGGTTGAAAAAGAACCTTCCCGGACTGCTGCATCATAAGTATGCACTTATCGACGTTGACCATACCGCCCCCGGGGCCGATCCGGTCACTATCACTGGGTCGCATAATTGGTCGAATGCAGCCGAGTTCGCAAACAACGAAAATACGCTCGGGATACACAATCGTGACGTTGCAAGGCAATATTTACAGGAATGGGCCAAACGGTACAGGGACGCCGGCGGCACGGCGCCGATTATTCTTGGTGTCACATCTGCGCCCGAGGGATCTGCGGCATTTGAGATCACTGATCTCTACCCGAACCCGCTGTCGAATGCTGCAACAATATCGATCAGCTTCAGGCAGGCCACGGCATCGGATCAAATTCTTCACATTACGGATGCACTTGGCCGCACAGTTGCCGCTCTGCCTCTCGGAAGCCGGGAGGCGGGATCTCACACCGTAACAATTGCAACCGGGTCTCTGTCCACCGGACTTTACTTCGTGCGATTAACGGATAACATGGGCGCAACACGCGCGATACCACTCGTAGTCAACCGATAACTGGAATCCGCCGGTTCATTGTGTGGCTGAGGGACACAGGTACTCTCCAGCCGCGCAATCGGGGCATCGCCGGTGCGAGACTGTGCGTCTCGTACTCACCATCTGGTACAACGAAGCTGATCCGCTCTTTGCGGATCCGGCACGATTATCCCTGACTGCTGAAAGTCGGGAGTGGCGGCAACTCCTGGTCGCGAGTAAGTGCGGGAACGATCCCTAACAGGCGCACAAAAACTGTCATCTGCCCTCGATGGTAGGATTCATGCGCAATGGCGTCTTGGAGCATTGCAAACCGAGTTGCCTTCCCTCCGTCTACCTTGGTTACAAGTTGCAGCATAAACAGCTCGCCTGCATTGCGAATACGCAACGAAGCGTCCTTGTATTGTTCGACGAGAAGATCGATGAGCTTTTCCTGCGTGTCCGCACGGTGGATGTTTGGTGCGTAGCTCCGGAGCAGTTGCATGTACGGGACGCGGTGAAAATTCGTGTCCTCACGCAACAATTCTTCCACGGTCGTGATCGCCACTTCGAGCACATGCTGCATCAGCTCGGTTACATTGCGCGTTTCCAGGGTCGGCCGGAATGTAAAACGGGCAGGCGGAATGTTCTGGATCTCCCTGATCAGTCCCTTCCGGACTTCGTACCAGGAGTCCAGCACTTCGTCGAGCAGATTTGTGGGCGTGCTCATATGAGTATCATCCTCGGGGATTCAATTGTAGAGCGAAGGCGGTCTCGTCCATGGAAAGATACGCAACATCGCAGAGAATTACATGAGGATCTCTGCATCGGCTGCGCACCGGAACACATACGTGAAACAAGCATCCGGGTGTCCTTGTCTGCCAGAACGTCAAACACAGCCACGACGACCACGAGAGGCGAGACTGGCGGTCACGTTGCCTTCAGAGAGTCGATCATAGCGGGATCGGACATCAGAGCGCAGGCCCATGCGCTATCAAGATCGCCCTCTGCAAGAAATGCCCGCGAGATGCGTTGCAGTTGAGCACAAATCGAATCTGTTCGTGTTGTTCTATTCACAATGTTCCGGAAAACAGCGAGAAGGGCCGCGCGCGGGGACAACATGCGCAGTTCGGTGTCGAGATCGTCGGGTTCTTTCGATCCCGCTCCAAGGCGAAGAAGATCGCGCTGCCATTCCCCGCGGATGGAGGCGACATCCGGCAGCGATGATATCCCCGCGAGTTTTGCGAGGTCGTTTCCGGTAAACACCGTGCTTGTTCGAATGTGGGACGGGAGTTGATCCATCCCGATACCATTCTGTCTCGGTTTGGCCAACTCAAAAAGTGCTTCACCATTTGCCCGGCAATACCAGTTCCCTCCCATCCGAGCCACCAGATCCAATCGGCGGGGATGAATCGCATCGTTCTCAAATGCGGATTCTTTGACATGGAACATCATCACTTCCGCGATGAGGAGATTACCTGCGCCGGGTCTGCCGCCGGTTGAGACATGCTGAAGGAGGCGGCATTCCATGATAAAGGGTGATTCGGCAACTCCCGGAGGCCGGACAAGACTTGAATCTCTTTTAGTGAAGCCCGCTTTATCGAATTCATCAATGCCGCGCTCATAGTCCGAGGATGCGAGACTGATCTGCTCCACCATGGAAAAACTTACAGCATTGACGGTGAATTCACCCGTTTCGATAATATTAAGAAAGGTGTGTTTCGGTACGCCATTCGAAGCCCGAAACGCAGGTGACACGACGATAACAGGTGGATTCGCGCCGAATGCATTGTAGTAACTGAATGGTGACAGGTTGTGTCGGCCATCCGCATCAATACTGGATACGAGAGCGATGGGACGCGGAGCCACTCCACTGAGCAACAGTTGGTGGACAAGAGGAACAGGGTGGTCGGCCGGTGAGAATGAGCGCATGTTCTGTGTGCTGTTTGTGTGTCCAGCAGGGGCTTTTACGTTGTTAAATGCAGTGTGTTTGTAAGAGCGCCGAGACAGTCGATGGCGCAGGTGACGTTGTCACCCGGTTTCAACCACCAAGCGGGATCATACACTTTCGAACCGTTTAGTTCGAGGAAACAGCCAGTTCCAACAGTTCCTGATCCGATAACGTCTCCGGGATACAGTGTGACACCGTACGATGCTCTCTCGATTATTTGTGCAAAAGTCCATGTCATATCCTTCAGGTTGCCCCGGCTCACTTCCGTTCCGTTTACGTGCGCCGTCATTACCAAATCGTAACGCTCCCCTTGTTCGCCGGGTATGCGTGCATGAGACAATTCATCACGCGTGACAAGCCAGGGGCCTATTGATGTGGCAAAGTCTTTTCCCTTTGCTGGACCGAGACTCAATTTCATTTCTTCCATCTGAAGCGTGCGGGCGCTCCAGTCGTTCATTACGGTATACCCGGCAATGTACTCATCCGCATGAGATGCGGATATGTTCCTTCCTTCTCTGCCAATAACGATCGCAGCTTCCAGTTCAAAATCCAGCTTGTCGCAATGAAGCTGTTGAACGTGTACCGGGCCCGGACCGGTCACAGCCATGTGATTGGTAAAATAGAAAATCGGAAACAGGTCAAACTCTTCGATCATTGGCACGCCCCGATTCCGGCGTGCAGCTTCCACGTGCTGACGAAAAGCGTATCCATCACGCATGGAGACTGGCCTGGGGACGGGAGCACACAACGTGACATCAGCCACGGGCACGGCGAGTTGTGTGTGGTGGAAAGAAGCAGGCATCCCCTTTTCAACGAACCATTCCACAACCTTCCTTGCGGTAGCGAGGGACTCTTCGCCGCCTTTCAAAAGAGCAATCATCTCTCCTGGCAGGAGGTCGTCTCCCTCCTTCATGTCATACCGCTGCATGGTGTGGCCTGCCTGGAGGTCGAGAATCCAGGAATCCACAAGCACACCGACTCTTTGATGGGATTGGTTGGTCGTATACGTAACGAGTTTCATCGTGTACCAGTTGAATGAAGTGAATTGAAAGAATCCGCATTACGACGCGCGGGGCGGCGATGAATTTCAGCTACACACGCACCTCTGATCCGCCTTGTTCAGGATGCGTGTTGATCCCAGCGTCTTTCATCGAAGATGAGTTCGCGTGCGATCTCGCGGCCACGTTCGTCAATACGATACAGCGGCATGATCTTGCTGGCGTGGACAATGGCCATATCGAGTCCCGCCTCGATTGCATGATGGAGGAACACCGAATTGAGCACATGGCGTGCGCGCGGTGTCAATCCGAAGGACACGTTCGAGACACCAAGACTTTGATGACATTGTGGAAAAAGTCTCTTGATCCGACGAATGGCGTCCATCGTTTCCATTGCGGAAGTACGGAATTCCTCGTCCCCACTCCCGAGTGTGAAGGTCAGAGTATCGAATATCAAGTCCTCATCACGAAGCCCATAGGTCTCGACCGCGAGGGTGCGCAATCGTGTGGCGATCTCCACCTTGCGGTCGGAGGTTTTGGCCATACCCTGTTCGTCGATTGTGAGCGCGACTACAGCGGCACCGTATTCACGGCAGAGACGAAGAACTTTCGCCGCCTTTTCCTCACCGTCCTCGAGGTTGATCGAATTAACGATGGCCCTGCCAGCGCAATGCTGCAGAGCGGCCTCGATCACGGGCACTTCCGTGCTGTCGATCATCAGGGGCAGGGGTATTTGTGTATTAAATCTCCGCACGATTTCCACCATGTCGCGCACCTCGTCGCGACCGACATATGCCGCGCAGATATCAAGGACGTGCGCACCCTCGCGCGCTTGCTCCTTGCCCATCGCGACGATGCCATCGTAATCCTCTGCCAGCAGCAGTTCCCGGAATTGTTTCGATCCGTTGGCGTTGCACCTCTCTCCAATAAGCACGGGCGGGATATCCACCCGAAGCGGGGCTGGCGCGTAGAGGGACGAAACGGACGCAATGGGTCGAGGAGCGCGCGAAGCGGGACGCACATGTATTGCCGCCGCGGCGAGCCGAGCGATGTGCTCGGGGGTGGTACCGCAGCACCCGCCAATGATATTGACACCGTACGACTCCACGAATTGCAGCATCCACCGCTCCATCTCCTCAGGCGTCAGCTTGTAGCAGGTCTGCCCTCCAATGTTTTCAGGTAATCCCGCGTTGGGCATGAGGAATATGGATTTTTCCCAAACGTCACAAATGGCGCGCAGGTTTTCCTCCATCTCCTTGGGCCCTGTCGCGCAGTTCATGCCGAATACGTCGACGATGTCGTATGCCTCGAAAATCGCCAGTGCTGCGGATATCTCTGTACCCATCAGCATGGTCCCCATCGATTCAATTGTCACCGATACTATGACGGGGACGCGATCACCGCGCTCGTCGAACACCTTTCTCGCAGCGGAAAGTGCGGACTTGGTTTGAAGAGGGTCCTGGCATGTTTCGATGCAGAGCAGATCCGATCCACCATCGAGCTGGCCGCGGATCTGTTCCGCATAAGAGTCGCGCATTTCCACATAACCGATATGCCCCAGAGAAGGCAGTTTGGTAGTTGGGCCCACCGACCCGGCAACAAAGCGAGGTTTTATGTTCGTGGAATATTCGTCTGCCAAACGCCGCGCAATCTGTGCGGCCAGAAAGTTGAGTTCGTAGGCCTGTCCCTCCAGTCCATATTCTGCGAGAACCACACTCGTCGCACCGAAGGTGTCCGTTTCAATAATATCGGCACCAGCATCGAGAAAGCCGCGATGTACACGCTCGACCGCCTCGGGCTTCGTTTTTACGAGGTATTCGTTGCATCCTTCAAAATCCGGCCCGCCAAAATCCGCCGCGGATAAATTCTGCAGTTGCAAATTCGTGCCGGTCGCTCCATCGAAAACTAGCACACGGGTGCGGAGCTCCTCGAGAAATCGTGAAATCAAGGTAATCCTTATTCAGATTGACAAGAGGAGAAAAATACAAAATCCCACGTCAAGGGCGAAGAGCACACGGTTGCGCCACATACATCGACACCAAGGTTAGGTTGACACACGCAACGAAACCACTTTGAAGGGCGCACGCCCAGTGAAGGTGTTTCCATTTCCGGTGCAAAAACACGCATCCTCATTGGATGGAAAGCGCTAGTGCGCTATCATTGTAAATTGTGGCAAAGGAACTCCTGTTTTTCGACCAGTATTTGTCCGGGTTCCGCCCCATCAACCGACGGGAGTCCCCACGGCGCCTCCGTGCAGGAGTCCAACATGGAGAACGGTCCGTCGAAGTCTTCCATTCCCATAGTAAGGCGTATGATTCAGATTCACGCGGCGCGCGGTAGCTACTCTTTCCGAGCGGTATGTATGCTAGCGGTGCTGCTCCTGCCTGCCCCGCTTCTTGCGCAATTCGGAGATCGAAGCGCACAGACGCAGGGTCAAGGCACCAAATCACCGATACAGACAGGCCTTCAGGATGCCGGCTCGTTAAAGAAGGACGGCATGTCTGCCGTACCTGTTGCTCCGATGGATGGCCCGATCGATCCGAAGACTTATGTCGTCGGCCCGAATGACATCTTCACAGTCGGCATCTGGGGCGCATTGATGCTCCAACTTCAGTTGGTTGTCAGTCCGGAGGGTTCGTTAATAATTCCGAGCGTCGGAGAAGTCCCGGTTGCGGGTAAACCTTTGACCGAGGTAAAAAACGAAGTCCAGCGCCGTGTCCGCTCCAGGTACACAATGGGCGAGATCACAGTAACACTTACGGCCCCTCGGACTTTCATTGTATCCTTGCGCGGAAGTGTCATCGCCCCCGGCACGTACACTGCGACTGCGGTGGACAGGGTTGAGCGTGTGTTCCGTCTGGGCGCACTCCTGACGATTCCAGCGGCAACAATGTCGCTGCCCGCCCAGACTCTTCTCGATCCACAACCTGGCGACGAAGTAAAAACCCCGAAGCTTGAGCAGCGCCTACAAGTATACGACAAGGCATCGACGCGGAATATTCTGCTTCTAAGAAGGACCCGCGATACAGTGCGAGTGGATTTGGCGATGTACGAAGCAACGAACGACGATTCGTATAATCCGCCGCTTCGAGATGGAGATGTGATTTTCGTTCCAGCGCTCGATATCGAACGCGACTATCTGTCGATTCAAGGTGCGGTAAACGCACCCGGCAAATATGAATTTTCCACGGGCGACAAACTGTCATCGCTGATTCGTATTGCTCGTGGTGTGACCCCCGCCGCGTCCGGGTATGTCAGCATATCACGGCTTGCTGACGATGGGCGTGTGTCGAGCGAGGGCAGATACGAGCTAGCCGCAGTTCTGAACGGCGGTGCCGACGATCGCGTACTCGAGCGAGGTGACCGCGTGCTTGTGGAACGCCGCTCGGATCTACGGCGCGACTACTCTGCATCCATTCAGGGAGCGGTGCAATTCCCCGGCACATACCCGATTTCCGCACGGAACACGACGCTCTCGGAACTGCTTCGCAGCGCGGGTGGCCTTGCACCAGACGCGCTGCCCCAGGGAGCCATCGTGCTCCGCAAAGTGCAGCGGCTCGGCAATGGAATTTCGCCCCGTTACGAGGTGGCGCGGTCGTGGCGTGCTGCTCAATTCAACATGGTGGATTCGGCATACTATGTTCAGCTTCTGCGGGAGGGCCGCGTGCCGGTGCGTGCCGACGTCGCCAAGATAGCAGCAGGAGAGAAAACAAGCGATATTCTACTCGAAGATGGCGATCTGATATCGGTCCCAACGGATAGACGTTCTGTGCTGGTCGATGGTCAGGTTGCCCGACCCGGTTATCAACCCTGGGTGCCCGGCGCGAAGCTGGAACACTATATCGAAGCAGCGGGCGGCATGACGGAGATGGCCGAGGAAGGCGACACACGCGTGATCAAGCGTGGTACGCTGGCGTGGGTCGAGTCTGATGAGACGGAGATTGAGTCCGGCGATCAGATCTGGGTGCCGAAGAATATTCCGTACGACGTGTCTTACTATTTCGGGCTCGTTCGCGACATCTCCACCTTTCTCACCGCCGCCGCGACGGTCGGTATTCTCGTTTTCCAAGTCACCAATAACTAACCATCGCCGCGCGGTCCGAACCTCATGCAAACACCCAAGGCACCTCTGCCTGAACGCGGTTTCATCGAGTATCTTCTTATACTCGGCACCTGGAAACGTTTCATATTTTTCAATGTCATTGCCATTACGGTACTCGCGGCAGCCGTGAGTCTTGTGCTGCCGAAGACGTACCGCTCCAGCGCCACGATCATGCCTCCGAAGAACTCGAATCTTCTGAACCTGATGAACATGTCGTCTTCCGCGCTGATGCGACAGTTCAGTCCGTTGCGCGCTCTCAGCGGCGGTTTGACCCCGGATCTATACGGCTATGTGTCGTTCCTCAAGAGCAATGCGCTGCTGAATCTAACTGTGCAGCGCATGGACCTGAAGCGGCGCTACAACACGGAGGAAGGTTGGGCCGCTGTCAACGCGCTGAAGGGCAATATGGACTACGTGGTCAACGAAGAAGGTACGATCACTATCAGCGCGGAGGACAAGGAAGCGGAGTTCGCCTACAAGCTCGTCTCGTTCCTTGTAAGCACAATCGATTCTCTCCAACGTTCCATGGCTGTGCGCGAAGCGGCGGAAAACCGGGAGTATATCGGCCAACGGCTGGACCAGAACCGGGCCGACCTGAGACTCGCAGAGACTCTGATGAAGGAGTATCAGGAGAAGCACGGCGTTATCGCACTCCCTTCCGAGGCCTCGACGGCCGTGAGCGCGTACGCTGATGTGTTTGCCCAGAAGATGCTCAAGGAATACGAGGTTCGATACCTCGAACGCGCGCTCGGCGTCGACAATCCGCAGCTCCAAACATCACGAGCACAGCTTCAGGAACTGACCCAGCAACTCTCGCAAGTCCCTGGCCAAGGCATTGAGATCATTCGCCTGTACCGGGAATTCATGGTCCAACAGAAACTTTTCGAAGTTTTGCTGCCCATGTATGAACAGGCAAAAATCGAGGAACAGCGTACAACATCCACCTTGCTGCTTGTTGATCCTCCGGTTGTTCCAGAAAGACACATCTCACCGAAACGCATGATCATCACGCTTGTGTTTTTTGGGCTTTCGCTGATTCTTACAATTGTTATCGCAATCTTTGCGACACGATTGAAGGATATTAAAGCCGTGCGACCGGAAGAATACGAGCGTCTCGTCCTTCTCGCCGGTCCGTTTAAGCGCCTTCTCCGCGAGCGCTGAGCCAGGATTACGAGCGCCGGAAATGAAATGCGCGGAGTGGTCATGCCATCCGATACGGGTATTCGGTCCGACCCCGCGCGGATGAGCAGGGGCATACTCGGCAATACTGTCATCGTTTCAGGCACACGTTACGTGAGCCTGGGATTCGGCATGGCGCGCAACCTTTTTGTTGCGTGGATGTTCGGTCCGGAAAAATTCGGGTATTGGGTTCTTTTTTTGCTTGTATTGCAGTACGCGGATCAGGTGCACTTGGGTTTGCGACTTGCTGGCGACGTAGAGATCCCCCGTCTGCGTGGCGCGGGAGACATACCGGGCGCGGAATCAACCGCGCGCATGCTCTTCGCAGGCATTATCTCACTCGCGGCGGGAGCGGGTATCATCGCGGCGGTTGGGAGCACATTACTCTACCTACGGGGTGGTGTTGTCGGCGAGTACGACGCCGGAATTCTGGCACTGGTTCTTCTCGTCATCAGCGCAACGATCATTGTGGATCAAGTCGGTCGCTATCACCTCATGATTTTTCGAACGCGGAAGGAATTTGCAGTCCTGGGGATCTCCGAATCCGCGAGCGACATTGCGCGCGCATTCTTGGTTGTGGGCCTCGGCTGGATGTTTGGGCTCGCAGGGGCATTTGTCGCGCACCTTTGCGCGTCCATTGGAATGGCGTTCTACCTTCACATCCGTGTGGATGCGCAGCGGCGCATGCAGTGGGACCGGATGCGTCTCCGCTCATTATTTGTCGCGGGATTGCCGTTGTTCGTTTCGTACACCGCATACTTCCTGATCATCAGCATCGACCGGGTCGCGGGTGGAATCGTCCTCGGCAGCCGTGAATTCGCGTTGTATGGTTTCGCCACGACTATCATGCTGCTTCCAGTGCTGACATCACACGGATTGCGAGACGTCCTGATTCCGACATTTGGCGAACGATATGGCGCGGGTGGCGCCGCGGATGTCGCCCCACTCTTCCTTCGCGGATCACGCGCAGTGGCATTTATGATTCCACCCATCACCGCCTTCGTCCTTTTCGGTATGGAAGCAGTTGTCGGCATCGGACTGCCAAAGTATGGCGAAGCTCTCGGGGTTATGAGTCTTCTCACGCCCGGTATTGCGTTCATGGCGCTGGCATCACTACCTGTGATTGCTCTGATGATCATGGGCCGGTCGTGGCCCCTGTTGTTCCTCGAAGCTGTCGCGATTGGCACTGCGGCTATACTCTACATCCTGCTCCCGATCTCTTTGTCGCCCATGCACCGGCTTGCCATAAGCACCTCTGTGCTCTATGGAGTATACGGCCTCTCGACTTTCGTCCTGACGCTGCATTCATGTTCCCGTGCACCACGTCAGATCGCTCGCGATGCAGTGATTGTGGCAACACCCGTCGCAATCACCATCGCCCTCGTATTTGTGCTCGGCCGCGTCGTGCAGACGGAGAGTATGAGCAGGTATGCGCTTCTTGGCATCCCTATTGCAAAGGCCGTTCTCTTCGCCGGGGCCTACGCCGGATTCCTCTTTATCACCCGAGAAATGTCGGAGATCGGGCCGACGGTGCGAGCGCTTTTACATCGTCGCACGGCATGAACAGTTCAGCTCCCACATACGACCTGACCCAACTGGTGCGATGGCTTCCAATTGCCATCGCGGCAACACTGCTCGGACTGTTATTCTGGGCGGATCCTCTCGTTCTGTTGATCGGTGTCGCAGCGTTGCTCCTTGCGGGAAGCACTGTATCTGAACGAAACAGTCTCGCCGTCCTAATCTTGATGCTTCCGTTTCACCGCGCTGGACTCGGGCTCGATATCGGCTCCGGCTTCGGTGTTTTTGATTTCTATGCGATCTGGTTCCTTCTGCTGTATTTCTGGCGCGGTCTTATTGTCGGCGCGTTTCGTATCGAACGTCATCCTGTCATCCTGCTCGGTTTTGTGATGTTGATTTCGTTCGTGCCCTCGATGATCAATGCCACCGAAATGAAGTGGGTGTGGCGTGGACTTGCACAGATTTTGCTCGGTGTTCTCGTCATGGGCGCTGTGTACGACGTGCTTGCTCGTCGCAACAGCGAAAAGTTCATCATTGGGCTTCTTCGAGGTTTGATCGCCGTATCCGCACTCTTCACGGTACAGGGCATCGTGTTGTCGCTTCAGTACCAGACGATGATGGGCATGGCGGGCGGTCGCACCTATAACATACTCTTTGGTGATCCGAATTATTACGCATGTTATTTGCTCGTCGTCATGAGCTTCTCACTCGCGTTTGCAACGGTCGAACGCAACCGGCGTTGGAAGAGAGTGATGGCCTTTTTCTCGCTCCTCTTTTTTTCAGGGATCATTCTAACGGTCTCGCGAGCGGGCTACCTCGCGCTCATGATTATCGGCGCGGGTTTCGTTCTGTACGTTTGGAAATACACAGGCATCAAGCGGTTGCTTCTCTCTGTGCTGCTTATCAGCGTCGGTTCCGTCGTCATCGTTCTCTTCGCCACGAACCTCGGTCAGAATCTGATGACGCTCGTCTCCGTTTCCGATCGTGTCTCCGGTGCTGTCGGCGGCAAGGATCCGTCCGTTAATCAACGGACGGACATTCAGAAGGTTGGATGGCGCATGGCGCAGCACACACCGCTCTTTGGCATCGGTTTCGGAAATTTCGAAATCGTCTTCGGGCGCTTCCGTGAAAACACCCTCCACACACACCCAAGCGAGGCGTGCCACAACACCTACTTGAAATTACTCGCCGAAACAGGAATCGTCGGCTTCCTGTGTGCGATGCTTTTTTACGGTGCCCTGATGCGGACATTGTGGACGAGTTTCCGCAGGTCCCGCGATGATGCACGCAGGATGCTATTATTCGGATGTATGATGGCACTGATGTCGTATTTCCTCATGAGCGCCACGCTCGATCAGGTTTACGAGATGCACTTCTGGTCTCTGGCCGGACTCACGCTTGCCTATGCAGCCATAGCGCGTGAACAGGAGTCAGCGAATTCCTCGCGCGAATCGAGCCATTCCTCGGAAGTGAGATGAACGGTTATAATCTCGAGTCATGATTACCACACCGGCATTGTGCACCTCATGACGCTCGCCGTGAAGTTCCTCGGTTGTATCGGACGCACAATCGAGGGTATGCCGGGGAAGCGGTACCTTCTTCTTGTCCTTCTCCTGGTATTCTCGTCACGAATCACCGCTGTGCTTGTTATTGGAGAATTGGACAAACCGCTCCTGTATGAATCGGGTATGATTGCCCGGAATTTTTTGGCGGGTCATGGGTATTCGGTGAACTATCGATACCCTATGCCGGAGTCGCGCATCGATCCGCGCGAGTATAAAAACGGGAGCCCCATGCCGACGGCGTTTACCTTGCCCGGATATGTGGCTGTCGTTGCCGCGACACTGGCACTGTTGGGCGATTCGCAGAGGGCATATCTGACGCTCTACGGTCTGAATATCGCCGCGTCAATCGCAACGGTGCTGCTGCTGTATTCGACTGCGCTGAACCTCCTTGGCAAGCGCCGTGCACGATTCGGTACCTTGCTCTTCGCACTGCATCCACCCGCCATCGCCTATGTGGCGACGTTCGGTGGCGGGCCGTGGTATCATCTGATCCTGATGACTGCCTTGTATTTTCTGGTGCGCGCCGCGCGTAGCAAGAGTATGGGCTCTGTGCTCCTGGCGGGCACCGTCGCGGGGGTTTGGGTGTTATTTCGCTCGGAAGCGCTTGTGCTCGGCTGGATTGGCACCCTGTGGCTGGGCAAGCGTGTGGGTGCGCGCAAGGCCCTGATGTATGCGGTGACCGCCGTTGTGGTCGTGTTCCCGTGGAGCATCCGCAACTCCGTTGTGTTCGATTCATTTGTCCCTCTCACGACAAATGCATGGCTGAATATTTGGCGCGGGTGTAATGCCGAAGCGAGTGGAGGCAGTTTCGACTCGCGGGGTGAAGCGAATTGGTTCGATTCTGCAGGCGAGATACCAAAAGCGATTAGTTCGCTGCCGGTGACACCGCGCTACGAACTCGATGTGATGGAGATATATCGTCGGCACACTGTTGCATTCGTGAGCTCGAATCCTGGAAGCGCAGTGGTGCTGTATGGGAAGAAATTGCTCCTGTTTCTCACCATGGATATTTCAGATCCACGTATCCGAAATATTGCTTTCGCTCTTCCACACGTCGCGCTTTCGGCGGCAGCGTTTTTCGGCATCGTATTGGCGTCGCGAAGACGACGCGCCTCGCTGCTGATTGTCGTCCCGATAGTGTTCTACGTTTTCCTGATACCGGTCTTTCATGTGGAGACACGGTATCAGGTCATGGTCTCGATCCTGTACTGTCTCGCGGCGGTTTTACCCATGCACGAACGTCAGCCGGGATCAGTTCGCGCCTTATAGTTTTGCATGCTGGGTGCTGCGTGTTCGAACAATGTGCAATCCACCGCCGAGCAGAACGAAATACACCGCCGAGAGCATGAGCAGGTATCGTGTCTCGATGTGGAAACAGGGCAGCATCAGCCAGTAGAAGCCAACAACTGCCAAGAGGGGACGAAGATCCGCCCGTCTGCGAAACAAAAACACGAGACAAACGAGTGCGCAGAGGGTGAGTCCGACGTGAGGAAAAAGGAACGCCGGTGTCAGGGTGCGTTTGTCGGAATAGTCGACGGAAAACACCATCAGGACCTTTTTTACGTATAATACAACGGCCTCTCCTGGATGCCCGGTAATGAAAGCGACCGCGCGGCGTTTGTAAATCTCCGCAACATCAAGTTCTCTTCGGGGGGTCACCGGCAATGCGCGAACTTCGTTCACGATTTCACCGCGGCTGTCGAAGAAGTTGGAGACGCCGGATGGATCGAAAGCTCCGCCGGTTGCCTCGGGATTGAAGCCGCGCCAGATATTCAGCCAACTGTTCGTCGTCAAGGGAACAAAGGAACCAAAGGCGTTCGTATTACGCACGGGCCACGGAGCTGCGACAATCACGACACATGCGAAGTACACAGCCGCAAGGCGCAAACCCTGTTTTCTGAATATCCAGAGTGCGAACATCAAAGCCAGAGCGGTGGCTTCGGCGCGAAATAGAATCCACACACCACCTATAATTCCTGCCCGAACGGCAGCCGCGACAGTGCCGCGTCTCACGGTGAACACGACGCTTGTGATGCCGAGCAGCAATACTGCCTGGTACCATGGACCGCCGCCAAACGTCAACGCGAGTGCGATGGCCGGTGGATGTATCGCAAAGAGCAGGGACGCCAACCGCGCGCTGACGTCGTCGAAGAGCGCACGCATGAGCAGGTACGCCAAGAGCACTGCGAAGACGCTCACCAGGATGTTCAGAATGTACAAAACGATAAATCCGGACGGAGTCGCTCCGAAAACGGCAAACACCACCGTCATGACGGCGACATAGCCGGGAAGGGTGAAGGCCGAGGGTGCGGGTCGGCCCGTCTTGGTTTCCTCTTCCGATACGATATTCCTGGGCAACGGAAACCCGCTGTACATCGCGTATCCATTCCCGTGCAAAATATTTTGTGCGATGATACCGGTTTCGTACAGCTCCGGATTTGAGAAATTCCCTCCGGCCACAACCGCTGCAATGCGTGGAAGCAACGCGAGCACGGCGAGCCCTATCGTAAATCGCGAGAGAGAGACCGCTGCAAGCCTGCGATACAGGCGTGCTGCACTATCGCGGATTGTACGCATCGGCGCCGCCGCTATTTCAATATACCGAGAATCGCCTGCGCCCGAAGCCGCCACACCATGGTCACCGCTTCGCGGACGATCTTTTTCGACATCTTCGATACTCCGACGCGGCGATCCATAAAGATGATCGGGATTTCGTGAACCCGGAATCCCTTCCGGTACGCCTTGAAACTCATCTCGATTTGAAAAGCGTACCCATTTGACCGGACTGCATCAAGGTTGATCGCTTTGAGGACCTCGGTACGAAAACACTTGAAACCACCGGTGGCGTCACGTACGGGGAGACCGGTAACGAGCCGTGTGTACACATTTGCATAGTAACTCAGTAACAACCGCTTCATCGGCCAGTTGATCACGTTTACTCCGCGGATGTAGCGCGATCCGAGCACGAGGTCGTATTCTTCGATTGCCTGTAAAAATTCTGGAAGCAGATTCGGATCATGAGAGAAATCAGCGTCCATTTCGAACACATAGTCGAAGTTGTTCGCTATCGCATATTTGAAACCCGCCACATAGGCGGTTCCAAGTCCCATTTTCCGCTCGCGCTCGAGCAGATGAATGCGTGGTTCCAACTCCATCATTTTTTTTACGGCATCGGCGGTTCCATCCGGCGAATTGTCGTCGACGACAAGAACCTCAATGCGCGCATCCTGCCGGAGAACGTCGGGTACTATCCCCTGGACATTCTCCAGTTCGTTGTATGTGGGGATGATGACCAGTGCGCGTTTCACGGTTCCCGAAGCGTTTGTCCGAATGTTCGATGCAGCGAAAGGATACGGAATATGCAGTACGAATGCCGAAAATGAAAATGACGCGCAGGGTAATCGCGGGCGTCAGTAGGCAATCTCGAGTTGCAGCGAGCCATATCCCGTGTTGTGTGTGCCCTGGCGATCCTCGACCTTGGTGAATCGGATGGCCGCATCAAACGCAATATTTCTGATTGGTTCATAGCGGCAGTTGAGGGTGAGGATTTTCCGTGTCTCGCGCACACCGCCAAGGAACGGTGCCGTCTCATTGTCACGTCCGAAGACAAACCGTTCTGTGACGCTCCCGCCATGATTTGCGCGGAGCGAGCCGTCGCCGCCGTATTCATTGGCCCCGTGCCTGCGCACCCGCAGGGATGCGCCGAGCGAAAGTGACGCACCGTACCACCATGTCACATGGGTGTACCATTCGTCGCTGTTCGGAGGCAGCTCGAGTCCAAGCGCGACGCCCTTGTGCGTGTATTCGTTGTCGCGCATCGCATGGGAATACACGTATGGCTCGATGCGGGTGTATTCAAGGCCGATGCGGGTGTCTCCCAATGAGTGCGTGACAGCACCCGCCTGCCAGATGAACTTGTTCCCCCACCACCCGGAACCGAATTTGGCCATGTCGATGTCGTCGATGGTCCACGAACCGAACAGTTCTATACCTGGAAGAGACAACGATTGGAGATCAAAACCGAGCATGGGATTGTCGCGGTCTCCACCTGCGTGTTCCGCAGACTTGAAGAAGTTCACCGGGATAAGATATCCTGGATCGATTTGGCGTTGCGAGTATATGACGGATTCGTACACACCGAATCGCACGCTTTCGAACAGATCTGCTTCAGCCCTATGATAGACGAAGTACTTGCTCTCGTAGTACGGTCGGAACACCTCGATGAGCTGCTTCTCGGCAAGAATAAATCCGTGTATGTACATGAATCGGAAATTGCCTGCACGGGCATTGAGCCGCAGCGCGTCGAAAACTGGCGCGCCCATTCCGAGTGTGACTCGGTCGCCATGGGCCCCGCCGATCAAAACACGCTCCCTGCCAAGCGATGCATCGCCCCAGGACCAGCCCACTCCTAGGTATGCCTCAGAAAAATCGAAATACTGGTTTCCCCATTCTCCAAAGTTCGAATTCTTTCGCAATGCGGCGTCGCTGCGCGCAAACGCAGTGTCCCCAAAGACCATTCCATTTGTTGCTTGCAGACCAAAGCCGACCGTGCCCCCGGCTGTGCCGCGGAATCGACCGCCGACCTGGCCGAGCACAACTCGGCTGCTCTTCCCGTCGGCGTCCTGCACACGGGCATCCGCCGAGCCGAGAAATTCCATAAAAAACCGCGTGTCATTATCCGGCGAAATCCATCGATACAGGAATTTCTCCCTGTCGGAGACAAGACCTTCAGTTCCGTCCTGAAAAAACACCGTCGGATTCTGCGAACGGTCGGCTTCAGCGACAAATTCATCGCGGTAGCGGTCGAACAGGCGGGCCTCTGTTTCGGACATGCTTGTCCTGTATTTCGCCGCGGCTTCAAGAAATTCGACCACAGTGCGCCTCTCCATCGGTAGCACCGCGCGTGAAAACCCTTTGAGTCTGGAAGTGCTTGCGAGGCGATCGAGATAGTCGTAGACGGGATGAGTTGCGGGAACATGCTCCATCTGTGCAATCACACCGACGGGAAAAAGGAAAAACAGAACGAGAAGAAGGCGGTATTTCACGTGTGCCCCTTTCCGGCGATCATGGTGTACGCAGTCGACAGGATGATTTTCAGATCCATCCGTATCGACATGTTTTCGATATAGAAAAGGTCGTAACTCAATTTTGTGCGTACGTCTTCGATGCTTTGATCGTACGTGTGCCTGACCTGCGCCCAGCCGGTAATACCAGGGCGCACATTAAGCCGACGCCTGTACAGGGGAATTTCCTTGACGAACTGATCGACAAAAAAAGGCCTCTCGGGTCGCGGGCCTACAAGGCTCATGTCGCCTTGGAGAACGTTAATAACTTGCGGGAGCTCGTCGATGTGCGATTTACGCAGAAATCGTCCGAGAGGTGTGACGCGAGGATCGTCCTTTTGAGCCCATTGTGGTCCGCTTCGTTTCTCGGCATCAACATACATCGTGCGAAATTTGAGAATCGAGAACACCTTCCCATCCTTCCCGACACGCTGCTGCCTGTAGAGAATGGGTCCTGATGAACTGAGTTTCTGCGCAACCGCGACGAGACAGAACAGCGGTAATCCGAGGACGACCACCACCAGTGACACGGCAACATCCATTCCTCTCTTCACGGCTTCTTCCCACGGGGCCATGAGTTGCGGCGTCACCTCAATAAGCGGAATACCGTAAAGCTGGTTTGTGCGTGCCTGACCCGACACGATATCGTAGAGATCGGGCCGGATCTTGATGCCGACCTTGAACGCGGAACAACGTCCTATGATGTCGAGCAAGCGTTCATGTTCCGTTGATGCCAGGGTAATCAGTATTTCCTCAACGCCATACCGTCCGATTACTTCATCGAGCGTTTCCAGGCCACCCAGGCAGGGCACTCGATTGTCTTGCGTACGATCAGTATCCGCGTCGTCGGTCTCGAGAAATCCTTCAACGCGGTAGCCGAGGGCGGGGTAACTTCCGAGGATGGCGATCAGGTCAAGGGCCTTCTCGCGCGGGCCGATGATGATTGTTGATCTATGACCGATGCCGGCCATAAGCATGCGGCGTCGGAGACTGCGCACAAGCATACGTCCCGTTCCGACGAACGCGAGTACCATAGCCCAATAGACGAGTATCTTCAGTCGTGAGAATGTACTCGCCTGGGCCAGTGCGTCATCCAGAAAGATCAGAAAGAACAAAATGAGGACACCAAGCGTGACGGCCTTTGTAACGACAATCAGCTCATCAATCCGCGATTTTGCCCACCATGCGCGGTACAATCCGAAGAACCAAAACACAAGAAACCAGTATGTCCCGATCATCGCCATCGGTAGGAGGTAATCGGGAATTGTTTCGATCGTGAACAGGCCGGATTGCACGCGGAGGTAGTAATACACCACCCAGGCCAACGTCACCGCGAACCCGTCCGACGCTAATAAGGTGAGCACACCCCGCACGCTGGGTCTTCCGGTCACAGGGCTGCAATCCTCCAGAATCCTTTTCTCATAGCCATGCAAAATACACGAAAATTCGTGCCTGGGGAATACCAAAGACTCGTTGCCATAATCGGATATTTTCCCGTATCATTATAGCAGAGCAACAATAACCGACGCACCTCCCACCGCTCACTCGCAGGCCATCACATGCCCCGTCTTCCGAAATCTTTTCAAAATCCATTGAGCTATGTAGGCGCCGGCATCGCTCTCGTGTCACTTTGTTCGACGCTTGTCTTTTTTATCATGGACATTGCCGGCGCCGTGTCGTCGCCGTATTTGGGAATATTTACGTACATGCTTCTCCCCGGAGTCATGATCTTCGGACTTCTGTTGATTCCGCTCGGGGCGATGCTCGAGCGCCGGCGTATGCGCAAAACGGGAGGCGCGGAACGCCGTTTTCTGCATATCGACTTGAACCGGCAGACGCATCGCAACGCCTTTTTGATCTTCGTCGTGGGCACGATGGTGCTCATGATCATTTCGGCGGCGGGAACATACCAGGCGTATAACTACTCCGAATCCGTTGAATTCTGCGGGGAAGTGTGTCATCAGGTGATGAAGCCCGAATACATCGCCTACCAGCACTCGCCACACGCACGAGTGCGATGCGCTGAGTGCCATATCGGAACGGGAGCCGATTGGTTCGTAAAAGCAAAAATTTCGGGGTCATACCAGGTATACTCCGTGCTCTTCAATAAGTACTCGCGCCCGATCGAAACACCCGTGCTCAACCTCCGCCCTGCGAGGGAAACGTGTGAACACTGCCATTGGCCCGAAAAATTCAGCGCGAATCTCGAGATGGCAAAGACCTATTTCCCACTCGATACAACCGCCGCAAAACCGTGGAGCATCGTCCTTCAGTTAAAAATTGGAGGCGGGCACAGTGAACTCGGGCAGGTCAGCGGCATCCATTGGCACATGAGCACAACGCACAAGGTCGAGTATGTCGCGACGGACACAAAGCGACAGGTAATTCCATGGATCCGTTCAACCAATCTTGCAACGGGTAAGGCGCGTGTATTTCGGGCGATTGAAACCCCGATTCCGGACGAGCAGCTTGCACAGCACGAAACACGCGTTATGGACTGCATCGACTGTCACAACAGGCCCGCGCACATTTATCATCCTCCATTCCGCACTCTGAACGATGCGATGGCCCAGAATCGTATACCGGCCACATTGCCCAACATCCGTGCCATCGCCTCGAATGCCCTGACACAGGAATATCAGACCGAGGCCCAGGCGCTTGGCTCCATCGAATCGTTCATCCGCGAAGAGTACCGCTCAAAAGCGCCTGAAGTCTTTGCTTCACGCCAAGCCGATATTGCCCGCGCTGTTGCGGACGTGAGACGCATCTACCTGAGAAATTTTTTCCCGGAGATGCGAGTGAGCTGGAAGCACTATCCGAATAATATCGGCCATATGTACAACGAGGGCTGCTTCCGCTGTCACGACAACCAGCATGCAACCGAGTCCGGAGAAATTCTTACGAACGACTGCAACATCTGCCACAAGATCGTCGCCCAAGGGCCGCAAGGAGCAATGCGCAGCGATTTTAATGGCATGCCGTTTATACATCCGTCCGACATCGACGGCGCGGAAACCAAGGTCAAATGTACGGAGTGCCATATCGGGGAGTGACCCCCCGGCATTATGGGAGTCAATCCCTCAAGCGCTTGATCAGAGCCCTGTCTCGCTCTCCATCGAGTTGGTGTTTTCTTTCGAGCAGCGCACGGATATCCTCGCTCTGCCTCGCAAAAGCCTCGCGCTTTCGAAGCGGCCGCATACCAGGATGCGCCTGTTGTTCGACAACATCTGCCACATACACCATACGGTCGCCTGCATCGATCGAGGCGGCTATCACGCATTCAGCCCACCCGCAGGTGCCGGGGAGAACCGGCAAGCCGCTGGACGTGCGCTCAAGAAGCATACTGTGAAGTTTGTCTATTTCACGTCCTGAGACCAGACCGAATAGTGGTACGAATTCTGATTGGTCGATTGAGAGCATGTTGAGGACGAATCGTCCGCTGCGTTCTATCAATTCGTGAGTCATGTTCATCGGAGATAATACGGCCACGACTCTGGGTGATTCGGGAACGAGGGTTGCGGGCATTATCCATGTTGCGATCTGGCCGTTTTCTCGAGAACCATCCCGCGCTGTAACGACGTACAACTCGTGATCGGTCATCGAGAATATCGACGAAGGATTCGCCGCATTGAGGGAGTCGCTCATGCGATCTCGAGCGGGAAGTCCGCACCGGCCGCTGAGGAAATCGCAGCGGAGATATCAGCGAGGAGAACCGTCTCGCTGCCCACTGCATACCAATCCTCTTCGGTTTCGTTGTAGTAGTAATGAGTAGGGCTCTCGGAGCACCGCAATGTGATCCGCTGAAACTCGTCGTTGCGGTCGAGGAGTATCTCACTTCCGTCTTCAAACATGATGCGCAGTCCGGCCTCCACGACGCGGGCCTCGATGCCATCAGCCGGCAACCGGCCGATGGCAGTTTCTATTCGTTCAAAATATTCAGAGCTAAGAATCCGAAATTCGTGTGTATCCATCGAGCGTCGTACCTGCTGTTGGGTGATGAGAAATAAAATAATGCGGATCAGCCCCACTGCATATCAGGGCAGCAGTGGTTTCAAATACCGTCCTGTGTGGCTTTCCTTTCGCGCGGCGACTTGTTCCGGCGTGCCTTCTGCGATTATCGCACCGCCGGCGTCGCCACCCTCGGGCCCCAGATCGATGATCCAGTCGGCACATTTGATCACATCCAGATTATGTTCGATGATGATAACGCTGTGACCGGCGGAAATCAGAGCGTCGAAGCAGGAAATGAGTTTCCGGATGTCATCAAAATGCAGGCCGGTGGTTGGTTCGTCGAAGATGAAGAGCGTGTGTTCATCACTGCGGGTGGACAGGTGAAGCGCCAACTTCAGTCGCTGGGCCTCGCCGCCCGAAAGTGTTGTCGCGGGCTGTCCGAGTTTCATGTACCCGAGTCCCACGTCATCCAGCACACGCAGACGATTGACCACGCGCGGGGTCTTATCGAAGAAGGCCAGAGCGCTCGTGACAGTCATGTCGAGCACATCGACGACGCTTTTCCCGTGATACTGCACATCCAGGATTTCTTTCTTGAACCGTGTTCCTTTGCAGGCCTCGCACTGGAGGTATAAGTCGGCCATGAATTGCATCTCGACCTTGATGACACCGTCGCCCTCGCACACATCGCAGCGTCCTCCCGGGACGTTAAATGAGAATGCCCCTGGGCCGAAGCCACGGAGTCGCGCGGCCGGTGTGTTTGCATACAACTCGCGAATTACATCAAAGGCCTTGATGTAGGTTATCGGATTCGACCGGGGGGTTCGGCCGATGGGTGATTGATCCACCATCTCGACGTGTTTGATTTTCTTTCCACCCGAGAAACCTGAGAAGGCACCCACCTCCTCATCCGCCATACCTTCCAGCTCCTTGCGCAGGCCCGCAAAGAGTACATCGTGGATGAGCGTGCTTTTCCCCGATCCGCTAACACCGGTAACGCAGGCAAACACACCGAGAGGAATACGGACGTCCATGCCCTTGAGATTATTTTGACATGGTGCCTGGATCACAAGCTCGGAGGTGTGCTTGCGTCGTTTCGAGGGAGCCGAAATGGATAGTCGACCGCTGAGATATTTGCCGGTCAGGGATTCTTTGTGCCGCATAAGCTCCTGTACCGTACCGACGGCCACAACCTCACCGCCACGTTCGCCGGCGTGCGGCCCCATGTCGACAACAAGATCGGCGACGCGCATCATCTCCTCGTCATGCTCCACAACAAGAACCGAGTTGCCGCTATCGCGCAGCGTCTGCAGTATCTTGATGAGGCGCGTGTTGTCGCGCGGGTGAAGGCCGATGGTCGGTTCGTCGAGGACATACAGCGTGCCGACGAGAGCTGAGCCGAGAGAGGAGGCGATGTTGATGCGCTGCGACTCCCCACCGGACAACGTGTGCGAGAGTCTGTCGAGCGTCAGATATCCGAGACCGATATCAAAGAGAATTCGGAGCCGTTTTCGAATTTCTGCGACGATCCGCTCTGCAACACCGAGTTCGAAGTCTGAAAATTGTACCTTCGAGAAAAAGTTGTGCAATTCGCTGATCGTCGAACGAACCATGTCGCCGAGTGTGCGGCCCGATACATGCACAGCCATTGCCTCCGGCCGCAGACGCGATCCGCCGCAGCTTTCACACGTCGTATATCCGCGATATCTGGCGGCGAGAATACGGTAATGCATTTTGTAGCTCTTCTCCTCGACCATTGAGAAGAAGCCTTTGACGCCGTTGAATCCTTTCGTTCCGTTCCAAATCACATCTCGTTGCGCCTTTGTCAATTGCTTATACGGCACATCGAGGGGCACCGCGACGCTGGCTGCGACTTTTTCGAGATCCCGGTAGTGTTTGCTGTGTTTGGGTGTGGTCCACGGCTGTACCGCTCCCTCGGCGAGCGTGCGCGTCGGATTCGGAACAACGAGGTTGGGATCGATACCGGTCGTGCGTCCGAAACCCTGGCAGGTGGGACATGCACCGGCGGGATTGTTGAACGAGAATATGCGTGGTTCCGGCTCGATGTACCGCGCGTGGCATACGGAGCATTCATATGCAGCACTGAACTTCCACTCGTCGCCTGTGTCGAGTACGCGGATCCGTACATATCCGTCACCTTCGTTGAACGCGGTTTCGAGTGAATCAGAAAAGCGGCCCGTTTCGCCGTCGGGTCGCCATACAAGGCGGTCGACCAGAACGAACACCTCGTCTTTCCTGGCGTCGATGGTCTCTACATCCTCTAGATTCAGGATTGAGTCGCCCACGACGATACGCACAAATCCCTGCTTGCGAAGGTTGTCGAGTTCCTCCTCCATTGAGTGTCCTTCGTGTGCATGCATTGGGAAAAGGACGAGCAGTCGCGCCCCTTCGGGCAGCGTCTGTAACTTTTCCATTACAGTGCGCACGGAATCATGCTGCACCAGCGTGCCGTCGTTAAGACAGTAGGTTTTGCCGATGCGCGCGAATAGCAGCCGGAGATAGTCGTAGAGTTCCGTGCTTGTGCCAACGGTCGAACGTGGATTGCGGCTGCTTGTCTTCTGCTCAATCGCGATGGCCGGAGCGATTCCCTGGATGAGATCCACATCCGGCTTGTTCATGCGTTCGAGAAACTGCCGCGCGTACGCTGAAAGGCTCTCAACATACCGGCGCTGGCCCTCAGCGTAAATCGTGTCGAAGGCGAGACTTGATTTGCCGGATCCGCTGACTCCCGTTATCACAACGAGTGAATTGCGAGGGAGATCAAGCGATATGTTTTTCAGGTTGTTGACACGTGCACCGCGGATAATGAGATCGGACCTCGACAATGCCGATTGTGTCCGGGGCTTCCCGGCGCCGCTTTTCGACGCACCACGGGTGCCGGCGGCTGACGCCGCATGTGTTTTCGCTCGAGCTGCCATGAATGTATAGATGCCCGCGTAACGAGACAGTAAATAGTGGTCAAACAAAAAAAGTACAAGCCGGACTGTGGAATAACAAACATCTCCGTACTATTGTGCCTGACGCACGAGATGGTTGCGAGGAATGGCTCATTAACACTCGATCACCCCATGTATCAAAAGTACCTTCTCGGATGGTTTGGCATAATGGTCCTTGCCATTCTCAATGGATCTATCAGGGAGATGGTGTACCTGCATAAAGCCGGGTATATCGCCGCACATCAGATTTCCACCACACTGCTCCTTATCCTGATCTCAGTGGGCCTGTGGATTCTCACCGGCCGATGGCGCCTCGAGACCGCACGATCAGCATGGACGGTGGGACTGCTATGGTTCGGACTCACCCTTACCTTTGAATTCGGGTTCGGCCGATATATAGCGGGACGACCGTGGGAACACCTTCTCTTCGAATACAATCTCGCCGCCGGTCGGATCTGGGTCCTCGTTCCATTGTGGATGTTATTCGCCCCTCCCATCATGCGCAGATTGCGCATACGCTGAGAGTTCAGAGACGCACCGACCATGGGCACTGCTCGGCCGCGACTTTGAACAGACGAATCACTCTCGTTTGACGATACTCAAAGATCCGCCTTAGCTGCGCGCGCACAAGCGGGTGCGCGGGCGCGCTGAAGGGCCACAATGGGAGCGCGTAGTGAACAGTATCTCGGATTTGCGTGCCACCTGCTATCTCCTCGAACTGGTGTTCGTGATGCCAGAGGGCATACGGGCCTTGCAACTGTTCATCCACAAAACTTCGAGGCGGATCCCAGCACGAAATACGCGAACGCCAGCGGAAACGAATGCCGAACAATCCGAGTGTGTACTGGATCTCCGTACCCTCGATTATGTTGATCATGCCTTGTGACTCGACGCGAAAGCGTAATTCCGGCGGCGTGATGGCTTCGAGATTGCGCGCGTCAGAAAAAAAGATAAATACATCCTGTATAGGCAGCGGAATGTCGATCTGCGCGTGAATTGTACGAATATTCATGGCACATCAACGCTTCCTGCGAGAAAAAGGTGCCGTCGGTATCGTACTAGCTCTCCAGATACGCCAGTAAATCATCCAGCGGTGGCGAGAAGCGTTCAGCGAAGAAAGAGAAGTATTCTTCCGCCCAAAACATCCACTCGTCGTAATTGTGATCCTCAACGTCCCTCCGAACGCTGCGGTGCGCAGCGACTGCCGCGCGTTCGACGGATTCCCATTGCCTGACATCGATCACAGCATGGATGCGATTGGAAGGGAATCCATACAGCTTACGCGGCCAGTGCGCTGTCCGATCAGTTGGCAAGCCGCAGAAGGCAAGTCGTTTTGGGCGAGAAGACGTATCGCGAAGAGACAGGAAGACCCGTTTCACAACGTGGTGGACTGTGATATGATCGGGATGTACTGAGGAACCCTGCACGTCGAAGGTCACTACAAGGTCGGGGTCGATACCCGACATGACGCGGCCGATGTCCCTTTCCAGCAGGCGGGGATCCAGATCCCGCAGCCCGCCATCGGGAAATCTCCCCTGAACAACCTCCCGGATTCCGAGAATTCGTGATGCATCACGCACCTCCTTTTCTCGAAGGTCCGCGATTTCGTCGGGAGTAATGCCGAGCAAGGCGGCGTTTCGACTTGACTCACCTCGCGTCAACGTATGCAGATATACATCAGCATCACCGGAATGCGCATACCGAGCGATCGTTCCTCCGGTAAGAAAGGATTCATCGTCTGGATGCGGGTAAACGAAAAGGATGCTTTTGCGTGCCATTCTTCTAGAGATAAATTCGCGAACTCTATGGAAAATAAGCAACAAAAGGTGTATTATAATGCAACTATCAGACAATCTCCTCTATGCCATTACTTTCTAGACACATTTACAAGCGGGAGACCGTATGAACCGTTTGCTCCGCTGTTCCTGCATTTTGCCGGCTCTTTTGGTGATGCTTCTTGGTGTCACTGTTGCCTCGGCTGCCCCGTCATTTTCCGGAAAGTTCACCCGTTCTTCCGGCAAACAGACAACAACTCGTGGTGCTGCGATGCGACCCGGCGACCTGATACCGGACGGCACCTCGCCTGCTTTTATCGGTGGTTTTCTTGAAAACCGCGGACAGATTTTCGACTCCGACGGAGCACAGCGCAGAGACGTGCTGTACACGGCGGGCGAGGGCGCAATGCGTGCCTTTTTTACAAAGGACCGTGTCAGCTATGTCTTCACCCGCTTTGAAGCCGAGCCTGCCGGTGCTTCCGAGTCAGAAGAGAATCTCAAGATTACCAGACCGGGCGCGGGGAAAGCCACGAGTTACCGCATGGATCTCGAGATCGTCGGCGCGAATCCTGCCTGTGCCGTTCGAGGCGAAAACGAAGAACCGTTAGCTGTGCGCTTCTACAACGGCACGGCATCGTTCGAGGCGCGCTCTTTCGGCATTCTCGTGTACGAAAATGTTTATCCAAGCATCGATCTTGCGTTTCGTTTCGATGAGGGACGGATCAAATACGAGTTCCGCGTTCGACCCGGCGGGAAGATCTCGGATATTCGGCTCCGCTATACCGGCGCGGAACAGCTCGGGCTCGAACCCGACGGCGCCCTCAAAGCGGCGTGTCCCCTCGGCGAGATCCGCGATGCCGCGCCCGTCTCATATCAGACAACATCATCCGATTATATCCCACCCGCTGGAGCACCGGCACTGCGAAGCAGTTTCCTGCTGGAGAACAACGAGATGACATTCGATATCGCACAGCACGATGCATCGACGGCGCTTGTCATCGATCCCTCCGTGCAATGGTCAACGTATTACGGTGGTGGAAATGTAGACCATGGCACGGGCATCAGTTCCGATCCTTCAGGGAATGTCTATGTCGCCGGATATACGTACAGCACAAACCTTCCTGTTACAGCAGGAGCATTGCAGACTTCAAATGCCGGCAATTACGACGCGTTTATTGTGAAGTTCAATGCACTCGGCACGCGTCAATGGGCTACGTACATTGGGGGAGCACTCAATGACTTTGCTCTTGGAATCGCCAATGATGCGGCGGGCAACATCGCGATTACTGGTGAAACCAACAGTCAGAACTACCCGAACACAGGCGCATTTCAATCATTCTTAGCGGGCGCAACCGATGCGTTCCTGACCCGGTTGAATTCTGCTGGTGTGCTGCAGTGGTCCACGTACCTCGGTGGTGCCGGTGATGAGACCGGTTTCGGTGTTGCCTTCGACGGCGCAGGGAACGTCGCAATCACAGGCGAAACGAGCAGCGTAAATTTCCCCGTGTCCTCAGCGGCGTTTCAGCCCTCGCTCGCAGGTGTCGACGATGCCTTTGTGGGCGTCTTCACACCGGGTGGCCTGCGCCAGTGGCTCACATATTATGGCGGCACTTTCGGAGATATTGCGAAGGGTGTCACGTATGACGCGGCTGGGAACATCCTCGTCACCGGCGGCACGGCGAGTTCGAATTTTCCCATCACTGCGGGCGCTTTCCAAGGCGCTCAACGCGGTGCCGGCGATGCCTTCATCGTAAAAATGTCTGGGGGAGGAGCACGGATCTGGGCCACGTATGTTGGCGGATCAAATTATGATCTCGCGGGCGGGATTGCATCCGATGACTCCTCTCGCGCAATAATTGTCGGGCAGACTGAAAGCAACGATCTTTCGGTGGGTGTTGGCGCATATCGAGGTTTTCGTTCAGGAGGCGACGAGGCTTTCCTGTTTGTTTTTAATGCAAATGGCGCCAGGGAATGGGCCACGTATTACGGAGGCAATCTCGATGACGTGGCCAATGCGGTCGACGCCGATAAACACGGAAATATTACGTTTGTTGGAACGACGTACAGCGGAAACTTCCCCGTGTCTCCTTCCACGATTCAGGGAAGTCGAAATGGAACGTCCGATGCGTTCGCCGTCAAATTTTCGCGCATCGGCGGTCGTCTCTGGGCAACATATTTTGGCGGTGGCGGTGACGATGCGGCCAATGCAGTCGCCATGCAGGCCAGTGGTAATGCGCTACTGACAGGGTGGACTGGCAGTACAAATTTCCCGATTCTTTCGGGGTATCAACTCTCGTATGCCGGCGGTATCGATGCGTTCGCCACAAAAATTTGTGATGTGAAACCTATCATCACACCCTCGGGCCCCACAAACCTCTGTGCCGGTGGCACTGTTGTGCTGGATGCAGGCGACGGGTATTCCGTGTACTCCTGGTCGACCGGTGCCTCTACACGCACGATTACCGTATCGACGCCCGGACGATATGCAGTCGAGGTTTGGGATGGCATCGGATGTAGCGGCGTGTCGGATTCAATTACTGTCAACGTTGCCCCTCCCCTGCTTGCAGAAGGTGGTCCCAATCAATCGATCTGCTTCGGAAACAGCATACTGATCGGCGGACTCCCGACCGGTGGTGTAGCACCGTATCAGTACCGATGGACGCCGTCCACCGGGCTGAACGACAGCACCATCGCGCGTCCCCTCGCCACTCCTACCTCCACGACGAAATACTACGTCACTGTCACCGACGCGTACAACTGCACGAATCGCGATTCGGTCGTTGTGACAATCTCCCCGAATCCCGCTGTCAATGCTGGCCGGGATACTCTCATCTGTTACGGCTCAAGTGTGGTCATCGGCAATCTCGCTACAGGAGGAACCCCTCCGTACACATATCAATGGTCGCCTTCAACCGGCTTGAATGACGACACACTCGCGCAGCCGACCGCGCAACCCACGAGCACCACCACATATACGGTGACTACAACAGACGCAAATGGCTGCACCGGTATCGATCAGGTGGTTGTCCGAATCGACCGTGTCATCGCTGATGCAGGAGTCAACAAATCCATGTGCGGCGGCGATAGCGTCCTGATTGGCGGCACTCGAAATTTTGGCATCGGAACTCTTTCGTACTCGTGGTCGCCATCAACAGGATTGACTGCCACAAACATCGCGCGCCCACGCGCTTTTCCGGCGGTCACAACCGCGTACACACTCACTGTTACCGACAGTGCGGGCTGTGTCGATACAGATGTTATGGTGGTGTCGGTGTACGGATCGCTCACTGCCTTGGGCGGCCCGGACCGCTCCATCTGCTATGGATCGGCAACAGTCATTGGCGATACCGCCGTCTGTGGAACCGGACCGTATACATATCATTGGAGCCCTCCAACAGGTCTCAACGATACAACCGCTCAACGGCCGACGGCTTCACCACTCACAAACACGACGTATTACCTCCGTGTCACAGACGCGGCACTTAACACCCACAGCGACACGGTTGTCGTGATCGTCGACCCACTTCCGATTGCGCATGCCGGACCAGACACCCTCATATGCGCCGGAACATCCGTGCAGATAGGCGCTGTTGCGACCGGCGGAACTGGTCCGTTTTCCTATTCTTGGTCACCCTCCACTGGTCTGAGTTCGAGTACAGTCGCGACTCCTACTGCCACACCATCGGCAACAACCCGCTACATCGTGCGTGTTAATGACGTCAACGGATGCTCGGACCTTGACACCGTGTTCGTGTCCATCTCGACTTTGGCAGTTAATTCCGGAGCAGATCAAACGATCTGTTTTGGCGACACTGCCCTCATTGGAAATCCAGCAACAGGCGGCTCTCCCGGTTACACATACCTTTGGGTCCCGTCTGCGGGTCTGAGTTCCACCGCCACCGCGCGGCCGAAGGCATCACCGGTCACTACGACGACATATTACCAATTTGCTCAGGACCAACGCGGTTGTATTGTCCTTGATTCGGTTGTTGTTGTCGTCCATCCGCTTCCAATAGCGGAAGCAGGTCCGGGACAGGTCATCTGCCGTTTCGAGGCAACACAAATCGGCGACACCGCACGTGGCGGCCGGCCACCGTATACATACGCATGGACGCCCGCGACCGGACTCAGCTCCACAACAATCATGCGTCCCGTCGCGCGGCCTTTGACCTCGACCCAGTATTATCTCACCGTCACGGATGCGAATGGATGCCGTAGCCGCGATTCTGTCGTTGTACTTGTACGTCCATGGCCGACGGTAAATGCTGGAGCCGACGTGACGATCTGCCGCGGCGACAGCATCCGTATCGGGAGTCTGGCGACTGGTGGTTCCGGTCCTTATCACTATAGATGGACACCCACGAACTATCTGAGTGATTCACTCTCGGCAACTCCCATGGTGCGTCCCTTCTTCCCGACGCGATACACCGTGACCGTCACGGATTCAAATGGCTGCCAGGACACAGACGACATCTTTGTCGGCGTTGAACCGCGGCCAACAGCAACGATAACTGCAAGCGGTCCCGCAACATTCTGTGAAGGCGACAGCATCCGCCTCAGTGTCGATCCCGCGCGTATCTACAGTGGATACGCCTGGTATCGCGATACAACGTTTGTCGACACCGCGCGCGTGATAATTGCGAAGGAGTCGGGTTTGTACCGCGTTCATGTGAACACAACAAACGGCTGCAGTGGCGAAGCTATTCCCGTTCAAGTGGTTGTCATACCACTGCCCCGCCCGCGTATTACCACAAGCGGACCACTTACGTTCTGCGAAGGTGGAAGCGTCACCTTCGAAAGCGACTCCTCCTACCAGTGGACCTTCCTTTGGTCAGACGGTACAATCGGGCGGAAAAAAGTCGTCACAACATCGGGATCGTACTACCTGACCGTAACCGGACCAAATGGGTGTGTCAACACATCTCCAGTCTTTATTGTGACAGTTCATCCTCAGCCGGTTCCAGTCATCAAACCGGAGGGCCCAACCTCATTCTGTGCAGGCGGGCGCGTTGTGCTCGATGCCGACCAGGCGGGCGTCTTCACGAGTTACCTCTGGTCAAACGGTGCGCGTACACGCAAGATTACGGTCACTCAGTCGGGCACGTATTCAGTAACCGTTGCCAATAGTGAAGGTTGTCTTGGAACGTCACCCGCGGTACCGGTTCAGGTTAATCCCATTCCAGTGCCGGTGATTACAACTTCGAGCGGCAACCTGACATTCTGTGAAGGCGGGAGTGTCACACTGGAGGCACCTGTTGGTTATTCGAGCTATCTCTGGTCGAACGGTGCGAATACGCGCACAACCACCGTGGACCAGGCGGGAACATACACCGTCACCGTGGTATCAAATACCGGCTGTCAGGGTACCTCGACACCCGTTACAGTAACGGTCCGACCACTCCCCAGGCCCGTTGTAACAGCTTTGGGACCGACGTCGTTCTGCGCCGGCGACAGTGTTACACTTGATGCGGGAGCTGGATATACGTCTTACCAGTGGTCGAATGGCCGACGGACTCGTAGCATCAGCGTCAAAACCGCCGGAACATTCTCCGTAACGGTCACTGATGCAAATGGGTGCAGAGGCACATCGGGACAAACAGACATTACTGTGTACGCAAATCCCTCCCCCGTCATTACTGCGTATGGTGCTTTGTCCTTCTGTCCCGGCGATAGCGTTGTGCTCGATGCCGGGTCGGGCTACGCCAGTTACCAATGGAGTAATGGTGAGTCCACCTCCCGCATCGTCGTGAAGACATCCGGCACCTTTACTGTGACCGTGACCAACGCAACGAATTGCATCGGCACCTCCGCACCTGTGACGGTCACCAGGTACCAGACGCCGGCACCACAGATCAGTGCGAATGGACCACTCAGTTTTTGCGAGGGTGGAAGCGTCCAACTCGACGCTGGCAGCGGTTGGTCTCGATATCTCTGGTCCACAGGTGCGACAACACGCCGCATCACAGTTTCTCAAAGCGGTCTATACAACGTCCGTGTCACAAACTCAAACGGGTGCAACGGCGAATCACCCGTGCTCACAATTACCGTGAAGCCGAATCCACTTATTCCGCTAATAACTCAGAGTGGCAACACGATTGTTTCGACTCCCGCCACGCGCTACCAGTGGAATTTCTCGGGTGCACCAATTGCCGGCGCAACTCAACGGACGTACAATCCGCCTCGTAATGGGCAATATACTGTGACAGTCTGGAATGCCGACAGTTGCTCGAGCACCTCGGCACCCTTCGATTTCCGAGCCGTGGGAATCTTTGAGGATGAAAAACCTGTTGCAGGCTTCTCGGTCTATCCTGATCCGAGCCATGGCCTTGTAACGGTGGATCTCCGCCTCGACACACCAGCCGCGGTTCGCCTCGTGCTAATGGACATGCTCGGGCGCATCGTGTACGATCAGAACGAAGACCAGACAATGGCGATTCTGCAGAAGCTCGACATACAGAAATTACCTGACGGTCTGTACTTCCTTCATGTAACCGCAGGGAAACAAACTCTCATGAGAAAACTCCTCAAGCAGTAATCCTCCGACTTTACCGAAATACCTCAGAAAAAACCCCGCCGCAAGGCGGGGTTTTTTCTTCTATTTCGGGATTTCAGGGGAATGAAAGCACACATGAGGGCTAATTCTGCAAATATATTTTAAAAAATGGTGCGCGGCCGTTTTGAGGGAGAATAAAATTTGCACCTCGTAATAGTGTAAAAACCACTGATATTGCGCTAATTTCGTTCTGGCCCAAGATTTACCACGCGTCGATTGCAATAATTGCACTCTCATGTCGCTATTACGTTGATACTGTGAAGAAAAATCACATTTTTTGTTATACGGATTCGCACATTCTCGCAAAACATAACGGATAGAAGGAGAACTCTATGTTTCATTGCCGCACTGTGATGTTCGTGCTTGTTTACGTCTCCCTGGCGCTACCGATATTGCAGACGGATGCGTTTGGGCAGAACACGAATCCGGGATCAACGCTCTTTCGAGCGATCAATTGCCAAGTGATGAGTCCTGATGGCTCTCGTATTCCGGTGTTCGCGTATCGGAATATGAGTAACGCCGAGGAAGTAATCTTGATAGCGAAGTCAGCAGATCACGCTCTGTTGGTAAACCTCAAGTCGAAAAAGGCATATAAGGTTTCGAAACCGCTCCTCGGATCTAATGCCGTGAACGTCTCCAACGATCGTCCCGCAGTGAGCGGGAACATTGGTTTTATGTCGCGCAATGTGCCGGGCAAAAAAGGACTCACCGAAATTATCGTCCACTTCCAGGACGAATCCTGTTTCCTTTGCGGGCCGCAACAATTCGCCGCAATATGGGATTAAAATGATGTGGTCGCCCGCCTGGCCAGGGCACGGCCGGGTACCGTCGTCCGACGGTCCTCGGCGGCAGAAGCCGGAGCAACGCTCCGGCTTCTTTTTTCGTTTCAAGGCACGGCTGTCGGACGCCTCGCGTCAGGCGCAACGTCTTAGTTGTGACTTCCCCGATTGATGTCACGGGTTCTAGCATCATGGGTTCATCCTAGAAGCGAGAACTTGCCGCCGCACCTGATGCGCAAGATGTACGAGGAGGCGAATTTTCCTATCTTCTATTTTTGAATCCTGATCCTCAACCAGCCAAAGAGTATTCCATGCGCGTATCGTTCTTCGTACTGGCCGCAATTCTCGCCATGATCGTTCTTGCACCGACCGAGATGCTTGCGGGAACACCCGAGAAACCCACTCGCCCGGATCGCGGGCAAGGTTCAATTCAGGTAGCGCAAGGATTGCTGTTCCTTTCGTTTGTAGAAGGTGCCGGCGTACGCGTTACCGGAACGAATACGGGCTTGTCCGCTGTGGATGGCATCCTCACGCGAATACGTGTTAGAAGTGTCGAGACCCTCTTCGCACCAGCACCTCTTAGGAAAGCCCCGTTGAGCCCGCAGGAAGCCGCTCTGGCGCGAACCGTGAAAATCCGCTTTGATGCGGAGGACGATCCGCGCGCAGTGTCGAAAGAGCTGTCCGCATTGCCCGGAGTTTCATATGCGGAGCCGTACTACATTTACCCGTACCTCCACACCCCCAACGATCCGCGCCTCACGCAGCAATGGGCGGTTACGGTGATGAAGCTGCAGGAAGCATGGGACATTACAACCGGCGACAGCACGATTATCATCGGCGACGTCGACTCCGGAGTGGATTGGACACACCCCGATCTACAGCCAAGCATCTACATCAACAAACGGGAATGGGGCAGCACCGGTGAACTCAGTACCAACGGGATCGATGACGACAACAACGGCAAGGTCGATGATTGGCACGGCTGGGATTTTATTGGAAACGGTTCGGCGCAGAGCCCCAATCCGGACAACAATCCCATGGACGGGGCAATCGGACATGGAACGAACACATCCGGCTGCGCAGGCGCATTGGCGAATAACGGTATCGGTATCGCCGGATCGAGCTACCGTGCAAAGATCCTCGCCGTTAAAGCCGCCGGCGAAAGTACGGCAGGTATCGCAGACGGGTACAACGGAATCCTGTACGCCGCTGATATGGGCTGCAAGATTATCACGTGCAGTTGGGGAGGTACAGGTGCATTCAGCGCAACCTTGCAGAATGTAATCAACTATGCCTGGTCGAAGGGCGCACTCGTTCTTGGATCCTCGGGCAACAACCCGCTGGACAATGATCGCATTCCTCATTGGCCGTCTTCTTTCGATCACGTGGTGAATGTCGGATCGATCGAGTCGAACGGAACAGCCTCGAACTGGTGCACGTATGGCACGTCTGTCCACGTCTATGCCCCCGGTTCAGGAGTGTGGACTACAGCAAAGGGGGGTGGGTACGATAATCCGACTGGCACATCCTTTTCGACGCCTCTCGTAGCCGGCGTCGCGGCACTCATCTTTAGCGTGCACCCGTCATGGACACCAGATCAGGTTGCCAAGCAGTTGCGCGTTACAGCCGACGGATTTGTGAATCCTCCGCAAGCCAAGCGTTTCGGACGCGTCAATGCACTACGCGCGGTTTCGGCCAACAACATGATGGCCGACATACCGGGCATCCAGTTGAAAAATTTCACGGTATCCACCCCATCCGGCACAATGTTCACGCAGCCGGGACAATCAGCAACTGTAACGTTCGACCTGGAAAACGTGTTGGCTCCCACGTCCGCATCCGCCATGGCCATGTTGGAGTTCGACGATACCACCTTCAGCGCCAGCAATTGGAGCGCATCGCTAGGTGCCATCCCGACTTTCGGGACGAAATCTCTCAGCTTCACTATCCGCCTGAGTGACAACCCCTCGGGTTCAGAGGAGTATGTACCCGTCCGATTGAAAATCACAGACGGCGCGTACACGGATTATGTGATGGGGCGCGTCATCGTGTATCTCGATAAGGGATGGCATACCGCGCTGAATGTCAACGCACCTGCATTCAGTTCCATAGATGTAGTGAATAGTCAATCGGTGTGGGCAACGGTCGACGTCGTGCAAAATCAGGTCCCCGTGGCGGATTATTGCTACCGGTACAACATCGACACATGGTACCAGGCGTATGGCACGGGATTCCCCGGTGGTGCGGGCGTATACTGCATACATGGTTTGAATGCCAGCACAGCGCTCATCGGTACGGGGCCAAGAACCGGCGCTGCCGAGATTTGCCGTACCGAGAACGGGGGACAGTCGTGGACCCGTACATCCGTCTCGAACATTACACCTTTTGTTGATGCCATCCATATGTTCGATGCGCGCAACGGCATCTTTGTCGGTGACCCGAAAAATGGAGTGTGGGGCATCGGTACAACTACAGATGGCGGTGCCACTTGGGCTCCGATAAGTCCATCTCTGACAGCCCCTGGAACCGAGGCAGGTTGGAATAATGCGATGGATTTTGTTGGTGATATCGGATGGTTCGGTACCAATAATGGAAAGATCTATAAGACAACAAATCGTGGGGCGACGTGGACGTCGTACCCGACACCCGGCACCCACTCCGTTGATGTGTCTTTCCGCGATGCAAGCACGGGCGCCATCCGTTTCGCGGCTCAAAATGGCGTGGGGATAAACGGCGTGGCGGTAACAACAAATGGGGGCTCCACATGGACGCTCCTGAACACCATACAGCTCGTGGACGGAAGCGGAGCCGTGGTGATGGAACGCGGAGGAAAGAGACTGTGGCTCCTGCACAACAATAATGTCTACGAATCCTCGGATCTCGGAAAGAAATGGACGATGCAGGCACGTCCCTCGGGTATGGCAGTGACAGTATCCGACCAGTGGTCCGGCAATAATGAGACCCACGTGTATGCAGCCGGCTTGAATGTGTTTCGCTTCATCTCCCCTTTTGATCCGGTCACAACGACTGAATCGCTGCCGGAAGCGCTGCCGACCGGCCCGGTGTTTCTCAGCATGTCTCCCAACCCTGTGAATACTCCGCAGGTACACATTCAATTCAGGATCGATGCATCCGATATTACCGAGATCACATTGTATGACTTCGCGGGTCGTCCTGTGCGGAAAGCGTTCCATGCGGTTCTCGATGCAGGGACGCACTCGACAGTGCTTAACATAGACGGACTGGCGGCTGGAGTGTATTACTGCACTTTGAGCAGCGGCCGCTTGTCCGCCACACAGGCCCTCGTACTTCCTGGCCGATAGGCCGCACGCAGAAACACATCGACGCCCGGGATGGATGTAAAGTACCGGGGAGATAACAAACAGAACGACGCGGAGATTCTTCTCCGCGTCGTTCTGTTATTGATACGGGCAGCGATTGCGACAGTGGTTACTGCACAGTCACATCTCCTATGTCTTTGGTCTCTCCGAGCGCAGGAGTTGTCACGTCCAGCGTTTTGGATTTCTGGTTTGCGTAGAAGTGCATTGTCACCGTGACATTCGGTCGGACAGAAACAGTAAATTTACCGTCTGGACCTGTCGGAGTTTCTCTGTTCTGTCCTCCGGACGACCCATTTCCAGACACGACAATGTATGTGTTTGCGATGGGGGCACCCGCACCGTCCACAACGCGGCCGCTGATGTACGCACCGCCGATGTCAACCTTAATGTCACCCACATCGACCGTACCAGGAGTTGTCGGGCAGGTCACCTGCACTGTCTTGCTCTGTTTGGCGGAATCGGCATACCACGCAGCCTCAACCGTATACGTCCTTCCGGCTTCGCCGAAGAAACGGAAGCGACCATCCTGGCTGGTGACGATGTAGTCGATTTGGCGCCCTGAATCATTCTGGAGAATCACCTGCATGTAAGCCAGGGGTTTGCCGCCGTTGTCCACCACGCGACCAATGATGGAACAGAACAACGATGTGTCAACCGGGATGACGATGGTACCGATGTCGGAAGATTGGCCGGTTGGCGGAGTTGGGACATCCTTCGGAGCGCTAGAAACGATGTAGTAATTCGCGACAACACGCGCAGTCGCCGACGATTTCACTGCGAGTTTGAATCGACCCTCTCCATCGGTGACAGTCCTGGATGAACCAGTGTAATCAACGCCAGTATGTTTGACGGTGGCAAAAGAAAGCGGGTTTCCATTACCGTCAACAACTCTGCCTTCGAGATACGATGTCGCGTTCGGCTGATCGCAATTCCAATTGCTGAAATGCGTGACGCTGCCTACATAGTTGTTGCCGACTTTGTTGGCGCTACCCTGTTCGATCCATTGCCCCTTCACTTCGTGATAATACCAAAGGGGAATTGTTTGCGGCGCCCGTGCACGAAGCGCGACTGGGATGGGGAAGGTGATCGTCGAGGGCTTTCCGGCAGCAAGCTGCAGCGGTGCGGTGCCGTTCAAGATTTCGACGTTTACAAAACCGAACGACTCGATACTGGTTTCTGACCCATCAGTTCGAACACCCGCAAACTCGCCTGGAAAACATTCCGTGAATCGGGTCAGCGACGGATCGCACCACGTGGCCTTTACTTGCGCCGTACCGGTGAAAGCAGCACCAGATGCATCCACGAGTGCGTTGGGCTGGAACAGAACCGTTGCACCGCCGTTCATAGTAACCGTACCGCCGTTCGCCGCATTCAACGTTGACCTCACTCCGACGGTTTGCATAGCCGCATCAAGCCACGTGGCACGACCCTTGACTACAGGCGTGATTTTCTGCGTGGTGACAAAGGCGTCATTGCGGAAGTTGACAAGAACTCGTGTCCCCGCAGGCACTTGGTCGAGAAAATACTCGCCCTTGGAATTCGTGTAGGTTGACCGGGTTCCGACCCGGACTTCGACCCCCGATAGTGGTGAACCCGACATCGTGAGAACCTTTCCGGTTACAACACCAACGCCTGTACTACCGCCGGTACCTTGGCTCAGGTCGCCGGTTGGACCCGTAGTTGTCTGACAGGCCGAAAGCACCGTCAAGACGGTTAACGCCATTGCCAAAACAATTCGTCGAGTACCAAGTGATTTTCTCATTATGTCCTCGTGTGGTGATGGGATGGAAAGTACGGAAGATTCTGGAACTATCGATCAAAAACACCCGTGGATCGGCGCGCACGTATCGAGTACAATGCTGGCTCCAAAAGAGTGATGACATTGCATCGGAGGAGATCCTGACAGCAGCAAGCGGGAATCATCGGGCCGCCGATAAGAATGACACTGCAACTCCTGCTTTGTTTCGCTGTGTTGGCGGATTTCTTGCATCAACGCCCAATTCCTTGTAGACTCCGCGTGATGTCCCATGAATCGCCTCAGCCCTCAATATCTGCTTCGAATGCTGCTCGTCATCACCGCGTGCTTGGTTGCGGGTTGCGGCGCTGATGCGCCAGTGACTGTGCCTGCCATCTATTATTGGAGAACGGAATTCGCACCTGATTCGCTCACAAGGGTTCATCTTGAGGTAAACGGCATCAGGGTGCTCTATGTACGTTTCTTCGATGTCGAGTGGAGTGAGGCCGGTGGACAGCCGATGCCGACCGGACAGATCCATTTCTCCCGCGCCCCGGATGAAGGTTGGATCATCGTCCCAGTTGTCTATATCACCGTGGAGGCCCTGCGCCGTCTTGATCTTGCAGACGTGCCCGACATCGCGAGCAAAGTTCTCTCCCAAGTGGATTCGATTTCTTCCCGTTCCGGAATCAGCTTCAAGGAATTTCAGCTCGACTGCGACTGGACCCCAAGCACACGTGAAAAATTCTTCACATTTGCCTCCATCATACGTGGTCGACTGCACGCGCGCGATGTGCTTCTCTCGGCAACGGTACGACTGCATCAGGTAAAATATCCCGACCGCACAGGCATTCCGCCTGTCGATCGCGGGATGTTGATGTTCTATAACATGGGACGCATCAGCGCTGCGCCTGGCGAGAATTCAATATTCGATGAGGCGATAACGCGCCGATACACGGATTATATCGACACGTATCCGCTTGCACTCGACATCGCGCTGCCCATATTCCATTGGACGCTGCATTTCCGTGGTGGCCACCCCGTTGGGATAATCAACAAGTTTTCCGATGCAGATCTGTCGGCACACCCCGAATTGCTGCGTGGTGAGCATGGCCAGTTCACCGCGGTCCGGCATGTCTGGCTTCATGGTGAATCTGTGTTGCCCGGTGACGTACTCAGATCCGAGGAGGTTCCGCCGGACCTGTGCCTTCGAGCCGCCAAGCTTGCGTCCGCTGAACTCCCTCCCGCTCAGCGCCGAATAGCCCTCTTCGAAGCTGATTCTGTGTATCTTTCGCATTATGAAATCTCAGATATCGACGCGGTATTTCGCGCTTTCAAGTAGCATATTCGTTATCTGCGCGTCCATTGTGGCACTGGCATGCGCCTGGTTCGACGAAGAGTCGCTGCACTACTCGTTTTTCACCCCTGAGCTTCACCGTGCCGAGTACGACAGGCCCTTCTTCCGAAGCTTTAGAACCTTGTACACCCAGATGACGAAGGACGACAACATTTCAGACTTTACACAGGTGAATGTTGGAGAGTGGAGAGATTACCTCGGTGTCGACGTTGATACTGCAGACATTGCATTCCTGCTTGGTGGCGCACGAATCGGACAGATCGACACTTTGATCCGGCGGCAGGGGACTGCAATTTTTCCCGCGGCCGCTTCACTCTCTTCAAATTCGATTTTAAAGGCACGGGACGCTCGCGCCGCACGGGACTTTCTGTTTTTTCTCGGTTACGCCAAACGCTGCGAACCTTACGCTACGTTCATTCCGGGCTGGGAGTGGGAAGTCGGACACTCCACTCCCGATCCACGCACAGATGTCACCGCACTGAACGCGCTCGCATCCTCCGGCCTCCGCGCCATGTCAAACGCACGCGATCCCTTCGTGCGTGCACGATATCTCTTTCAGGTGCTGCGCCTGCGGTTCCATGCGCGGCAGTACGATGCATGCGTGAAACTGTATCACGATCGCGCGAGCGAATTCTCACCGGGCCGAAGCGTCGCATGGCGCGCGATGGCGTACGCGGCAGGCGCATTTCACAGAATGAAACGCTTCGAGGATGCCAACCTCCTTTTTATGCGCGCCCGCGAAGGGTGTCCCACCCTTCGAGTGGTATCGCATCTCGGCTATCATCCTCTATCGGGAGCTGCGTGGACGCGTTGTCTCGCCCGGGCTGCATCACCACGCGAACGCGCGGTGCTCTGGCAGATGCAAGGCGTCTATGGCGATCCAGTAGAGGCGATGAACGCTATCGCCGCACTTGATCCATCCTCCGATTTACTCGACCTTCTTCTTGTGCGGGCAATCAACATCGCCGAGGAATCCTTCATGCCCGATCCATTCGGCTATGGTAGCCCGGGCACGAAAGAAGACTACGCATTTCGGGTGCGCGCGTTGGATCCAGGATTGATCGCTCTTGTCGATCGTATGGCAGTCGAACCGCGTGTGCGTTCGGCGCCGTTGTGGAATCTCGCCGCGGGCTACCTTCGCGTCATCGCAGGAAGATACGCCGATGCAGCGGAGTTCCTCCGCCGCGCCAGAATAGGGGCTCAAGACGATATTCTCGTCGCCGAACAGGCACGGAGTATCTCGATTGTGAGTCGCATTGAAACTGCCGCCTATCCCGACCCCGCCTTCGAAATGGATATCGTTCCAGAGTTATTGTGGCTGCGGGATTCGCTTCACACAGCCGGGCTGCGCGCACAACGTGTGTATGACTGGGCGTTAAAACGCCTTTCGAGGCGCTACGAATCGCAAGGCGATGCGGTGCGCGCACAGTGCCTGTTACCCGCCTCAGCACCGGATTACCATCGCGATCCCGTAAAACGACGTGCACTTCTAGCCCTGATGGATAAAACCGAGAAGACGGATTTCGAGAAATTCCTGCTCGGTCAATATCCCTTCTCGAAAAAGGACATCGTGGAAGTGCAGGCGGTGGAGTTGCTGTACAAGTATCGATTCGAGGAAGCCGTAGAGATGTTTGATTCATTCCCAGCATCTGGAAGCGACACACTGCCCGGTGATCCTTTTCTCATTCATATCAACGATTGCCATGACTGCGATCACGCCGCGCCACAGGCTGTTCGATACACAAAGGCAGATTTTGCCAGACGCATGGTCGCGCTGAAACGCGAGATCGAGCGTGATCACGCACGGGCATCTGCCGGGCTGTTCACCCTTGCGAACGGGATCTACAACATGTCGTATTTCGGAAACGCTCGACGTCTGTATGAGACTGCGATTTTTCCGTACGGACTGCAAGATCTGAATGCAGTGCGCGACGGGCACCTCACAGCGATCATGGATTGTTCGACCGCGGAGTCCGCATATAAGGCGGCGATGCAGCGATCCACCGATGCCGAATTCCAGGCCCGCTGTGCTTTTATGGCTGCCAAGTGCGAACAGAACATCTACTTCATGACCCGTGGTGGCGAAACATCAGACGATTTTCGCGCGGGTACCTGGTTCACCCTTCTCCGAGATCGGTATGCAACCACGGAGTATTACAAGGACATCATCAGGGAATGCGGGTACTTCCGCACATTTACTTCAAAAAAATAGGATGACTTCGTTGGGTACGTGGTTCAGTCCTTAAGCCACGACTTCCATTTTTCCCTGAAATCACGCGCGTTCGCCTTGGTGACAACCGTGAGTGTATCAACGATACGCACGGAGGCGGGTGTTGTGTTGCGAACGATTCGCTCAAGAAGAATCTCCACGGCGCGTCGCCCCCAACCGTAGCAGTCCTGTGCGAGCAGAGCCTGCACATGGCCGGAATCCAGATACTCGAGCTGTGGGGGAAGCGCATCGACCGCGACGACTTTAACCGATCCTGCAGGCCACTTTAGAGCCCCCTTGGTAAACAAAGGCCAACCGCCTACCATCGCCCACCCCGAAATTTCCGGATTGAGCGACTGCGCACGATTCACCATCTCGGCGGCCTGTTCTGGCGTTTCCGCGTGATAATAGATCCCATTCCGAGCCAGGGTGATGCCCGGATGCTTCACGAGTTCCCCGCGCACTCCTTCGACTCGCGCCTGCAGATTGGGCGCGCTTTGGTTTCCCGCGAGAATCGCAATCATTCCCTTCTCACCCAGCTCAACGGCTAGACGCCGCATCACTGCTTCGCCACACCGCAGATCATCCGTACCGAAATAACAGAACCGCTTGCTCCTAGGGGCATCGGAGTCGAAGCACATCACATGTGCACCGAGGCCGACCGCTTTATCGATAGCGGGAGTCACCGTATTGGCGTCGCTGCACGAAACGGCGATTCCTTGTGCACCGCTTCGCGCAAGCTGCTCGATCGCATCTGCCTGCTTCTGTGCATTTTCTTCCGGGGGTGTCATCCATCGCACGTCCACTTCTACCCCGTAGCGCGGACCAAGTTCGCGGGCAGCATCGAGGGCCCCGCGGTGGGCGGCCTGAAACACCGCGTTTGCCTGGCTTTTCGCAACGAGCCCGATAACCACGACAGGACGGCCTTCCGATGTGTTTTTTTTCTCCCCGCCGCATGATGCGATAAGAGCGGCACCGGCAATGACGACAGAACACACGGCTCCTCGGAGCCCAAGAAACGACATCATGATCTTTTACCTCGTATAAGTGACGCGACACCCGCTGGATGTTGGTGTCTGAAATGATCGCTGACACGGTCGATCGCCACGGCCGCAATAATCGCGCACCCGATGATAATCTTGCTGTATTCCTTTGAAACCGTGATCATCACGAAGCCGAGATCCAGCTTCTGGATGATATCAATCCCGTTCTCAATCAACTTGATGACCACCGCTCCGAGGACCGCACCCAAGGCGGATCCCCTCCCTCCGGACAAGCTCGCACCGCCGACAACTGCCGCGGCGATCACGGTCAATTCGTACCCTTCACCTGTTGCGGTGTTGGCCGAGCCGTAGTAGCCAGCGGACAGGAGTCCGGCCAGCCCTGCCATAATTCCCGATATCAGGTATACTCGGAAGGTAAGGGATCTGACGGGAAGTCCACTGAAACGGGCCGCTTCGGCATTTCCTCCAAGAGCATAGATCCGCCTTCCCTCAACCGATCTGGAGAGAAGAAGCCAGGCGCACACGACGATGCATACCATCACAAGCATGGGGACTGGCTGCAGACGTGCCCATGCAAAGGGCCCGCTTCCCCACTCCAACGAAACGAATCCGCTGGTGAAAGCGGCAGGAAGTGCCTTGCCCCATGCGGGAAGCGATTTCGTCTCCACTGATACGAGCGCTAGCCCACGCAAAACACTCATAGTTCCAAGTGTCACGATGAAAGGATGAAGTCCGAGGCTGACGATGAGCCCACCATTCAACGCACCACACACTGCACCAATACCGATTGCGGCGATGAATGCCACAACGAGAACGGTCCCCGGTCCGCAGTCGGCAGGAAGGTTCTGCAATACCGCACAAGTGCCGAGTGCGGCGCAGCCGAAGATGGATCCAACCGAGATATCGATTCCTCCGGAGATGATGACGAAGGTTACCCCGATGGCCATGATGGCCATCCACGATACCGGTGTGATCACATTGGGAATAATGTTATCGACTCGGAGAAAATTGTTCACCACCGTTCCACGTATGTTCACGGAATCGGATGCAAACGTGAGAAAGAGGCATAGAACAAGAATCACGAAGAGGAGGCCTGCCTCCTGAATCGCCCAAGCACGTTTATAAGAAAGCCCCACGCGCCGTTACCTCGGTTGATGGATGAAACAGATGCACCGTCACACAGAGCCGATGCACCGGATAAAAATACGCAAATGATCTGTTGCTCCGATCACCGGCTCGAGGTATCCGAAGTTTTCCTGCGGTCTGGAGAAGGGTCGTGAGTGGAGCGCGGGGAGTGGGGGAATTGTGCTAGGTGCGTTCTTTTTGTATACTAGTCGAATACCCTTCACCCATCTGGAACCTGTATTCGTGAATCAACCCGTGCGGAGCGCCTTGAAGGCGTCATCCAATTGGAGACATAGAACCCATCGCGGAAGAGTTGCCTTGACGCGACTGGCTTTTGCCGGGCTTCTATGTTGTTTGTTCGGTGCAGACCTCGGTGCGCAGCAGATCCTCTTCCGTCACCTTACCCGTGAGCAAGGTCTGCCGAGCGACAAGGTGACGTCGATCGTGCAGGATAAAAAGGGCTTCCTTTGGTTCGGCACTGACACCCGACTCACCCGCTACGACGGGTATTCGTTTCTTTCATTCAGGAATGAACCGAAAATCGAAAACTCTCTCCCGCCTGGCAAAGTGACCGCGTTGCTCGTTGATCATTCGGGAGTTTTGTGGGTTGGAACCGACAACGCCGGACTCGCACGGATGCGGTCTGATCGTACCACCTTCGATCGATTTTCCTCCGATAAACCGCAAGACGGCATACAACTCAGCGATCCAGGTGTCGAAGTGCTCTTCGAAGATGCGGAGGGCACCCTGTGGGTCGGATCTTACAGCGGCCTGACTGCAATATCTCCGGACAGGAAACGTGCCGTCCAATACGCGGCCGATCCGGAGAATCCCGCGACGATCGGCGGGAACAGCGTCACCAGCATCGTTCAGACTGCTGATGGAGTCGTGTACGTCGGGACCAGTACTGGATTAAGCGCTTTTGATCCGCGGACGAAAGCGTGGACGCGAATCAACATTGATCGAAAAAAGGCGCCACGTTTCGAGGACTATATCACCGCATTGCACGTCGGCTCTGACGGCTTGCTCTGGATAGGTACCGTCAGTGGAATCCTGCATTCATACGACCGGAAGTCGGGTTCATGTTCCTCTTATCAGCTTTCCACAACTGGCTCACAGACACTCTTCTCTGAACATTCTGTCACGAGCATTCACGGCGACGACCGCGGTGCCTTGTGGATCGGCATTACGGGGGAAGGCCTTTTCCGTTTCGACACAAAAAAGAGGACCTACTCCTCTTTTCGTCACGACCCTGCCTCGATACAATCGCTGAGTGGCGACGACGTCACCACGGTTTTTGGGGATGTCGACGGAATGATTTGGATAGGCACCGATGGCCACGGAATAAATTCGTTTCAGAACAACGCCGCTCTCTTCGCGCTCTACCGCAATCCCTTCAACGAAGTATTGCAGGAGGGCGCAGCCAGTGTGACCGCCCTCTGTCGTAGCCGTAACGGAAAAATCTGGATCGGAACTATTCAGGGAGCTGTAGGGTACTACACACCTGGCAGCGGTGTGTTTAACCGGCTCGATATACACGGCAGTGCCCGCGCGCCTGTCATGAGCATTGTCGAGGATACACGCGGGATCCTATGGTTTGGTACCATGGGCGGCGGCTTGCTGTCCTGCGATCCCACGACGAATGCCTTCCGGGTGTTTCGCAACGATCCGGCCGATCCCGCCTCGATCGGCAACAACGATATTCAGGCACTCGCAGTTTCGGAAAACGGTGCGATATGGATCGGTACAGCGGGCGCTGGTCTGATCGAGCACGACCCTGTCCGTGGCACGTTCACTTCCTATCGTGGCGGAATCAGCCAGGATGGTTCGTTGGGCGGCGATTTTATCACCACCCTTCTCATCGACAAGAGTGGCACGATGTATCTCGGCACTGAGCGGGGAGGCGTCCTGACATTCGATCGAAGCTCCGGGAAATTCAAAGGTCTCGTCGTCAGTGACACCGCCGGTATGAACCTCGCGACCGCCTCCGTCAGTGCGATGCTTGTTGATAAAGACGGGGCACTTTGGATTGGCACTGCGGCCGGTCTCTATCGACGCGATGCAAAATCCGGACGCGTCCGCCTGTTTAATCAAGAAAGCGGACTCCCGATTCCGATTGTGCGCGGCATGCTGCAGGACACGCAGGGCAACCTCTGGATCTCAGCGAGCGGCGGCCTGATCCGTTTTGCTCTGCGAAAACTGCCCGTAGAGAAGGAGGGCGCTCCCGCCTCGACAACCGCACGCGACCGGCTCCCGGTTGTCAACATTTATGATATCAACGACGGTCTGCAGGGAAATGAATTCAACAGGAACGCCTGCGTAGCCACCGAGAACGGCGTCATGTATTTCGGAGGGCAACGCGGCCTCAATGCCTTCCAGCCGGATGATATCAACCGAAGGATGCGCATACCCTCCGTGCAAATAACGGACCTACAGCTCTTTAATAACTCGGTGATTCCCGGTGACAACACGAACATTCTGAAGAGCGCCATCACCGAAACCGATGCAATAGTGCTCTCGCACGATCAAAATGTCATCACGTTCGAGTTTGCCGTGCTGCAGTACGAAAATCCCGTGAAAAACGGTTTCGCCTACATGCTCGAAGGATTTGATCCCGACTGGACGCACACGGGCGCGCAGAAACGATACGCTACTTACACTAACCTCGCGCCGGGTGATTATGTCTTCCGCCTTCGCGGCCGCAACAGTGCCGGTACGTGGAATGACGAGGGAATCGCCATACACATCACAGTACTTCCGCCCTGGTATAAAACGACAACCGCCTACGTCATCTATGCCTTCACCCTGATCTTCCTCATTGTTGGCGGCGACCGCCTACAACGCGCAAGGGTGATTGCAAAGGAGCGGCGCGAGGCGCAGATTCGCGAAGCGGAGCTGAGAGCCGCTGCCGCAGAACAACAATCTCGCGCTATCGAGGCTCAGGCCCGCGCCGTTGCTGCCCAAGCCGAGGCATCCGAAGCCCGAGCACGAACCCTCCAGGTCGAGAACGAAGCAAAAGAGTTGGAACTCAACAAGGCGCGGGAACTCGAGAAGGCGTACTCCGATCTTCGGGAGGCGCACAACAATTTGCAGGCGACGCAGACACAGCTGATTCATGCCGAAAAAATGGCATCCCTCGGTCAACTTACGGCTGGAATCGCGCATGAGATAAAAAATCCTCTGAACTTCGTCAACAATTTTGCTGACCTTTCGCAGTCTCTTATCACGGAACTGCGTGAGGAAATAGACGGACACGCCGACGTGTTGGTCAAAGACTCAGGGGAATTTCTTGATCCGATCCTCGATGATCTGAATCTGAACCTTCAGAAAATCGCGGAACATGGGAAACGCGCGGACGGCATTGTGCGCAGCATGCTTCTGCACTCTGCAGGCAAGGCAGGCGACAAACGCCCCACCGAAATCAACACGCTGCTCGACGAATATGTAACGCTGGCATTCCACGGTGCAAGAGCGAACGATCCGGAATTCAATCTGATCATCGAAAAGAACTACGATCAACAGATGGGTTACGTGACCGTCATCGCGCAAGAGATTGCACGCGTCTTTCTCAACCTCCTCAACAATGCCATCGATGCCATGCGCATTCATGCTCAAACCGCCGGCCGCGATTATCACGCAACACTTACTGTTGCCACGCATCGCGGTCCAGACGCCGTATCCATCAGCGTGAGCGACAATGGTCCCGGCATCCCGCCCGAGATTCGCGAGAGAATTTTTCAGCCGTTTTTCACCACGAAACCGGCAGGATCGGGCACGGGCCTCGGCCTGTCCATAAGCTACGACATAGTCGTGCAGGGACATAAAGGCAATCTTGTCGTGGAGAGTGAAGTGGGTCGCGGAAGCACCTTCACTGTGTCACTGCCTATCAATGAAGAGGCATAACGAGAGGTCGATTCAGCGGACTGGCTTCTCGGCTCCATCCCCTGCCTGTGCGGATGTCATCAGCTCTGTGGAATTAGTCTTTTCTTGGTGTATATTGCTTTTTCACATTCCCCTCGATCTGAATTACGGAGATCCTTCGTGAATCACCTGCATCATGATACACATGAGCCGGCGACTCCGACACAGCGGCCAAAATTGCTGGGACGAGCGCGTCTGTTCATTCTTCTTCTTCCCATGTTGGCTTGGTTCGGTTCTGCAGGCAGTGTTGCGTTTGCACAGGCACAATGCGCGGAGGCGGTGAAAGGGTCGATCACTATTTTTATGTTCGACCTCAAATCGACCGACATCGAGAATGACCGTCTTAGGAAAATGCAAGACGTACTCGCGTTCCGGCTCAACAATGCCATTCGCGACGATCTCACGGCACGCGGACTTCTCGGCGGTAGCAAGTTCGCCGTACGCTGGTGCTCTGGGCAGGATGTTAACGCTGCCGATGCCGCTGTAAACGCGGGTAAGCGTCTGCACTCTGCTGGTGTGTTCTGGGGATTCATCGACCAGAGTGCGGGCGCGCTGAAGACTTCCTTGAAACTCGCGTCTTTGGTTGAAGAACCGATCAGCGATCTTCGTAACATCATCTATCGCCCCGATGCAAAGGAAAGCGTCGATGACTCCTACCTTGCATTCGCCGCATACATCGTCGGAAAAACACATCTTCAGCGGGGAAATCTTCCTCTCGCCCGCAAGTGTTTCAAGTACGCGAAGGATCTGCGCGCGCTCCCTGATCTATTGCAACGCGATTGCCAGCTTGCTTTGTCGGCGCTCGATCAGGACAATCCTGCACGCAAGCTGACACCGGTGGGGAAATAACGTCATGAATACTTCGCGTGTTTCCCTTACTGCTATGATCCTTGCATGCGTGCTCCATCTCGCATCGGTACGCGCGCAGGAATTACGTCAACCGACTACTTTGCCCCGCAACGATCTTCGTGTTGTTGTGATGGATTTTGAAAGTCCCGATTCGAATTACCTCGGAAACACTTTGGCGCGTGTATTCGCGACGGAACTTGTTTCCGGTATGAGGGATATGGGCGGCGTGCTTGCTCGCGCAACAAAAGGCGAGACGGAACGCGTATCCTTGAACGACGCTGCACCCGATGAAATTGGGCTCGCCGAAAAGGCGACGCTTGTTGTCTGGGGTGAATACTATTTTGAAGGTGACACAGTCACAGTGGTTGCACACGCACGGCTCACGCCCGTACCCCCTCAGACTGTGCGCGATTTCTCGCTGGTGTACTCAACGACGGATGGCGAGCTTATCGCACGCCCTCTCACAGATCACGTCAACTTCAAATCAATGCTGCTGAATCGTCCGATACTCGAACGGCTTCATGCGCAGTTTTCAGCCGGCATCGTTCTCCGTGCCGCGCCGAGCGAAAGTGCAGCTTCCGTCGGCACTTTCCCGGGAGGGCAGAACGGTCTGTTCCTTTCGCGCGAGCCCGGTTGGGTACAAGTTCGGACTGTACCTGGTGAGGTTGGGTGGATGCAGTTGACGAGTGAGCTTAATAGTCTGACCGAAATCGCGGGTTCTCCAGCCGGATTTGTCACTGGCACAGCTCTGTTTGCCGTCGGAGACTATCGGGCTGCAGAAAATGCTTTCACGTCATATCTCAATACCGCTGGCCGTGCGCAGGATCCGGTAAACGGCGCCTCCGCGCGGCTCCTGCTCGGGAATACGCGTCTCCGTGTTGCAGATGTGACAAAGTCCCTTCCGAAGGACGAGTCGATTTCAGCGGAATTTGAGCGTGCGGCTGCGCTCTTGCCGGATGATGCAGCGCCGGCAGAACATCTCGCCATCACGCGCCTTCTCCGCTATGAAGGTACGCCGGATGCCGTCCGTGCGGAAGGCCTGAAGGCCAGTGAACGCGATCTGATCCGGACGCTGCAGGAAGACGCCGATTCCACACATGTGTCCAACATGCGCACATTTTACGCTCTCGCGACACAACGTCAATTTCTCAAGGATGCCTCCATGAGTACTGACGATTATGAGGCGGCGGTCGGCGGTCGGAACAACATTCTTGATCAGATGGATCGCTATCTCATTCTTCGGACGCTCTGGGTCCCCGAAGAATATGGATCCATACGGTATGGATTCTGGACACCGGCATCTGCCCCCGGAGTGACAGTGAAACCGGCAGTGAACGCAACAACAACTCCCGCAATTACCTTCTCCGGTATTACCAATGAGGTCAGGCACAGTCTCGATCTGCACGTTCGCAATAAACTGTGGACCGCTATATTCTTCGACGTGGCTGCCGGTGCTCGATATCACGGCTACACCGCCGTCGGCATCCAGGGCGATAATTCCGTGAATCCCACTGTTCAATCCGATATCTGGGCGATGGTTATCCCAATTACCATCGGCGGTTCTTTCTCACCGATTAACAACTTCCCTGTTCGACCATATATTATGGCGGGCATCGGCGGAGCCCTTGGGGTGGGAAATCGGAAACCGCAATATGCCGACGGGAAGCGAGGGGCACTCGAGTCCGAGGCCCAGTTCACTCTGGCGTGGAACGCAGGTGTTGCGGTTGACATTTTCCCGATGAAAAGGTTCGCACTCTCTCTGGCCCTCAAGCACGAGAGTATCAACTTCAAGGAAATGCTGTACACCGGGCAGAAAGATTTGAGCAGCACGCAATTCCAAATAGGCCTTACATTCATCCCCTAGCTAGCTCGTTGACAAAGAAAGGGCGGTGTCCGTGCCGCCCTTTCTCTCGTAAAGAAGATCGATGCGAACACGAAGTCTCCGGTCTTTCGGGGCCAGTCAATCTGCATATAGACACCCAGCCCCAAGCAGTGCGAATTTGAATCTTACCCTGCAAATTCCTATATTTGGAGACCTTTGCTCCCATCGACTAGAGGCCTAGGTCGCCACCCTTTCACGGTGAAAACACGGGTTCGAATCCCGTTGGGAGTACCATATGAAAAGAGTCGCCGGTAACGGCGGCTCTTTTTTTGCTCGGGGGATAAATCAAGCGTGCCGGAACACATGATCAGTTCCGGAATTCCACCATGTATTTGGAAAAATTTAGTGGAGAATCCGAGTTGAATACCGTATTTTGTGAATGGCACTCACCTTAGAAATATCATGCTGGCTGATCCGACCATCACCTTGGTCATCGCCGACGATCACCCTATCGCGCGGAGAGACTTGCGGGAATTGATCGAGACCGACGGTGACATGCGCGTCCTTGCGGAAGCAGGCGACGGGCGCGAGGCGTGGGAAGCTGTACGAGCGCATTCCCCGCGGGTAGCGGTCGTTGACGTGATGATGCAGCATTTTAGCGGAATCGATATCGTGCGTATGATCCGCGAGGCATCATTAGAGACAGCAGTGGTCATACTCACCGCATTTGACAATCTTGAATACTGCCACTCGGCGATTGAATCAGGCGCCCTCGGGTATATCCTGAAAGACAGCGCGGCACAGGATATTGTCCGGGGTATACGACGTGCGGCTGAAGGCGACTATTTCATAAGCCCCGCCATCGCCGCTCCGGTGATTCGCGGATTGCTTCCACACGAATCGGGCAGGCAGCAACGCGCGGAGCTTGAGGATCTAACGTCGATGGAGCGTCGCGTGCTCCACTTCGTCGCACACAATTTCTCAACGCGCGAGATCGCTGAAAGACTTGCGATCAGCCCCAGGACTGTCGAGAGGCATCACGCAAATATCGCCGCAAAATTGAACTTGCACGGAAGTTTCGCACTCCTTCGTTTCGCCCTCGATCATAGACAAGATTTGGATCTTTGATCGTTCGTGATGTCTGAACGGGTAGGAAATCTCTGGTGATTCAGCTTCCTTGTCACCTGCGCAGGCCGTATCATTGGGCACAACCACCTTATACTCTTCGTGAAAGTCGTCCAATGCCTGTTCTTCGCCTCGTCCCGCTCTCATTCACCTGGCAGACCCTGAATCCTTTTCTTTTCTGCGTGCACCATAGAGACACTTTTCCCGCCGGGAATGAAAATTTCGGTCCCGCAGTCTCTCTAGCCGGCAGGGATCTCGGACAGGATTTTTCCGGAAAAGATGGCTGGAGCATGTATCACGGACAGACCATACCGGGATTTCCGCAACACCCGCATCGCGGGTTCGAGACGGTCACAATCGTCCGACGCGGTCTACTTGATCATTCGGATTCGCTCGGTGGCGCTGGAAGGTATGGCGAGGGTGATGTTCAATGGCTCACCGCCGGCAAAGGAATACTTCATGCGGAAATGTTCCCACTCCTGCAGCGTGATCGAAACAACCCAGTGGAGCTGTTTCAGATATGGTTGAATCTGCCCGCTGTCGACAAATTCGCGGAGCCGCATTATTCCATGTTCTGGAGCGAGAACATCCCCAGACTCCATGCATCGTGGCAAGGTGCTGAAGTGGAAATAACTGTCATTGCCGGGTCGTTTGACGATCTTGATCCACTACCGCCACCACCACACTCGTACGCATCGCACGTCGAAGCCGGCATTGCGATTTGGACAATACGATTATCGCCCGGCGCGCGATGCGTCTTGCCGCGAGCAAAGGTCGGCGCCCGGCGTATGTTGTACTTCTTTCATGGCGAGGACTTGCGTGTTGATGAAATGCAGATTCCACTCTACCACTCGGCGGAACTTGAGGCGGCACAGGAATCCGTGCTCCACGCGACCGGTGAATCGGACGTAGAAGTCCTTATTCTGCAGGGACGGCCGATCGACGAACCCGTCGTGCAATACGGACCCTTTGTCATGAACACGCGCGAAGAAATCCGCGAAGCTTTCGACGAATACCAGCGTACACAATTCGGCGGTTGGCCGTGGCCCACAGACGATCATTCGCACGGACGTGAAGCGGGACGCTTCGCCCGGCATGGCGCCGATAAAATTGATCACCCTCCAACCCGCGCTTGAATCGTGCGCCGCCTCTGCGTACATTCTCCATCGACCATCGGTTGTTCAGATTCACTGTTATCCCTTTCGGAGCATCACGCTGGAGTGAAAGGTTAATCGCGTATTTTTCGGGATGGACAAGAACAAGGATGTGAGAATGACGGCAGCGAAGGGAACAGCACTCACACAGCCCAACCCGCTTGCGCCGGGATCGGCTCTCCGTGCCGCGGTCGTCGATGATGAAGCGGCTTGTCGCTTGATGTTGAAACACCTTCTTGCGAAGCACTGCCCTGAAGTTACCGTGGTTGCTGAGTGCGGCAGTGTGGAAGAAGCGGTGCGAACTTTGCCGGTGTGCTCCCCGGATCTGGTCTTCCTCGATATTATGCTCACCGATGGAACCGGTTTCGATCTTTTGCAGCAACTCGATACGGTTACATTCAAGGTCGTATTCACCACGGCACACGACACGTTTGCCATCCGCGCCATTCGTTTCTCCGCGCTCGACTACCTCTTGAAACCTATCCAGCGCGATGAACTTGTGAGCGCCGTGGCACGTGCAAGTGAAACCTCTCAAGCCATTCGAACACACTCGTCACAACTGCGCTTACTGCACGATAATCTTGCGGCCACAACCGGAGCAGATACTCAAATCGCACTTCCCACTCTCGACGGTTTCATTTTTGTGACGGTACATGAAATCGTCGACCTTGAGGCCAAGGGAAACTACACCACGTGCTCGACCGCCCAAGGCGAGACTCATATCATCTGCAGAACGTTGAAGGAATTTGATGACTTGCTTGCCGATCACGGCTTCTTCCGCATACATCATTCCCATAGCATCAATCTCAGACATCTCCGACGCTACGTCCGAGGCAAGGGAGGATACGTTATTATGAGCAGCGGCAAAGAGCTGGAGGTTTCGGTGCGACGCAGGGAGGAGTTTATCGCGCAGTTGGGAATGCGCTAAAGGCGAAAATCCGTCTCCACGGCTGCTCGGTATAACCGAACAGATATCCGCAGAATGGTACACTTGCTCATTCCCGCTGTACACGGGCTTCCGTTGGTTGTACATTCGACCTCGTATGCATAACCGCGTGAAATTCAACGGCAGAGTCAAGTGTGTTGCCCCTTGGGGGGAGGACGCCCGTATCTATACGGCACAGAACTGTTGTGCCGTATCGGTTGGGGATAGTGGCCGCATACGCTCAGCCGGGGCGGGATTCGCGACGGTTAGCGCTCCGTAGGGAGGAATGTCGGGCCGCGTGCGTCAATGAAGAGGAATTTCATTGACGCGACGCGACCGTCTTACGGTGGTATTTAGTCGCGTACACGCGATTCGTGCAGTACATTTGCCACAGGCACTACTTTCCGCTGGTATCGAACTTGCGGACAATGTCGACTTTGTGTTCCGCAGCAAAACTATAGACCGATGAAACTCAGATTCCCCTCTGATCTCTCCCCCAATCCGCTGGCAGCACTCCTTGCACAAAAACGCGCACAGGGTATTGGTGTATTGGATTTGACTGAATCGAATCCCACGCTTGTGGGCTTCCACTATCCTGAGGACCATATCACCCGCGCCCTCTCATCTCCTGCAATTCTGCGATATGAGCCCCACCCGCGGGGTGCAATTGAGACACGCATGGCGGTTGCGGAATATTTCCGCACTCGCGGATTGGCCATGGATCCAGACCGCATACATTTGACCGCAAGCAGCAGCGAATCCTATTCGTTTCTCTTCAAGCTTCTCACACAGCCAGGGGACGCGGTACTCGCGCCTTCGCCATCATACCCTCTCGTCGAGCACCTCGCCGCCATGGAGGCCGTCGAGACCATTCCTTATCCGATTCGCAGGGCTGACGGCGACTCCTGGGGCATTGATCTCCTTGCCCTCGAACATGCATGGACACCAAACTGCAAAGCGATTGTTGTCATCAATCCGAACAATCCTACCGGGAATTACCTGCAGCGGGAGGAATCGGATTCACTCGTCCGATTCTGTGCCGAGCGCGACATGGCGATAATATCGGATGAAGTATTCTTTTTCTACCCGTTGACGACAACAATCCCAGAAATACCGCACGACGCAGTATCCATGCTCGACGCAACGTCGTCCGCACTCGCATTCACCCTTGGCGGATTATCAAAGATGCTCGCGCTCCCGCAGCTAAAACTTGGCTGGATCGCGAGCGCAGGGCCTACCGATCTACTTGAGACCGCGCTTGAGCGACTCGACCTCATCGCGGACACGTACCTGTCAGTCAACACTCCGGTACAGCAGGCAGCTCGTGATTTGCTGCACGATGTTGGCGGAGTACAGGCACAAATCCGAGAGCGGTGCATGAAAAATCTGGATACCCTGACGCGTGCGAGTTCCCGGTTCATAACATCGCGCGTCTCGCCCCCGGATGCTGGATGGAGCGCCATTCTCCACATCGATGATGACGTTGATGAGGAGGATTTGGTGCTCCGACTTCTCTCGGAGTACGATGTTCTCGTCCATCCGGGTTTCTTCTTCGATTTTAACTGCGGAAGTCACATCGTCCTGAGCCTGCTTCCCCCGCCGGAACGATTTGATGAGGGACTTCGCAGAATCGAAAAGTTCATGACGCTCGCGCGTATATGATTGCAGTTGGTTGTTTTCATAGCTAGGTTTCATACGTACGCAGGTTCTGTTTGGCAATACCAATATGAGGTTCCGCTATGCGTCGCAGAACATTTCTTCAGCTCACTGGTGCTGGCACCGTTGCGGCATTCCTCGACTTGCGTCAGTCTGCCGCCGGAATGTGGCGGTCCCAGGGTTCGTGGTTCCGACTGCATCCATTTGTCGAGGCACACCCCGAGGCGGTGTTCATCATGAAGACTGCGGTGACCGACAAGCGGAATGCTCTTGAAAAGCTCCAGGCGGGACACTCGTTTGCGTCGCGTATGTTTTCACTCAGTGACTCAGGCGGCATTCCGGTCTCGCATGCGATTGCGCTGAAACCGAACCTCACCTGTACCGGTGGAACAGGTGGCAGCGCCGATGGTATGGGCATACGAACAGACATGCCGTTCCTGGAAGGGGTGCTCGAGGGAATGAGAGGCGTCGGATTGAGTATGGACAATGTGTTCATGCGAGAAGGTAATTGGCTGGGAGACGGGTATTGTCCAGGGGAACGGCTGGTCGGAGATGCGGAAGGTGTCGCCGGACGGAGTGGCGTACATTTGCTGGATCTGCCCTCCGGAAGAAAACTCCATGAGGTCACCTTCGATACTCTCGCACCCGAGGACGTGACATGGAGAGATATTCCTGATGGTGTTGTCTTCCGACGTATCGGATTCCTTCACCCCTTCAATCATGACGAATCATGGATTCTGAATATTTCGAAATTCAAAACCCACTCGATGGGTATGACGCTGTGTGTAAAAAATCTGCAAGGGACCGTAATAAGCCCACTCGTGCGGTTCTGCGAGGGACTTGACGCAACGGCCAAACATGCATCAACAGTTCGGAGTCATTTTCAAGGCGACTTGGAATCCCGTGTACAAACCCGCTTCGCCTCGCACCTCGCGGCAAAACTGCCACGCTGGGACAGACCTGGACGAGACGCGCAGGGGGGATTCGGCATGGAGACCTGGGCGCAGCGGACGTGCGATTCGCATAGTGCGATGGGTGCAGGTCTTCATGTGATCGAAGGATTGTACGGGCGTAACGGAGACGGCTTCAATGCTGGCCCTGGGAGCGGCGATATGGCCGAAGACTTCCTCACAAACATGATCATCTTCGGTACGGACGCCTTTCGTGTCGATGTGATAGGGCACTGGCTCGGCGGCCACGAACCTGGCAATTTCGGCCTATTTCATATCGCCCGTGAACGCGGTTTATTGTCGGTGCTCGATCCATCCCGAGTCCCGATCTATGTGTGGGAAGGGGATGATATGCGCCTGACGCCACTCTCGGAACTTGAGCGGACGCCGCTCGTATGTCCGTACCTTACACGAGACTACAATGGCGGGGTGGAACCGCGCTATCATCTTGTGAACGAACCTTTCGACTACGGGCCTTCCTCCACGGATGTACCGAGCGAACCGGGCTCGACTGTACTCGGACAGAATTACGAGAACCCTGTTCGCGGAAGCACCATCATCGAATATCGGATGCGGAATGCCGGCCGTGCCACCATCGAGTTATTTGATTCGGGCGGGCGCAGGATTGATGTCATCACCGATGGCTGGCGCAATGTCGGAACACACATGGCGCGATGGAACAGCTGTCAGACTCCCGCAGGCAGGTATTTTTACCGCTTCTCTACTAACGGCTTTTCCGAAACGAAACAGCTTGTAGTCCTTCGCTAGCAGGCCGTTTCGATAAATCTTCCGATCCACGCCTGCGCGCACCGGATCCCATCAACGGCTGCGGAGGTTATCCCACCAGCATAACCCGCGCCTTCTCCCACGGGATAAAGGTTGAGATGCGTTGTTGAATGGAGTTGGGTGGCATCTCGCAGAATTCTGTACGGTGACGAGGTGCGTGTTTCTGCACCAAAAACCTGAGCATGTTCGTGAGTGGCAAAGCCACGCATTTTGCGATCAAATACGGGCAAGCCCTTGCGCAGTGCATCCAGAATAAATGCAGGAAGTAGTGCGTGTATCGACACCGGGGCAACTGGATTGAGGCACGATGTGGGAAGAGCGCCTTTCGAAGCTGTGCCCGCGAGAAAATCCGCAAGACGCTGCGATGGTACGATGTTGCTGCGTCCCTGGGTATTGCTCGCAGCGCGAAATCGTTCTTCAATCTCTTTCTGAAACTGAAGCGAGGCGTCGGGTCCATCATATCCGAGACGTGCAAGATCAGTTCGCGAGACATTCACAACCATCGCCGCGTTTGAAAAGCGTCCCGTCTTCAGATGATTGCTCATGCCATTTGTCACAACGCCATCGGTTCCGGTGCTCGCGTTCAGAACATACCCACCAGGACACATACAAAACGAGTACACCGCACGATCTTCATCCTTCCAGGTCTTGGCCAATTTGTACTGCGCCGTTTCAATACCCGGGTACTTTTCTTGATATGCTGCCCCATACTGCATCTCGTTGATCGCGCGGGCGGGATGTTCCACCCGCACTCCCACTGCAAAATCCTTCGCTTCCATCTCCACGCTTTTAGTGCGGAGCATGGCATACGTCTCCCGTGAGGAATGACCGCACGCGAGAAACAGCCCCGCTCCCACATCCAACACCATCTCTTCTTCCGTCCTACCTCTCGACGGCCTGGTGTTCTGGAGCATAAGATGTGTGATCGCTCCGGCAGCGCTTTGGAAATCGTGCAGACGGGTATTGTATCGAACGTCCACCCCCTGCAAGGAAAGTGCATCGATAAGACGGGTGATGCATTGCCGGATCAGATTGGATCCAAGATGCGGGTTATACGTCGTCCGGATATCCTCGGGGGCTCCGTACTCGACAAACGTGGCCATCACGAACGCGATGTAAGGCGACCGGATCCGTGTGATGAGCTTGCCATCACTGTATGTCCCTGCACCACCGGCACCAAAGCAGATATTGGAATATGGATCGAGTTCGCCGCGCTTCATGAAGCGCGCCATATCACGAACTCGTTCGCGCATCGGTGGCCCCTGTTCCAGAAGTGCTGGAGAGAAGCCGTGCAGATGGAGCCACAGCGCACAAAAAAGACCTCCCGGTCCGCTTCCGACCACTACCGGTACGGGCCGTGTCGAGTTGCCGAAATATTGTTGGAGCCGCGCAGACTGCTGCCGTAGCTGTGAGCGAATTTCATCGGCCGGATCGGCAGTATCACTGCTGATGCTGTATTCGACTTTGATATTCCAATGCTGCCGAGCATCTATGCTGCGCTTAAGCACGCGGTATGCGCCCCCCGATCCGAGCCGTTGAGCAACCGCGTCATGGAGTTCGACTTCTGTATGGACAAAAGGGAGCGAAATCTGGAACTGCATTGGAACCTGCTTCGTGTGTTACCGAACGATAAGTATCGAGGCGGTGATGTACCTCGATCCGGCACTGATCCGCAACAGATACATCCCCGGCTGCCTGAGCGATACCGGCATCACTGATCGGCCTTGGGTGAGCTCAATGTCATTGGATTGATATACCCGCACGCCCAACGCGGAATACACGTCCAGTCGAATCATGTTCTGCGTGGATGCTTCCAACTCAAGCTGTATGGGTTGTTGTGATGATGCAGGATTCGGATATACCGCACGAAGTCGGAAAACATCCTCACTCGCAGGGTCGACACCGGATGGTATGATGGCGGGGATACTCGTCATGTGTTGAGCGTAAGCATTGCCGTTCAGCGTCGACGTTGCGTAGATGCGAAACGAGACCTGTCGCGCAAATTGTGCATGGTCAACATGAAACGTATCAACCATCTCCATCGACGATGAGAAGGGTGACAGTTTCAATGAATGTATCCGCTCAAGAGGAGTACGCGGAGTCAGACCAGATCCGCCTCCGAGTTCGACCTTGGTGGAAGTAAGTGTCCGTACGACCCACGCGTCATTATACACGCGAAATGAGGTCACGAGAGGGTTCTCGTTATAGTCGCTCCCGTCGCTCCGCACCGTCAACGCCGCCGGAATCCGGATGCTCTCGATCCGTAATTCGGTGGGTCTTCCCGGAATCATGATTGAGTGCTGTGAGAATGCACTCCGAGCGGTGTCGAAATATCCTTCAACACGTGTCACGTTGTTTGTCGTATCGGACCGCAACGAGGCGAGAAATTCGAGCGGCCAGACTACACGCGTGCTATCTCCCGGCTGAAGCATTAAACCAACACGCTGTGCGCCCGTCGTGACAGGTCCCCATGGCTCACCAGGAAAGAGCCGCAGTGAATCAAGAACGAACGCAATCGGGCCTGTGTTGCGCGCAATTGTCACGAGTGTGATTTGTGTGGGCCTGTAGATGGTAATGCTGTCATAATCCACCGCGGTGGGCGCTTGGATATCGATGCGCAACGTTGGCTCGAATCCAGGCACAAAGATTCGCGCGGTGTCACTGATCGTACGTCTTCCTTCATAAAACGCCGTCGCGACCATCGAGACGTAGCGTGCTCCGGTGCGTTTCTCAACTTGCCCGTTCCACACCCGCGAGAATACCTGCGTCGGTTCAAGATCGCCATCATAGACGAGTGAAGGCGGCCCGAGTCGAGCCGCCCCGTCACCTAGGATTTTCACGGCGACTGAATCGAGATGTACACGTGTTGATCCAGCATTTGTGAAAGTGAAGCGCTGCTCGAATGGATTCGGGGTGTATGTCAGAGTTCCTGTGTCGATCTGCAGAGAATCGACACCTTCATGGTCCAGACGCACACGCGGTGTCAACGCGGGGATGCGCACCGTGCGCCGAGCGCGAGCAGTGTCGCCCAACGAGGATATGACGGCGATGTCGAAGGAGACGGATGACTCTGAAGCACCACCTGTTATACGAAATGTGGCGAGATACTCCGGCGACACGGAGTCGGGCATTAGGAATGAATTCGGCATGTCGAGAACCGGGCCCGCTGGAAACACGCCCACGCCGATGGGACTCACTCGCGTCTGAACGATTTGAACGTTGCCCCAGTATGTGTTCCAGGCCTTGAATCGAACATCTATGCTTCGGTTCACATACTCGGTCCCATCAGGACGTAATGCTACCGTGTCTGGAACGATGATGTCCGTGAGCACGAGTCCGAAATCCCTGCCGGGCACCTGCACTCGCGTTTCAGCGCTGCGTGACTCGGCATCGCCATCAGTCACCTCCGCACGGAACAGTAAATCACGCGCGACACGCCCGCGAAGCACGTCAAGCTCCCATTCGAGCGTGTCCGATTCACCTGGACGAAGCATATGCAGACTACGCACGGTATCGTGCCGAGAAACAACTCCTTCACCCGTTATAAACAACCGCAATTGTCGCAGATCCGCATCTTGAAATCCCGTGTTAGTGATGCGTGCCCGAAGTGGAAGTGGGTATGGGGAGTACACGGTCCCCGTATCGAACTGAAGAGCCGGCGGCGCATCAAGTGTAATCGTGTAGGCCGGAGAGAGGCCATCGGCCGCGAAACTACGACTGTGCCGCGTCTGCAATGGTCCACCTGCAATTGTGCGACCCGTGACGATAGCGACGATGGAATCCTGTTGCGCAACTCGTGTGGCCGATGTATAACGGACTGTCCACACGAGATCCATTCGGACGTCTCCAATCGGCACTGGCTGGAGCTGTGGAAGAATGATTGGGTTTGATTGGGTTGCAGGATCGAGGACGCAGCCCGACGGTAGGAGCAACCGGGCGACCACACTGTCGGCACGCGTCCCGCCGTTGTTGTAGAGCCGCAGGCGTACCTCAAAAGGGTTGTCCTCGTATCCAAGTGAATCGGTGCGCGCGATGAGTGAGACATCGCGCGATAAGGCGGCATAGAGCTCGGCAGGCTCGGCCGCGGGAATCATCACATCAATATTGTGCTGTGTTGAATCGGTCGCACCGCGCTTCACAAAAAAACGCACCCTCTGTACGAAAGGTGTGAGCGATAGAGGGTGAATCATTTTATACGTCAGACGCAGTGAATCACCCGGGGCCAGGACCTGCGGACTTGCAGGGCGTATCGTTGATGAATTTTCGCTGCTGTCGAGCGAAAATGGTGCAAAAAAAGCAATGCGGACAGATACTGGCTGCGTTGCGACTGTGCCGGTGTTACGCACCGTTATCGTAAGCGGGTACGGTGTGGGATCGTAACGAAAGGCGTTCCTGTTGTATGTGTATCCCGGTGAATGAAACGATACGGTCAACTGCGCGTTTGCAACACCGCTGGCGCAGCACGAGAGGGCTGCAATGGCAATGGCAACTGAGAATCCGTGCTTCATGCTTCCTCCGACGTCAAATGTGTTCATCCATTGGAAAATACAACAGGACACGTTCTCTCGCGCAACCGCGATACTCACGATCCGCCTTGCCTCGCATTCTCCCCGTGAAGTAGTTTGCGGAACTTTACCAGTTCATCTTGTTCAATTGCGAGAGACACTATGCGTCAGCTTCTTCTTCCCCTGCTCCTCCTTGCTCTGATCGCGGGCTCCGCCCAGGCACAGAAGACACCGAAAGACAAAGCCGCTTCGAAAGGCAAAACCGAAGCGTCGACCTCCAACACTAAAGCGGGAAAAAAACCCATGGTCATCATGAAAACCGAACTCGGCGAAATGGAAATTGAAATGTGGCCCGAGATCGCTCCGGTCACGGTTGCCAATTTCACGGGTCTCGCCGCAGGCACCAAAGAATTTACAGATCCCAAGACAGGCCAGAAAACCAAACGTGCGTTTTATGACGGATTGACCTTCCACCGGGTGATCGGAGATTTTATGATCCAGGGTGGTGACCCTATGGGAACTGGTTCCGGCGGACCCGGATATCGTTTTGAAGATGAATGTTTCGACAAGGACGGCAAGCTGAAAGCAAAAGTTGGATACGGAACTATCTGCATGGCCAATGCCGGCCCCAATACAAACGGTTCACAGTTTTTTATCGTCACCAAGAAGGATGGTTGTGATTGGCTTGACGGTAAACACACGGTGTTCGGGAAGGTTGTCAAAGGTATGGAAGTTGCTCACGCCATCGAGAAGAAGGGAAATGGCGTAAAGATGTTGACGCTGACCGTGAAATAAAGATCTCGTGCCGACCGAAGCGGCCCGGCACGTCGCGTCAGTATTATTTTCATAGTCGAACACAAGAAGGGCGGCCTGTCGGTCGCCCTTCTTCATAGCCCTAAAGCAGGGTGAAGGACGAACTCCGGGTGCTCAGTTGAATCATCACTCCGCCTTTGCGGACTGAATATGCTTCTATTTTCCCACGGGCGAAAGAGGGAAACGTCGGGGATGATACGGCCAGATGCCGACCGACATTCGCGTGAGAACGTCGAGGGCCTGTTCCTCGCCCCGCATCAACGCAGTTTCCTTGCAATCATCAAAACTGGTTATCATCCCGGTATTTCCGGGAACTGTCATGTAGTCGTATGCGGTAAGTCGCCCCGATGCGACCTCTTCTCTCAGCCGTACATACAGAGTATTGATGAGGCGGTTCATGAAGTCGGATTGAGTGGGACCAGGGGTAATTCCATTGGATGATAACATCGAGAACGAAGTCATCCGGTAGTAATTCGGATCCGAGCGGTATATGCGGACGGTTCGATTGGGATTCCCGAGTGTTGCCTCACGGAGCATGCTTGTCGTAAACATTCTTTCACCAAGCGATTCATGCTGCACTATCGGTTCCCACGCCGGGGTCCATCGCGTTCTTAACGGCACGCCATCGAGGCTGCCAGTTGAAATAGAGCCCTGTTCGGGCGGTGCATTCCATCGGTCCGGTACCGCAACGGAATCACGTCGCTCCTGTCCGTAGCCGACATACAGGGGCAACAAGACCACAGAGATCATCCAGCTTCGCATGAAGCGAAACTAACAAAAAGAAGCACCAGACGCGAGTCAATCCTGCTTCCGGATTTAGAAATCCCCATTCCGGAATTCGATGTTATATCGTGTATACCTCGCTGACGGTATGTCGGGATGCGAGTTCGAATCGCGGCGTAAAACCGGGTTTGCGAGCAAGCAGCGCCTCGGCTTCGCGGGCGACGATTTCGGGGGTATTGTTGTTTTCGCTTATGTGCGCAAAGATGAGCAAACGGAGGTCGCCCCCTGCATGCGTATCAAGGAGGGTCATGGCCTGTTCGTTGGAGAGATGCCCTAACTCGGAATCGACCCTCTCCTTCAGATCCTCAGGATAATCCCCGTTCCAAAGCATGTCGGAGTCGTAGTTGCTCTCAAGCATGAGTGCATCCACCGTCGGAATGAGTGCGTCGAGCCTCTCATTGCTTGCGCCGAGGTCCGTCACGTACAGGAAACGTTTGTCGCCAATTTCGACAAGAAAGAAAACAGGATCGGCCGCGTCGTGTGATTTGGGAAAGGCGCGTACCGAGATGTCTTCCACGGCTACGGAGTTTTCTCCGTCCGGATTGATGAAGTGAAATCCCTTGAGTCCGTCACGCTGCCAGAAATTCCGATACGTTTGTTCTGTCAGATACACGGGCACTCGATTGTGCTTCGAGAAACTTTGTACGCCTCGAATGTGGTCCCCGTGTTCATGTGTGATGAATACTCCCCGAATGGAATTTGTGAATCGTCCGTGCACTTTCAGCCGCGTCTCAATTTGCCGGTTCGATATTCCACAATCCAGCAGTACCGCAGCGCCGCTTGCGGGCGATTCGACGTATACCGCATTTCCGTTACTACCGCTGTTCAGGACGATGATGTTCACTGCTTCTCTACTATGGCCAGCGCTGTACAGTATGATCGATGAGTCGGATTCAGAAGAAAAAATCGGGCACAAAGGTACCGACGACAGAATGACTGAATTAGGTTTCGCTTCGGTACGGGTTGCGAGGCACGCGATGCCCGGACCTTAATATCTGACACCCAATTCTTTCAGCAGAAAATCCGCCTTCCCGATGTACTTGGCCACAAACAGAATGTAACGTATATCCGCTCCGATGGATCTGCTGTAGCTCTCGCTCCACTGATAGTCGTTAATGGTAGCTTCAAACGTGCGATCGAAGTTTACTCCGACAAGTTCTCCGTACGCATTTAATACAGGAGATCCAGAATTGCCTCCAGTTGTATCCATATTGTAGAGCATGGCCACGGGGACCTCACCGAGCGCTTTATCCTCGAAGCTCTTATCGTATGAACGCGTGTTGTAAAGGTCAATGAGTTGAACGGGGGCGTCGAACGGCTCTTCTCCGGTCTGTTTTTCTGCGATCCCCCGGAGCGTGCTCAGAGGAGAGTGCCTCGTTGCATCGGCCGGTGCGTATCCACGAACGTATCCGTAGGTAAATCGAAGAGTGCTGTTTGCGTCGGGAATGAACTGCGTTGAACGCCAGAGCATCTTGGCGTCAAGCAGTGCGCCTTCGAGTCGATTCAGTTCTCCTTCGCGTGCGCGCTGCCTCTCACGAATTTTTTCCATAGCCGTCCTGTATTCAAGCGCCAGTGCGATCACGGGATCGTTGGCTGCGACAAGCGCCTCCCGGGTCAAGTCCGCAAGTCCGACCATCGTCTCCTTTTTTGCGAAGGCGCTGCGGGACATAGCGTCCCGTACTGTGGCAAGCACCGCAGTCTCGCGCTCGCGCGCGCTACCTTCGGATGGAACAGAGATGGATTGAAGGAAGCGCTGATCACGGGGCAGCGCCGCCACGTCCAGAATTGAACGCGCAAGAAATGCCTCCTCGGCGCCGAGATGCATGTCGTCGAAGCGTGCAGCAAGACCGGCCTTTGCCCGCTCCACGACCTCGGGCTTACGGTCCTTCGCTTCTGCACCTGTGAGCAGGGCCATTGCGGTGCCGATGATTTTGTTGCGACCAAGCATGGCGAATGCGAACTCCTGCAACGCATACTCCTGCTGCTGTTCGTACACACGGCCAATTTCGGAGATAACCGTCCCGTACTTTTCCCTGCGATTGGGATCGGCTTCTATAAACGCCTGGAGCTGTCTCTCCTCCTCCACCTTTTTCGATACGAGAGCAAGGCGGCGCATTCCTTGCAGCTTGCCCTTGTAGTTTTTTGTCACGTTTGCATAGCTCTTTATCTCATCGGCGAACTTGATCTGCAGAGCTCTGTCGCCTTCTCCCATCTGCTCCATCGTGGAAATCATCCAATCAAAACGTCGGCTGACGGCTGGAAGCTGAACGCTTTCCTGAAGGCGAAGGAAGTGTGACGTTTTATGCCGGTACGTGCGTCCCGGATAACCAAGAATCATGACAAAATCGCCTTCCTTCACACCCTTGGTCGCGACTTTGATATGACGTTTCGGAGTAAACGGGACGTTGTCTTGTGAATAGGCCGCGGTGGATCCATCCGGTGCCACATAGGCACGGAGAAAACTAAAGTCTCCCGTATGGCGGGGCCACATCCAATTATCATTTTCACCTCCGAAATTTCCTACACCGAGAGGTGGAACATACACGAGCCGTACATCGAGAATGGAGCGCGAGGTGAATAACACGTAGCTGCGACCTGGAAACATCTCGGCGACTTCACACGACACGTTTTTCTGCTTGCCCTCTTCGGCCCGAGCAATTTCATTCATTTTTGCGCGGATGGCAGTAGCCCGAGCAGACGGCTGCATGCCATCCTTGACCACCGACATTACATCGCTCGTCACATCTCGGTACGATTCGGTAATCTGGCAGGTGTAATTCTTTGCTGGAATCTCCATCTCGCGGGTGAAGGCTGTAAACCCGTTTTTCAGATAATCCTTCTCCGGCGTGCTCGCTGCGGCCACTGCGGGAAATGCGATATGGTGGTTGGTCAGGATCAATCCGTCTGCTGACACGAATTCACCGGTTCCCCCGCCGCCGCCCATACCAACTTCACAGATCGCTTGAACCAGACTGACACCCTCGGGATTATAGATTTCCTTGACATCGATCTTCAAACCCTTGGCTTTCAGGTTGAGCTTCCCGATTTCACTGAGCGGATACATGCCCTCGTCGGCTGTGATACCGATACTGAGTAAGGCGGACAGGATGAAAAGGAGAGGGAGAGATAAAAGTTTGCGCATGAGTGTTCTCGGGGAGCTGAAAGAGCGTTATGAGAGCCGTCTTATGGTCAATCTTTTAAAAGTACGGAAAATCACACAGGCACGGCAATCGTCTTGGTACTTTGCCGAATACACCACACCCCGGACATCTTTGAGATGTCCGGGGTGTGGTGTCTGTTCAATGCCATTCTGAAGCGGAGCGTCACACACCCGCTTTGGAAAGTGCGGCCTTCTTCTTCGGTGCATGTGACGGTGGAAGAGGCATTGCTCCTCGAGTATTCTGCACCATGCGCAACTCCTGCAAATTGCGCAGGTCGGCAACACGCGCTTCTGGATAACCGAGCTCCTCGAACGGTATGATGCCTGTGTCTTTCGGGGCATGGCACGATTCGCACTGCATCGCCTCTTTGGTGATCGAATGGTTGAGCATCAATGTAGCGTCCTGCCGCATCCACTTGCCTTCGATCTTTCCAGAGAATGGAATCGTCCACCCCTTCTCTATGCCCATGTAGTTCATGAATGCATCCATCATGTACACTTTAAAAATCGTTCCGTACATCATTTTAATGATGGGGTCATCCATCGCTTTCATCACCGCGGCTTTGGGATTGCCCGTCTCGTAGTACACGTTGTAATCAAAGGGCAGCAGCATTCCACCGAACGGCCCCTGATTTCCCATGTCCTCGTACATCTTCGCATTGAAGCGTTTGAATGGGGCAATCCTCGACTTGCCAAGACGGCCGATTGGACGGAAAGTCTCCTCGTAATACGATGCATAATTGAAGTCTTTGAATGCCGCATCGGGTGTTGTGACAAACGCCCTGTAAAGATTGAGACCGTTGGGATTATCGCCAAGAGCACCCGCCATGAACGATCCGATACCGTTATGCCAGCGGTACACGATCGCTTCACCTGGTTTGCCTGACCGCAGGATGTCGCGATACACCCACACCCCCTCGCTTTCCTCAAACACAGGATCCGTCCAGTCGCGCAGCACCACGTTGTCGTCGGTCAAATGCGTGATGTGACAGGTCTCGCAATGCATCTTATCTGTGTGGGCATTCAGGAACGCTCTCGTGGTTTTATCCTGAATGTGCGGAGTTGCCGTGTGACATTTCTCACAGCTTACTTCCACACCAGGCAGGTCGTTGCTGACAAGATCCGTGCCGCGTGTGCCACGCGCAATAAGGTGGCCGTGTGATTCGTGGCAGTCAAGACACTGCAAACCCGCGGCATAGTGGACGTCACGGCCTCGGGTCGGATTTCCGCGTTTGGCCCCGGGGTGCAGGAGTCGAGGATTCTTGTATCCGAGCTTCTTCGCGGCGAGGTTGCCCTCGTACATGTCGCCGCCATGGTTGTGTTCGTGGCATCGAAGACAGTTGTCAGAAGTAGGCCTACCAACCGCCATTGCAGCCTTCATGCTTCGATCCTGATTCCAGCGGTGTTTGCCGTTGTCATCCTTCACCACATACTTCTCGTTCATGTCGTACGCTGCCGAATGGCAGATCAGACAATCCATCGATTCGAATTCCGCATCGATGGGGGTATATCCCGGAAACATCGTGCCCGTCATGGGCCCATACTGTCCACCCGGATGACATTGTCCACACCCGTCGCTTCGAGTTTCACCAGTTTTGGTTTTCACGATCGTAGCCCAGCCGGTCCATGTGAACGAACCTGGAATCCCGCAGGCGCGATCGATCTTCCCCATGGGGATTCCTTCAACGAGCTGCCCGTTAAAACCATACGTGTTGAATCCGGAAAACTTGTTCAGGCCGAAATGTACACTCTCTTGAATATTATCGCGTGTGCTGACCGTCATATAACCGCCTTTCCCGTCCTTCACGCGTATGTTTGGATGGCAGCTTATGCAGGTCTGAGGACCCTCGTACGCCCGGATTCCCGCCCTCCGGAACCGTTCGACGTGATCAAGCCCAATGCGGCGTTTAAATGTCGAGACGTTGCCAGCGAGTTGTCGCGCTACCGCCTCATACACCGCGGGGTTTTTCATCGCGGTATCGACCGTGCTGTACGCGACCATCTCAACCTGAAGCTCTCTTGCGATTCGTTCAAATTCTGCATCGCTTACGCGCTGAACGGGAAAGTCGATTGTCTCTGATCGATGCACATACGGTACCACCATGTTGACGAGGTGCGAATAATTGAACCATGCGATTGCGATCAGTACGACGGATGCGGCACCGATGCGGATCAGCCAGCGTTGTTTCTTGCTCGTAGCCATGTGTCAGTTGTGTGATTGATGGGGAATAACTGTTGCTCAGTTGTGGTTTTTCGATCGCAAGGACGGTGTGATTGCACCACGAAGGATCCCGCGCCCGGCCTCGCTCTTCACGCCCGTGTTTCACGCTCAAGGAGACGCTCATACTCGAGCGGATGTTCGTGCCGTATCTCGTCTTCTGAAATCTGCCCGTGCCACCAAATCCAACTGGCGGGAAATTTGTCGGGATTGTAGTGCACGTTGTAGAAATGCCACACCACAATCGCTGATATCGCCAGGATGGCTTCATCACTATGGGCGATATAGGCCATTCCGATTGCGATGTCCGGTAGCATGTTTCCGAAATACACGGGAAACCATAGGACCAATCCGGAGAACATCATTACGGGCAGACCCCAAAACACGGCGAAGTAATCGAACTTCTCTCGAAAGTTGAACCTGTCGTATCGAGGGAGTTCCTTTTGAAGGCCGAAATAGTACAACGACGTCTCCCACCAATCTCGAGCATCCTTCATTGTGGGAATCATCGGCCAGGCTTGTCGGATCCGACCCTTGTTCTGTATTAACAACTGAATGAGATAGACGATATGAGCGAGCCCGTCCAATATCATTGCCACGGCCGCGATACGATGGATCAGGCGCGCTACCGGCAAACCGCCCATTGCGGTATAGACCACATCGAGCCACCCGACTTCCGGAAAACGCATTGGGATGCCGGTGATCGTCAGTAACGAAAAACTGCCGAGCAAAACCCAATGCTGGATTCGTTGCCCGAGAGTGAGACGAGTGAAATAGCGCTTAGAGGGATCGAGTCGTGGTGACATGTTCGTTGGTTGTTTGGAACCGGCCAGGTGGTGCGTCCAGCGGAATTCCTCTGGACGATGATAAGTCTGTCAGTCGATTAGGATTCGTTTCGCCCAACGCAATCCGGGGCGAAGAGCACTGGCGAGCACACGGACGGAAGGTGCAAGAGCATTCAGCCAGGAAAGTATAAGACTTAGCCATCCGAATTTTTTCTGAATGTCGAGAATAATGCCAATCACCAGCATCAACATTGATCCCGCGGTCAGGGCATAGAAAAACAATTCTTCTAACCGCAGAATGGCGTCTTTTTCAATGCGAAGACCAAGGTGATTTGCGCCTGACATGGCGAAGTTCATCTGTGCTCCCGGATGGCATTCTCCCTGACCACACGTGCGGGAGATATTCCCCGGAGCGATGGTTGATCGAGCGCTATCACGAGGAAGCACAGAGTGCACGGAGTGGCAGTCCTGGCACACCGCTGTATTTTCTTCCCCGAATCGTATGGCCTTGTAGTGGAAGCTCCTCTTATACGACGCAACAGCTTCCGTGGTAACCTTGTTTCGGGCCATTAACGCGTGATCATCGTGACACGCGATGCACAGGTCCATTTTTTCACGGACTCCTATTGCTTTCACTGCCTTTGTTACGGCGTGCGCATCACCCTTGCCGTGGCAATGGAGGCATGCGGGAGCGCCAGGGTTCTTTCCCGTTAATCCGGCGCCATGCACGCTGACTCCATAGTCATGAAAAATGCTGGCATGTGAATATGGCTTCCCATTCTTCACAACATGACAGTCGCTTCCACATGTTGCACGCTGGCCGGGCTCTAACTCCGCATGAGGGTATTGCGTGATTGCCGGGTGGCAGTCGGTGCAATGAATTGTAGCATGAACTGAACCGGCATATGCGCTCGCATTGACCGACAGGTTTCGCGGTGCTGCAGTCGCGGACTCCCGGTATGAAAAATTCGCCAAACCGTGGCAACGCAAACAGGCCTGCGAATCGCCCGCTTTCAAGGAATGCGGCACCTCAAAAGCCTCACGCACAGCCGGACGCGGCTGCGCGGGAACAGAATACATCGCAAGGAACAGATGAAGTGGAAGTGTGACGGAGAGAAAGGTGCTGAACTTCATGACAATCCGTTGGCGGATTAACGGGTGCGTATTAAGTGGGGTGGCCTGAGTACTCAAATTCCTCGATGGCAAGGTGTTCAATTGATCAGATGCACGAATCCGTTATTGGATTCAGAACAAAAATAATATTTGCGATAAACAAATAACATCAATAGCATAAATGTATAGAGGAACTTATTGTCGTGCAACGAAATCCGAAGGATGTCTCCTCCGTTCTATTGATTTCTCCCCGATTTCTGAAAAAATTGCTATTATGGTGGAATAATTCTGTGATAACGAATCAGGGATACGTCATGCGTCTGCGCTTGTACAGTCTCTTCATTTTGGTTTTTCTCGTGTGTATTACGGGCCATTCTCAGACCGCACGCGACACTCTGGTCTTGATGAATGACGGTGTAACGCTTGATGCCCTGTATGTGCTTCCCACAACTCCTGCGCCCACCGGCGGATTTCCCGCGCTCGTGTGGGTGCACGGATTCGCAGGATCCAAGGAGGAAAATCGCAGCTACGCACAAGCGTACGCCGCTCGGGGATATATTTGCGTCGCGTACAGCGTGCGCGGACAAGGGGCGTCCGGCGGTGAATTTGATTTCTTCACATCACCACGCGTCACCGCTGATCTCAAAGCATTTATCGATATGGCGGCTGCACTACCAGGTGCCAATCCGGAACGAGTCGGCGTGATAGGCGCATCACAGGGCGGGATACATGCTTGGTCGGCTGCGGCACACAATCTCGGTGCACGCGCGGTCGTGTCGATCATTGCAAACGGACGATTTGACGAGAACTGGCTTGAGAATAACGCCCTCAATTGGACATTCGCGTCAGCGATTGTTGCCGCAACGATCCGTTTTTCACCCGGTGCGAAGGATTCAGTGAATCGCGCAATAAGCACTGGGAATTACGCGTATTTGCGTTCGATGCTGGGCGGTTACACAACAACAGGACTCGAGTCCGCAACGTCGACGCCCACGCTTATCCTGGTAAGTTATTTTGACGGATTCTTTAACCAGTCATCGGCACTGAAACAATTCGCGCGCATCGCGGGACCGAAACGTATTGTCACATATCCCGGAGGACATGCTCTGCCATCGCACCCCATACAGCGCTCGTTTGTTACACAACTTCAGGATCGGTGGCTCGAATACTGGTTGAAAGACCAGATCGGACTCGGAAGTGTCGCCGGTTCGGACAGTGCTGTGATCATGTACGACGCGATAACAAATCTGCCCCATGTGTATTCACTTCGAGATTCGGCCATTTGGCTCGGTACATCGGCGCCATTGCCCGGCAATATCTCTCCGCGGACATTTTACCCCTCCAACGGAGTACTCGAGTTATCAGCTCCGACAGCCTCCGAAACACGAACCATCTCGTACTCGCGCGTGACGGGCTCAACACCACTCGTATACCGTTCCGAACCGCTTGCGCAGGACATGGTCCTGGGAGGTCGGCCATGCGAGGTCCAGATCATGGCCAACGGGTCCGGTGCGTCGTATCAGGTGGTCGCAAACCTGTACGATTTTGATCCGGCAACCGGCAAAAGCGCTCAACTCGCGCGCGGGCATTATCAGGTTGCGTCAAACACCTCCGGAGACGAAAGACTACGGTTTGCCCTGACTTCCGTTGCGGCAACGATCCGTGCGGGACATAGGCTAGAGCTTCGTATTCACGGCGGCATGGCCCTGTTTCCCGGCGCAAACGATTTCGGGAACTACGTGCTCGGACCTGTGGACCCGTCCACAAACACGGTGTATCTCGGCGGTACCGATCCCAGCAATCTGACAGTCTACACCATTACCGGGCCCACAGGCATTGATGCATCGGCGCAGCTTCCAAACACGCCGCAATTGGGCGTTCATCCCAACCCCGTTGGATTAACGGCGTCCCCTTGGGTAACCGTTACGCTGCCATTTGCACAATCCGACATCTTCCAGCTCGAATTGTACGATGCACTCGGGAGACGCATGACGCACTCGATACAATCAGATTCTCGATTGCCATCAACAATCCAAATCAACACCACCTCCCTCTCGAATGGAATCTATACGGTGTTAGTCCGGACTCGAGACACATGGACATCAGGTCGAATCATTATCGCACGCTGATGATCAGCCGATACGTTTCGACGTTTCTAAACTACCACCGTACGTAAAGAGCGAGTCCCGTTCCGCGCGCCGTAAGCACCGGCGCGAATGTCATGTTTACGCCGGTCGTCTGCTCGGGTTCTCTCTGCTGGCTGATCTTCACAACAGCGGTCCCGATTCCATACCCAACTGCCGCACCCAGGAACACATCCGACGCCCAGTGTTTTGAGGCCACCATGCGTTGCGCGGCCGTTAGGCTGGCCAGCGAGTACAGCACTATGGTCGCAACAGGATGATCGATTCGCGATGAAAGCACGGATGATACAGCGAAGGCAACGGTTGAATGCCCCGAGGGAAACGACGTATGCTCTGTATCGAATTGAAGTGGACGAAACATCCTCGGGCCTTCACCGACGTAAGGACGGCTTCGACCGCTGAGTGATTTTACCGCTGTGGTGATCAGCCCGGCGTACAATACAGCACTCAGGGTTAGCCGGCCCAACTCTCGGAGAGACCTATCTCCTGTTACGATACCACACATCCATATTCCACCGCCCAAGGCCCCTGCAATACGAACATCACCGTAAAGCTGCCCAACGGCGAACACGCCGCCAGCACCGTTCCACCCCTGAGCTGTAATCCGCTCCTGTATCGCCTCGTCCTGTGCGAAGAGAACCGCCACACCCCCGGCCACGGCACCGACAGAGAGAGCGTCACTCGCGCTGAGATTCATTACGCCTTGGAGAAGTGATGAACCGTCGTTGATAGTTGCTCGCAAGTCTGCGGCTACTATTCCGAATCCGGATTCATCCATGGCTTTTGAATCGATCCACGCCTTTGTTAAACGTCCGGGTACAACTGACTGTGGTTGGCCCACCGCGACAAGAGCAACGTGAAATACACATGCTGCCACTATTCGATACAGTCGACCTGAGATCATAGAATCAAGCTAAGAAATATCCTGTCTTTATCCTTCTGCCACCGATGCGCAAATTTCTGAGCCACAGCGCACAGCGGTCCATGGGAAAAAGGCAGAGGCCCGCCGCTTGGCGGGCCTCCGTGTGAGGCGGGTTTATAGAGGGAATCCTTAGTTGATCGAGATTTGCCGCGGCTTCACTTCTTCGGCTTTCGGCACAGCGACGGTGAGCACACCGTCCGAATATGTCGCGGAAATCTTCTCAGCGTTCACTGCTGTTGGGAATGTGAATGAACGGTAGAACTTTCCGGTAAGACGTTCGATGCGATGCACCGTCACGTCCTTCTTCTCCTCCAACATTTTGCGCTCGCCACTCACGCTGAGCGTATTGTCGGCGAAACTCATTTTGACCTGGTTACGATCGATGCCGGGGATGTCGAAGAACAAGGTGTAACTGTCGGCATCTTCCGTGATATCAACAACTGGTGACCAGACCGCCGACTCATAGTCTTCGTCGCGGCGTGCACGCGGTGCGACCGTATTAAAGAGACGGTTCACTTCGCGCTGCAGATTCATAAAATCGTTCATCGGGGTCCAACGTGTGAGTGTCATGGCGTGATCTCCTGTACTGTGTAGTTCGAACACTTGTGTTTCGTGTGGTCGTTCATGATGTTATCATCTCCTGTGCCAATCAAAATTTTCGGCAAATACACCGTGCGGAAATCGGATATCTGATATTCTGTCATTCCCGGCTGACGCACCGTGTGCCGAAATATCCGAGGCTCTGCCAGAAATTCGGACACCACATTGCCAAATTTGTCGAAAGACCACGACTTGGGCTTGCGGTACGGGCTTTGCTGAGAAAATTGTTCGGCACACGCAGCCGACCGAAGGAGCATCAACAATGAAACAGAAGGATTACTACAAAACACTTGGAGTGAACGAGACGGCAGGGCCTGACGAAATAAAGAAGGCATACCGTCAACTGGCCAAAGAATGCCACCCCGATCACAACCCCGGCGATACGGCTGCTGAAGAACGGTTTAAAGAGGTGAATGAGGCCTATGAGGTGATCGGGGATCCTGAAAAGCGAAAACGATATGACGAATTACGACAGTACAGTGAACACGGCAGCAGCGACACACGGCAGATGTCGTACGAGGAGTTCATCAGGCGCTTTGGTGGGCAGCAAGCACGAGGAGGAAATGATGCCGACGAGTTCACGTGGGGATTCGGCAGTTCCTCACTCGACGACATTTTCGTGAATCTTTTCGGATCGACACCGTATAGTCGCCGGCAACGATCAACCAGAACAACTAAGAATGTGCACAGCACCACGAGTACCGACAATGATGGTCCCGTACCGACGGCTGATTCCTTTTTCAAGAAAAAAGGGAACGATGCTTACGTGGATGTTGATGTAAACATTGCACAGTCACTTCTCGGTTCTAAGATTCGCGTCCGAACACCATCCGGGAAAAGTGTGCATGTTCGCATTCCTCCTGGTACGCAGCCGGGAGCAGTCCTTCGCGTGCGAGGTATGGGCTACCCCTCCGGGTATGGCGGTACAGGCGATCTGTACATTCGCACCCAGCTCATTGTGCCCGCTCACTTGACAGAGGAACAACAGAGTCTGGTCAAGGAATTTGCGGCAGCGCTCGGTCTGAAATATTAAGAAATCAAGTCGAGATGAATAGTTATGACAATGGATAAGTTCACAGTAAAAGCGCAGGAAGCCATTGTATCCGCACAGAACCTGGCGGCCTCGCGCAGTCATCAGCAGATAGAACCCCTTCACTTGCTCCACGCATTGCTCGAGGACAGTGATGGTGTCCCTGCCGCAGTGCTTCAGAAAGCTGGTGGGAATATTCCAGCGACACGCTCGCGTATCGATCAAGAACTACTCACGATACCGGCAGTGTACGGCGCGGAACGGGGGCGAGTGGTTCTGAGTCCGCCGACTGAGCAGACACTCCGGAATGCAGAGCAGGAAATGCGACTCTTCCACGACGAATACATCAGCACCGAACATTTACTGCTCGGAATCGCCGGACTCACTGGTTCCCAGGCCGGCCGCCTTCTCGCTGAACAAGGTCTCTCACACGACGCAACGCTCAAGGCGCTGCAATCGATACGCGGCACACAGCGAGTCACGGATCAGAGTCCGGAGGAGAAATACCGGGCCTTGCAGCGTTTCGGTCGTGATCTCACTGAAGCGGCCCGGCGCGGAAAACTCGATCCCGTAATTGGTCGAGACGAAGAGATCCGGCGATCGATACAGGTATTATCTCGACGCACGAAGAACAATCCCGTGCTCGTCGGTGATCCTGGAGTTGGCAAGACAGCGCTTGTCGAGGGTATCGCCCTGAGAATTGCCGCAGGCGACGTCCCCGAAGGTCTTCGCGAGAAAACGGTTTTCCAACTCGATCTCGGGGCGTTGATCGCCGGAGCAAAATTTCGCGGAGAGTTTGAAGAACGCCTCAAAGCCGTTTTGAAAGAAATCACCGAGTCTGAGGGGCGCATTATTCTGTTCGTTGATGAACTGCATACCATAGTCGGTGCAGGTGCGGCCGAAGGTGCAATGGATGCAGGCAACATGCTGAAGCCTCTGCTCGCAAGGGGTGAATTGCGGATGATCGGAGCGACTACTTTGGACGAATACCGCAAACACATCGAAAAAGATAAGGCGCTCGAACGGCGCTTCCAGCCCGTGCTCGTCGGCGAGCCCTCCGTCGAAGACACGGTATCGATATTGCGCGGACTGAAGGAACGATACGAGCTGCACCATGGCGTCCGCATCGCGGATGCAGCTCTTGTTGCGGCTGCTACACTTTCGCAGCGTTATATCATAGAACGCTTCCTGCCTGACAAAGCAATCGATCTGATTGACGAGGCAGCCGCGAAGCTTCGTACAGAAATAGACTCAGTTCCGGAGGAAATGGACGAGATCGGACGCCGCGTTCAGCAACTGGAAATTGAATCTGTCGCCTTGCGAAAGGAGAGTGACAGCGCATCGCAAGAAAGGCTGGCACGAATAGCGGCCGAACTTGCCGACCTCAAGGAGCAGCATGCGGCTCTAAAAGGCCGTTGGGAGCTCGAGAAAAGTGAAATCCAGAATATCCGCGGACTGAAGGAGGCCGTGGAGGTCTTGCGATTCGAATCCGAAAAGGCGGAGCGCGCAGGAGATTACAACCGCGCTGCGGAACTGAAATACGGTCGGCTCCCTGAATTGGAGAAGCAACTTGCAGCTTCAAACTCCAAGCTTGCTGCCCTCCATGCAGGAGGCTCGTTGTTAAAGGAGGAGGTGGAAGAACGGGATATCGCCGATGTCGTGGCGCGGTGGACCGGCATCCCAGTGGCGCGAATGATGGAAAGTGAGCGCGAGAAGATCATCCGCATGCCGGAGCGCCTGCGTGAACGAGTCATCGGCCAGGAGGATGCTGTTGCAGCCGTGTCCGAAGCTGTCTTGCGTGCACGCGCAGGAATGAGCGACGAACGACGCCCGATTGGGAGCTTCATCTTTCTGGGACCGACAGGGGTTGGTAAAACAGAACTCGCGCGCGCACTCGCTGAATTTCTCTTCGACGACGAGAATGCAGTCGTGAGAATTGACATGTCGGAATACATGGAACAGTTTAACGTATCGCGTCTGATTGGTGCTCCACCGGGATACGTGGGGTACGATGAGGGTGGACAGCTCACGGAAGCTGTACGGCGCAGGCCCTATTCCGTGATACTTCTTGACGAAATTGAGAAGGCGCATCCCGACATTTTTAACGTCCTGTTACAGGTACTCGACGATGGCCGCCTCACTGATGGAAAGGGTCACATTGTCGATTTCAAGAATACGATCGTGATTATGACCTCGAATCTGGGAGCCGAGCTCTTGGTGGAACGCTACCGGAATGCCATGGAGACTCAACGTGGTATCGTGGAGGAGGAGACACGACGCGATATTCTTGCGCTGCTACAAAAATCAATGCGACCCGAATTTCTGAACCGCATCGATGATGTCCTCGTCTTCCATCCGCTCTCGAAAGGTGATCTGCACCGCATCGTTGATGTGCAATTCGAACGTCTGGTCCGCGCAGCGCTTCAGCGCCAATCACTCGACGCCGAATTATCGCCCCGCGCAAAGGATTACCTTGCGAGCAAGGGTTTTGATCCGGTTTTCGGTGCTCGCCCGCTGAAACGACTTATTATGCGAGAAGTTGTCAACGCAATTTCCACACTCATCATGCGCGGATCGTTGATTGCGGGGATGAAGGTAAACGTTGACGTGGGAACGGATGGTCTGACATTCGAAAGCGGAATGTAGCCGGATCGCTGCGCATTTCATCCCTGTGAGATTCCTCGGGATCGTTCCTGTTTTCCCTTCTCGAAACGCGTGTACATTGAGATTATCAACAACGATGGGCTGACAATGAGACGTGTAGTTGGAGGGATCCTTTGTGCACTTGCGCTCACCGCCGTTGCGATGGCGCAAAACTGCAGTCCGCCGGAAGATCCCGGCCGTTTTTCCGCCGGGTGGCGTACTGCGACCGTAACACGGGGAACTCGCACCATGAGCTGTCGCGTGTATTACCCTGCAATTTCAGCATCACAGAATGCCACTGCCGACTCCACCGGCGCTCCCTACGCGATGATCGCCTTCGGGCACGGATTTCTTGCTCAAAACACGTATTACACTTCCTATTACGAACACCTCGCGAGCCGTGGATATATCGTCATCGCACCTCAGTTCGTGGACACACAGCATGGACAGCTGGCGCTCGACTTGCTCGCTTGTTTGCAATGGCTGCGCGGAGAGCACACGGCTTCCAACGGATTCCTCCGAGGTCTCATCGACACTTCCGCTGCTGGGATTTCAGGCCACTCAATGGGTGGGGGAGCGTCTCTACTTGCCGCGTCATATGACAGTCGTATCCGGATCGCGGCGCCGATAACGCCTGCCGAGACATCTCCCTCCGCTGTATCAGCCATGCCGAACATTTTCGGAGCTGTATGTCTTATTTCAGGGGCATCAGACGGGATCACTCAGCCTGCGCAGAACCAGCAGCCCATGTACAACGCGGCCTCCGCCTTCAAAAGCCTTCCACTCTTGGCCGGGGCGAACCATACCCGCTTCATGGATAATCCGATAGGGGACTGGACGGATCCGAATGGATCCATGACGCGACCGGTACAGCAACTTCTTGCACGCAGATACATGACCGCTGCGTTCGACCTCTTCTTGAAGAGTGACACATGCGGTTGGCATTATTCGTACGGCACTCTTGCTCTGGATTCGCGTGTTTCGTTGTCAGTGGCAACAAAGTATCTACCACCCAAACCGTTCATGCTTCTGAGTCCTATTTTTCTAGAGGACTCGATACCACCCTCGTCACTGGTTTTCACGTGGAATCGCGCACGAACTCTCAACCCACACGACAGTGTTGAGTACACCCTTCAGCTTTCAGCAGGGAGCCGCTTCATTCCTGTATATCGAGAACACAGGACTTTCGACACAACGATGACTATCCCGCGGGTCCAATACCAGGACACAAGCTACTGGCGTGTAGTTGCACGCAATTCGCCGAGCACCGCTACCATCAGTTCTAACATTGGGTTTTTCCGCTTCCTCAATGTGCCGGTTGAACTCATTTCGTTCAATGCGCGCGTACGAGACAACGGAGTTGAATTGATGTGGATCACTGCCCGTGAAACCAACAATGCAGGCTATGAGGTTGAGCGCTCAGCCAATCGCACCGATTTTGTACGCATCGGTTTTGTTCCTGGGTCTGGTTCGTCAGCCAGAAACACCATTTACTCGTACTTGGATCCGCACATCACGGAAGCGTGGTACAGGTTGAAACAAGTTGATTATGACGGGACGTACGACTATTCACCGGTCATACATACGTCCAGTCGATCGGTGTCAGATTTCGATATCAGAGCCCTCTATCCTCAACCTTACCGCGTGAATGATCGACAGCCACTCATAGTCGCCGTGGCCTCACCTTGTGAAGACGTTGCGTCACTCCGTCTCTTTAACAGCTTTGGCCGTATGGTGCTATCATATCACTGCACCCTCCATGCTGGAGTGCAATCCGTTTCCCTCCCGTTCCGGGATCTTGCGCCCGGATTATATGTGGTATCACTTACGACAAAAGGCGGCAACATCGCAAATGCGAAGGTCCTTGTCACAATGTGACACGTACTTCCTCTGTCATCGACGGACCTTCACTTTATAGCCCTGCCGCTCGAGCTCTGTCGCTACCTTGCTGCGGTGATCACCCTGAATCTCGATCGTCTCATCCTTCACCGTCCCGCCCGCGCCGCAGAGCGCCTTGAGACGTCGCGCCAGGTCGAGGAGATCCTCCTTGGTGTGATGGAAACCTTGGATGGTTGTCACACCACTCCCTCGGCGGCCGCTCTTCTCAAAACCCACTAAAAGTGTCACCAACGATTGGATTGGAGTTTTCCCTGCCATGTCTTCAGGGATAGGCGCGATTCCGCCTGGAACAATGGAATACAGATCGGAGAGACTGCGTATACTGCGTGATTTTTCCATGCGGGGAATATACCAAAAATCCCAAATGCCGATTATTCAGCACTCGTGTTTGAGCTCGTGTTGCCAGCTTCTCGCGGGCTTTCGTTCCACTCGGCACGCCTCATCTGCTCTGCACAGCTTAGCCGATACATCACACCAACACCTCGTTTTTTGAGTGCGCACTGGTCTTGCGGATCAGTCCTTATTCCAGTAGCTTCCCGAAGACCGTGTTGTACCTGCACATTCCGCAATAGATGCCATTGACCCGCCCGCAGCTCCTTTCCATGGCCAAAACGACAGTGACGATTCTCATTGTCGGATTCTCGCTGTATTTCTCCATCTGGAAGGTAGATTTTTCAGAGCTTGGGGAGAGCTTCAAGACTGCAAATTATCTGATTGCTCTGTCGATCATTCCGATCATCGTTCTGTCGCATCTCGTACGCGCGCATAGATGGAAGGTCATGCTCGCTTCGATACATCCTGAAATTCGGATCTCAACGCTTTTCGTGGGAGTGATTGTCGGGTATTTCATGAACAACATCATTCCCAGGAGTGGCGAGCTCGCGCGGCCATACGTAACCGCGGAACAATCGAAAGAGAGCGGAGCAACCTTCAGCGGCCTTCTGGGCACTATCATTGTCGAACGATTCATCGACACCGTAGCGCTTCTCTTGGTGATCGCCGCGGTGCTGCTCATCGACACCTCTCTATTTGCGGGGCTTGCATCCTTCGAAACAGCGGTGAAGAATCTTGTATACCCGACCATAATACTCGGAGTGATGTTTCTTATCATCGCACCGAGCGCTGTCGGATTGAAAATCGCAGGATTCATTTCGAGGCCGTTCCCTGAGCGCATTCGTACGAAGCTGCTTGAGGTCTTCGTGAAGCTTCAGAAGGGCTTTGGGGCACTACGCAACGCTCGTCAGATCGTCCTGGTGGTAGGGGAGACGGTTTTGATGTATGCATTATACATGGCCCCGCTATTCATCATGTTTTTCGCGGTTGACAGCGGCCGTGCGGCTTCCCCCAGCATTCTCGATGCCGTGAAGGTATTCGCCATCACGGCGCTTGCGTACGCGGTGGCTCCCACGCCCGGAGCTTTCGGTGTATTTCATGTGACCGCTCGTGTTGCCACGATGCAATTGCTCCAGTTCAGCTACGCCGATGCCGTTGCATACGCCACCATCATGCATTTCATCAATTATTCGACTGTCATGGTGATTGGCGCCTATTACCTGCTGACACAGAATCTTTCCCTTAAGGCGATGCTTCGACCTGGCGCCTCGAACGCATCGGCGGTATAGGCGTTTCTGCGCACTGTTTCGCAAGCACTGCATGAACGATCGTTTCGCCCCATTGTTTGACACGTTCGAATTCCGGTCAGGAGTGCGAGCAGCGAACCGAATCGCCGTCGCGCCCATGACCACGTGGTCCTCATATCCAGATGGAACAATCCATCCCGATGAACTTCGTTACATCGCACGACGCGCTCATGGTCCTGGGCTGTTTGTGACTGCCGCCTGCTATGTGAACCCCGCGGGACATGCGTTCCCAGGACAATGGGGATGTCATGACGATGACATGCTCCCATCACTTCGATCCGGAGCTGCTGCGATTACATCGCAGGGCGCCCTCGCCATTCTTCAGATCCATCACGGTGGCCGCATGTGCCCGGCAACGTTACTAGGACACGCTCCTCTGTGCGCAAGCGCCGTTGCCGCCGCCAGACCTGGCGCGGACACTCCGCGCGAAATGTCGGATGAAGAAATCCGAAACACTATTCAGGATTTTGCGCGCGCAACCTCCCGCGCTGTAGAAGCCGGATACGATGGTGTGGAAATTCACGGGGCGAACACATATTTACAACAGCAGTTCTTCTCCCCGCATTCGAACCGTCGGCACGACTTCTGGGGAGGTTCGTTGGAGGCCCGGATGCGCTTCCCGCTGGCGACTCTGGACGCGGTACTCGAAGCAGCCTCCGCTGCCTCGCGGCCCTTTGCGGTAGGATATCGATTGTCGCCGGAGGAAATCGAAGAACCGGGAATAACGCTGGAAGATACGCTTGCCTTGGTGGATGCGATTTGCGAACGTCCGTTGGATTATCTCCATGTCTCGACGCGCGAATACTCGAAAGGATCCTTGCGTGACCGCAGCGATGCCCGCACGCCAACCTCGCGTATCATCTCTCGAGTCGTGGGGCGCGCTCCTGTGATTGGAGTCGGGAAACTTATTCAGCCTGATGATGTATTGCATGCCCTGGGAGAAGGATGCTCCTTTGCTGCGTTGGGCAGGGCAATGCTGTATGAACCGGAGTGGGTTGAGAAAGTACTCGCGGGTAGGGAGGGTGCCCTTTGTACCGCGCTGCCGGTGGAAGATGCTGAGAACCTGCTCACGATACCGGCCCCTCTGTGTGCAATGTTATTGAGTGTCAAAGGCTGGATCCCCGTCTCGCATTGACAACGTTTGGTGAGCAGGACCAAACGTGTCTTGCGGCCCTCATTGACGATCTTTGTCTCGGCGAATAGCGACTTATTATTGATGAGACGGGCTGGTTGATGATTCAACCCCTTCTGCCTATTTTATTTGATGCGGTAAACTCAATCTGCTTGCAAGGAACACGGATATGTCCGGACGTTGGAACCAGGGATCATTCACATTCATCATTGCAATGTTTCTGGCGAGCGCCGTGCACGCCCAGCAATGGGTCGCACAGCCGATCAATCCATCGAATGTTCCCGGTTTGTGGAGCATTGCCATGTTTGATACCGGGCGAGGGATAGCGGTCGGGGGAGCCGCCGTTCCGACGAACCTATCCGGCATCGTACGAAAAACCACAGGGGGTGTGACATGGCAGAAAGTGGATACCGCAAATTTCAGCCCCGCACTCAGTAGCTCATTCCCGTTCTGGTCCGGTGCTTGCGCGAGAAAGAACACCGGCACGGCGTGGGTGTGCGGCTCAAATGCGAAGATCTACAAAACTGTGGATTACGGGGCAAACTGGATCGCAAAAACCAGTGGAATTAGCGGGTCACAATCGTTTTTCGATATTTATTTCAAGAGTGCAACCGAAGGCATGGTCGTGGGTCAAAGCGGAGTGGCCTATTACACTACGAATGGCGGGGACACCTGGACCGTGCAGAGCACTGGTACAGGGAATCCACTGTACGCCGTCCATTGTGCGGGAACAATCTGGTACATCAGTGGCGGCAACAACACCATGTTGAAATTCAGTCCGCCGTCGACATGGACTGACATCTCCTCGAACCTTCCCGGAGGAAGCTCTTTTGCGCTGATTGAGGGACTTCAATTCCTTGACGATCAAGTGGGGACTCTTTCAGGGTACAATTCTGCTGGACCAACAAACGTGTATCGGACAACAAATGGCGGGAGCTCCTGGTCGCCCTTCCCTGCAGAACCGCCATTGAACGGTAGTGCCAATTTTTACAGCAGCGTGTTCTTTCTCAATCAGACCGTTGGTTGGGTTGCAAACGCGTTCGATCCGCTTGGGTACACGCAGAATGCGGGGGCAAGCTGGCAGACGTTTACGCCTCAAGGCGGTGGCGCGGGTGCAATCACCCGACTCGATTTCAACAACTTCCAAAACGGCTGGGCATCGGGTGGAGCGCTGGGCGGAGGACCGATTCCTCTCGGGTTTATCTTGAAGTACACCGGACCACCTCCATCGCCCGATATCTCTTTAAGCGCTGTATCGGTTGATTTCGGGACGCTCACGTGCGCCACATCGAAAGACACGACATACACGATCTCGAATCGCGGAATAGCCGATCTCATTATACCGGTCAACGGAATAAAATTCTCCCGGCCAGATTTCTCCTACGTTGGACCCGCTCTTCCGTTGACGCTTCAGCCCGGACAGATACAGCCCGTCACCATTCGCTGGACACCCGCACCATCGTCGTTTGGTCCGTTGACCAATGATACAATGACCATTCAAAGCAACGATCCTGCATACCCTCAATGGAAAGTAGGACTCAACGGAACAAAGAACTACAGCAGCGGAACGGCGACACCCAGCGGTTTGACATTTCCTCCAGTGTGCGGAACCGTGTATTCAGAGCTCGAGCTCACCATTTCCCCTTTCGGGAACACCAATCCCACGTTCACAGGATTCAATCATGAAACCGGAGATTCGGTAGTCACGGTAGTCTCCCCGCCGATCGGGACCATACTCACAGGACCAACTGTTTTCAAGTTCCGATATTCCCCACGCAAACTGGGGAATGCAAGCGGCATGTATCGTCTCATGCTCGGAAACCCAAGCTGTCCTGAAGGGGTGCTCATTCCGTTCACGGCGACCTGGAGAAAGAACCATCTTGTTGCCAATCCTACCACCATCGATTTTGGAGATGTTTGCTCGGGAAGCACACGCGACAAAACTTTTCTTCTCACCAGCATAAACAGCAACACCATTGCAAGTGTCGATGCACGTGAGCTTGTAACCGGCACGGATCTCTTCCCCAACGTGTATTCAGGACCATTTGGTCCGATTCGTCCGGACAGCAGCATGTCGTACACAGTGCGCTTCGCTCCTTCGGTGAACGACACCGGCGTGATATCCGCCACCTACAGGCTGTTGGTCGGCCCCTGTCCCGACACTGTCGAATACACCGTCCGTGGCCGTGCCGTCAAACCGGCCCTCGTCACCGTCCCAGCTGCACTCATCCGGCTCGGGCCTATTACTGTCGGACAAACGGCGCAGCAGATTGTGACATTCAGCAACTCAAGCACCACCGTGATGCGCATCAAATCGATAGCTGTCGTGCCTTCGACCGCATCCTTGAGCCTCGTGTCCGGACCCACACTCCCAACTTCACTTGCACCGGGCCAAGGCTCCAGTGTGACCGTCCGGTACACTCCGTCACGGATTGAATCGATCGCTGCAAGTGTGTGTATCGTGTGGGATGATCCATGTGTGGACAGTACGTGCATTCCACTCAGCGCCCAAGGGACCGAATCACCTCAAATAACAACTCGAACTTCGATGGACCTTGGCACCCAAGCGTGCCGGCCACCAAGAATCGACAGCGTGGCTGTGAAAAACACAGGACGTGGCACGCTTGCCCTACTCGGCTTCACAATAGACGGGCCACAAAAGGAGCATTTCCGCGTGCTGCGGCCCGGACCAGCGACCCTGGTCAATCCCGGTGATTCCGTGTACGTCGTCATCGAGTATTCATCACCTCTGGAACAGACGAGTGATGCCACACTGACAATTGAACACAATGACGCGACCGCGGGAAACAAATCTGTGATAGCACTAACAGGTCGCCGAACCGTGACGGAAATCGGAATTGAAGGTGATACTTCAACCGTTTTCACCGCATGCATTCGTAACAGCGTGAAGCGTGTTATCACCTTGAGGAATCCGGGCACGCGGACTCTCACTGTCACGGCACTTTCGTTGAGCGGAGCAGGCGTCGTGTACTCGATCACATCTCCGACACTTCCAGCCACTCTTCAACCCGCCGGCAGCATCAGCGTCACCATAGATTACCATCCAGTTGCGGCGGGCTTCTCGGCAATGCAACTTTTAATCGTTGCAACGCCGTGTTCTGACACGATTCGCGTACCATTTACCGGCGTTGCAACCAATAGTCCGTTGTCGTTTACTCCCGCGCCGGTGAATTTCGGTACGATCAATATCGGCGCTTCGCCCACGCGCAACGTGCAGATAACAAATGCGGGCGCGTTGGACATAGAAATCACGGAACTATTCTTTGATGCGCCGCACCCTGCTGTATCTCTTGTATCGCCTCCGGCACTTCCGCATCTTTTGAAACCTGGCCAATCGTTGCAAGTCACGGTGAAGTACAATCCACTCACGGCCGGTTCACTATTCACATCGCTATGTGCCGGCACATCCCTGCCGTGCAAAGACACACTGCGCGCCGCAATACTTGGCCTCGCACGCGCTGACGGGATAGGCTTTGATGCCGACAGTCTCGTGTACAAGCTCGATCCCTGCGCAAAAACGGGTCTGTGTGACACAGTAATACTTCTGAACAATTCCGCACGCCAAGTCACGGTGTCGGCAATCTCGGTTGATCCGACTTCAGCTTTCACACTGGGTACCGCCGTCGGGCTTCCACTTACGCTGAATACGGGGCAGTCCCAACCGCTGATCTTCTGTACCGACGCGGGCTTCACAGGTAGGAAAACAGGAACGGTGCACGTGATCAGTAATGATCCGAACGCACCGGACCTCACACTCCCACTTATCGCTATGCGCGATTCAGTTGCGATCACTGCGCGCATGCCATTAATCGACTACGGGGTTGTACCTCGTTGCGCCTCAAGTGTCACACGCACGATCGAGTACGACAACACGGGCACAGTGGACGATACGCTGGATATCATCGAGCAACTCTCAGCGCCATTTTCCGTAGCGACAACGCAGCCGCTGACAATTTCCGCAGGCTCCATGCAATCGATCGATGTTGCCTGTGAGCCCACACAGGCCGGTCAGTATCTCGACACACTCCGTGTGCGAAGCCGTCGTTGCGGCACCGAGCTTCTCGTTGTACTGAGAGCTCGTTATGAACTGGAAAATCTGCGTGTCACTCCGACGCCGCTTAATTTCACGAACGTCGTTGTCGGCGGCAGTGTAACGGCTTCCCTTACCGTCCGCAATATCAATTTGGCCTCCGCAAGAGTTGCGGCGATTAGAATATCCCCCTCGGGGGTTTTTTCCGCATCACCAACGCTTCCGCACGTTTTAACCACGGGCGACTCGCTGGAGATACCGGTGCGATTCGCTCCGAGTGCGGCAGGCACCGCAATCGCGACCGCGTGCATCCTCTTTGATGCGCCATGCGCCGACACGTTGTGCGTACAACTCAGTGGGAGTACCGGAGACGGCCTGCTTTTCACACAGAATCCGCTGCTCTTCGGCAGTCAGGCCCAATGTGAGGAACAGATATTGAGCGACACGCTAGTCAACACAACCAGCGCGGGATTCACTCTCAGCAGTGCTTCTATAACGGGGACCGGATCAGGCGCGTACTCTCTGTTGAATCCCATTGTGCCCGGTGAAACCGTTGGTCAGGGAGCACCTCGAGTATTTACGATCCGATTCGCGCCTGTCTCCGTACCTGACGGCAACACACAGGCGGTATTGACCGTGACCACAACGGATGCGACCATCCCTCGCGTAGACCTGCCACTGGCGGGCACACGTGTCACTCAATCTTTGCCCACGCCACGCTCGGTGCCTTTTGGAACCATCCCAACTGGAACGCCCACGCAACGCTCCATATGGATCCCCAACCGGGGTTCCTCCCCGTTCACGATCTCCGGAACAAATCTCCCCGCCGGCGTTACCATGACACCGCCGCCGCCTGTCACGATTCGCCCGGGGGATTCGATTCAGTTCACCATCACATTTACACCCCAGACCACCGGTTCGCAGGCATTCTCCGCATGGATGCGGATAAACACGCCGTGCGATGACTCGCTTCGTCTAGATATCACGGCCATGGCTGGCGGCAGCATCACCGCAGCCGCTCGCGAGCTGGGTGCGGTGCCCAATTGCATCGACACTGTCGTCCGCATCGTCATCCGAAACTCATTCGCACAGGATGGAATGCTTGAGACGGTATCAATTACCGGCATAGATGCGGCACGATTCAACAGAATCACTCCCGCCGCGCTGCCGCGCTCGGTATCTGCGGGCGATTCGATACTGGTTGAGCTGCGATTTTCTCCGGATGCCGCAGGCGACCGTGTGTATACCGCCACCTGCGAGCTGAGTGTGGCTGGCCTCCCTGCGCCAAGCTCACTGCAAGCCCTCGTGTCAGTCGATGCCCGCGAACCGGTTCCAACACTCATCTCTTCTGTCGATTTCGGAACAATCTCCATTAACACGAGTTCGCCTGCTCGTCGGGCTGTATTGAAAAATCAGCTTCCGTTCCCCATCCGCCTGGCGGCAATCCGGTCTGCAAATAGCGCGTACTCACTCGGATCGCCCTCCTCGATGCTGCCATCAACAATGCAGCCTGGAGACACCGTCTCCATCCCAGTGACATTCACTCCGCCATCGGCGCAGGTCTTTGATGGTCTTTTCCTCCTCTTCGACACCGACAGCCCATGTTCGGGTAACGGAAGCGCCATACTCACCGGGAGGGGACTTGACGATGTTATAGCCGCAACATTGTCAATCCCTGTCGTTGAAGGTACTGTCGATCAACGTGTTCTAGTACCAATCATGCTGAACACCGACGTTGGATCAGCCAACGTCACTTCGTGGCAAGGCGCCATTCGGTACAATTCCTCAATGCTGTATCCTGAACGTGTCGTTCTGCAGGGGACAAAATCACCCGGCGCAACCGTCACCGGCGACATCACCGCGCAAGGTACATTTCTTATTACCGCGAGCGGCCCTGCTCTCACGAATGGCGCAGGCGTGCTCGTGTACGTAGAGTTTCTTGTGCTCATCGGTGACGATGTGGCGAGTACTCTCTCACTGTCTCCGTCATTTGATTTCACTTCAGGACGGGCGCGCGTACAGTCCAGGCAGGATGGAATATTCCGACTGCTCGGATATTGTGATGCAGATCGGAGCAGGATGATTACCGACAATTGGAACCTCACTCTTCATCAGAACGCACCAAATCCATTCAATCCATCGACGCTCATCAGGTATTCTCTCGTTCAGGATGCGTTTGTCGAACTTACCGTGACAGATGCGATGGGGCGCCAAGTACAGCGACTTGTTTCGGAGCATCAGAAAGCCGGAAGTTATCAGCTCCGATTTGATGCGGCTGATAAGCCATCAGGTCTGTATATTGCAACTCTTCGGAGTGGTTCATCAGCCACGAGTATCAAAATGGTGCTGACGCGATAATGCGCATCGCGACTCTCCAGACTCACGGCTTCGGCACACCCTCTCTCGCAACGGTCCCGCCGCGTCGAACTCACGGATCCTCGAGCTTCACACCTCAGCACACTCCACTATGAAACGTCTCCCCCTGCTACTCCTCGCGGCTCTGGCGCTCGTCATCGCGCCGCTCTGCGCCCAGGAAACTCCCGCCGATTACCGAAGCGTCATGCGCATCGGGATATTTGGCGCCCCACAATTGAATCTCCATTCTGGAAACTACGATGTTATCGAGGGTAGCGTCGTATGTGCGACCTGCACGTTCGAGAATGGCAACATGTTCTCGTACCGCCTGGGTGCACTCGTAGAGATCCCCATGTCGACGAGCTTGCTGCTCTCTGCTCGACTTGGCCTTCAGGACTATTCCGGTGTGTTTGAACGCGACGTGCGTCTGGGCTCCGTCGCACAGCCGACTGGGCCACCAGCAGATCTGCTTGTTCATCAGACCTTCGACAATTCCGTCTCTTACCTGCTCGTCTCACCGGGAATCTTGTTTTTCCCCATTGAGGAGTCGCCCCTTCATCTTCAAGCAGGACTCGGTTTCGGTTTTCCTGTTTCGAAGGACTATTCGCTGACAGAAAAAATTCTATCGCCGGCGAACAAACAATTCAGCGACGGCAGCACGGAGCACACACCGTTCAGTGGTGAAATCCAAGATGTCAACGGAATTCGGCTGGCGCTCGATTTGGGTGCAGGGTACGACTTCCCGTTGTCACGGACGATGCTGCTGACTCCGGAAATTGGCTTCAGCTTTCCGTTGACGAAAGTGAACAGCGCCGCTGATTGGCGTGCTAGCGGCCTCGCCCTCGGATTGGCATTGAAGTATGCGTTTCTTGAACCGATCGCGCCTCCTCCCCCGCCCCCACCACCACCGCCCCCACCGCCACCGCAAATCGCGCCCTTGGCAGTCGATTTCGATATGGAGGGAAAATCCGCAGAGGGCGCTCCCACACGCCTATCGCCAATTACTGTGGATGAAATCCGCATTGGCGAGCGCTACCCGTTGCTGACCTACGTATTCTTCAACGAGGGTGATGCGATGCAGCCCCTGCGTCAGAATCTGCTGACCGCGGATCAGGCACTCGCGTTCCGTGTGGAGGATGCAACGGGCGATGAACTCGGGCTCTATAAAAACATGCTCAACATCGTCGGCCGCAGGATGAAAGATAATCCGCGCACGCGGATCACCATCACCGGCAACAACGCGGATGCGGGTCTCGAGCGCGGTGCCGCGGCTCTATCCAGGCAGCGAGCTGAAAATGTTCGCGCGTATTTCACTGACGTCTGGGGTATCGATTCCAGACGCATCACGATCAGGTCGCGCAACCTGCCCGCGGATCCATCAGCACGAGAGAGCGCGGAAGGCCAGGAAGAAAACCGCCGGGTGGAGATCACTTCAGACGATCCGATGGTGACGGCACCGATCCGCCGCGATGAAATCGTGTACAAGTCTTCGCTCGCAGCGGCGGAATTCATCCCGAAGCTCGATGCTCCGAATGGTCTCGAGCGCTGGTCCCTCACTGCAAAACAGGACAACCGCATCCTGTATTCACAGGACGGCGGATCCACTATTCCCGCGTCGTTCACGTGGTCTTTCACTGGCGAGACCTTCAAACGCAACAGTGCACCAGTGCAGGTGTCTCTCTTCGCCCGCGACAAGAAGGCACAGGAAAAGAGCGCCACAAGAAGCATCACCGTCGACACGAGGACTCTCGAGCGCAAGCGTGAAGAGCGCATCGGCGGAATCCGCGTCACGCGAAGCAAGCTCATCCTGTATGATTTCAACAGCTCGACGGTTTCCCCGCGCAACAGGGCGATCATTCGCGAGGATACAAGCAGCATCACCCCCACATCGAAGGTGACAATCGTCGGGTACACTGACCGTCTCGGAGATCCCGATTACAACGTGCGCCTGTCACAGCAACGCGCCGACAATGCCCGCATCGAAATCCAGGCGCTCCGGAGGAGTGCACAGATCGAGACCAAGGGTGTTGGCAGCACGCAACTGTTATTCTCGAACGACACTCCCGAGGGGCGTTTCTACTGCCGCATGGTGACCGTCACAATCGAGACTCCCGAAGAGTAAGCAACCATCCCATTACGGCCCTATCCACGAAAGGCACCCTCACCAAGGGTGCCTTTTTTTTTAGCCGGTCGGTCGGGTAAGACCTGATCGACTAGCGCATCATGCGCATGCACATGATGCGTGAATCACGCCTTAGTACCGCGTACCATTCACTTCTTGCGAGAGCCAGAGCGTCGTGCGAAACAGGTCCAACAGGTTATTGAGGGCCACGCTTATTATAGCCCTCAACCATGACAACAAATTCCCGTTTACCCGGGTGATGAAGAAAAAACGAATGAAGGGAGGCGAGTGTACCACGTCTGACCAATTCCGTTTCGAGTGTCAAGTCGCAGGCGACGCATGCACGTCGACGAGAGCCAAACGCCTCCACCGCATCGGCCAACAATTGTGTCAGCCGATACGGCGCATCCAGGAACACCAGGACAGAGGGATGCGATTTCAACGCGCGTAATTCCACACGGCGTTCAGGACGCTTTGGAGAGGGGAAACCGTGAAAATAAAACCGCGTGACGTCCATGCCGCTCACCGCCAATGCGGTTGTGAGAGAGGTAGGTCCCGGGACAGCACGTACATCAAGTCCTGCATCAAGTGCCTGTCGAACGACGCGACCGCCAGGGTCAGCGAACACGGGCATGCCACAATCCGAGATCAAGGCGACAATTGCGCCTCTTCGCAGTGCCGCAATGACGTCTTCCGCAGCATCTCTTTCAGTGTGCTCATTTATCTCGAACAGCTCACTCGAGATTCCATGGCGACGTAGCAGTCGCTGCGCCTCCTTCCGTTCCTCACACGCGATGAGATCGGCACGGCGCAGTGTCTCGATTGCACGAATCGAAAGATCGTCTGGGTGCCCAATCGGCGTCCCAACAAGGTATAACGTACCGGGGAATGCCGGGTGCTGCCGGTCCGAGTTGATGTTCAGAAGCCGCTCGTCGGCTGTCACTCGTTGATTCCTGAAATGGCCAGTAAGGCAGCGGCAATTTCAAAGTCACCGGCCGTTGTAAGCTTAATGTTTCGCGTGGATCCTTCAACAGGATACACGCTCAATCCCAGTCGCTCCAGCAGCTCCGCATCATCGGTGCCGGAATAGGCCTCCTTCAGCGCCGCGTCAAGGGCGCGACGCATCACGTTTATACGAGTCCCCTGCGGCGTCTGAGCGAGCCAGATCGACTTGCGGTCGAGAGTGCGTGTGATGGCTCCTCCCAGTTGCTCCACATATTTGATTGTATCACGCGCCGGGAGTGCCAGAAGAGCTGCTCCGTACTGCGTTATGGCCGCAACAACCGCGCGAATCTGTCCAGATGTTATAAGGGGCCGGGCAGCGTCGTGAATCAGGACTATCCCATCCGATTCTCCGAGCGTTTCAACCGCGCGGCTCACGGAATCCTGCCGCCGTTCTCCACCAGCAACAACTCGCACTCGGTCTCCGAATCCGTACTGCCGCATGACATCATTGCAGCGCTCCACATCATCGGCCGCAATGACGATATCGAGACATTCTTCCATACCGACAAAGACGTCGACGGTTCGAACAAGAACAGGCTTTCCGCCGAGAGGCAAATACTGCTTCGGGATGCCGGCACCAACACGTGTTCCCGTGCCTCCCGAGGGGATGCATACGCTGAATGGGGACGGCTGCGCGTGCATGAGTGCTGGATTTATCCGGTGGTTCTGAAATACGACGGGCGAAGCGCACGCTTCGCCCGTCGCTCTCCGTTTTGCTCGGCGGGTGCTTACAAAATCAGCATCGCGTCGCCATAGCTGTACATCCGATATTTTTCCTTGATCGCCTTCTTGTAGGCCTTCATAGTCAGATCGTACCCTGCAAACGATGCGACAAGCATGAGCAGGGTAGATTTCGGCATGTGAAAGTTTGTGATCAGTTTGTCCGTAATTTTGAAGTCGTACGGCGGATAGATGAATTTGTCAGTCCAGCTGCGAGCCGGGGTAAGCTGCCGCATAGTGGTCACGCTCGACTCAAGCGCACGGACGGCGCTGGTACCACAAACAAAAATGCTGCGCTTCGCTTCTTTTGCACGATTGACAGCAATGCATGCCGTAGGAGGGATCTCAAAATATTCCGAATCCATCTTGTGTTTGGTCAAATCCTCGACCTCGACAGGACGGAATGTTCCTTGGCCGATGTGAAGAAGGACGTTTGTGACGTTTACTCCCTTCTTTTTCATCTTACCGAGCAACTGCTTGGTGAAATGCAGACCTGCGGTCGGAGCGGCCACAGCACCGACGGTACGCGCATACACAGTCTGGTACCAGTCCTTGTCCGAATCTTCTGGCTCCCGTTTGATATAAGGAGGCAAGGGCGTCTGCCCAACTGCATCGATGAGTTTGAAGAAATCGCCGTCGTAATTAAAACGCACCGTGCGACCCCGTGAAGTGGTGTTATCGATCACTTCGCACATCAATTCGTCCGAGAAATAGATCTTGTTGCCGATACGGACCTTGCGGGCGGGGTCGACGATCACATCCCACAGGTGCTCGTCTTTCGAGAGCTCACGGAGAAGGAAGACCTCGATCTTTGCGTTTGTTTTTTCCTTTCTGCCGATCAGCCGCGCGGGGAAAACACGCGTCTCGTTCAACACCAGGCAGTCGCCCTTCCGAAAGTACTCGTGCACGTCAGAAAACGCCCGATGTTCGATTTCCCCGGTGCTCCTGTGCACGACCATGAGCCTGGCACTGTCGCGTGGCTGCGCGGGATATTTCGCGATGAGAGTTTTTACAACCGGATAATCAAAATCGGATAGTTTCATAGAATAGCGCCTAGATTACGAAAATCGCATAAATTTACAAAAATCGCGACGGGGAGTCAATAAATTCGGTGGGAAAATGTAGTAATTGTCGAAATTGGCCGAAAAACGTTGTTGTTCGTCCCGCATCTTCGTAGGTTTGTCGATATTTTCCCGGTGCAACAGCCACCAGGTTCCCCAGATACACAGCACCTCCCCTCTCCTGGAGTCCTCATGCCTGCTCCGAGTCACGTTCTTGTCATCAATCCGGGTTCCACATCTACTAAAATCGCCGTCTACCGGAACGAAAAACTGGCCGCGCAGGCCGATGTGAAACATGCGCCACCCCCGGGTGGAATCTGGGATGAATTTCCCACGCGTCTCGGGCAGATCCGAGCGGAGTTAAGCAAGCTCGGAGTTCGCGGAAACATCGATGCGGTGGCCGGTCGCGGTGGATTGTTGAAACCGGTTCAGGGCGGTACATACGCAGTAAACGACGCGATGCTGGCTGACGCGCATGCGAATCTGCAGGGTGAGCACGCTTCGAATATGGGATGCGCCTTCGCGCACGCCCTCGCCTCGGAATGGTCCGTCCCCGCGTTTATCGTCGATCCCATCTGTACAGATGAATTTGAACCTATTGCACGCTATTCGGGGCACCCTCTCATCCGGCGAAATGCACTCGCACATACACTGAACATGCATGCGGTTGCACGTGCAGCGGCCGGCAAGTTGGGGGTTCCATACGCCAAGAGCAACATCATCGTCGCACATTTGGGGGGAGGAATCTCGATAGGCCCCCTGAAGGGCGGCCGCATCATCGATGTCAACGATGCGTCCAGCAACGGACCGTTCAGCCCTGATCGCACGGGAACACTGCCCCTGCAACAGTTCATCAAGCTTTGCTATTCCGGGAAGTACACTGAAACGGAAATGAAGAAGATGGTTATGGGCAAAGGCGGCCTCATTGCATACCTCGGCACGAATGATCTTCGACTCATCGAGGAACGTATTGCCGGAGGAGATCAGGAAGCTGCCGCTGTTGTCGATGCGATGTGTTATCAGATCGCGAAAGAAATTGGGTCCATGGCCGCTGTGCTCTCCGGTAAAGTGGACGCAATCGCCATGACTGGCGGATTGTCATATTCCAAGCGTGTTTTCACTTCGGTGAAACGACGCGTTTCGTGGATAGCACCGGTACTGAATTATGCCGGTGAGCACGAAATGCTCGCCCTCGCACTCGGTGCACTCCGTGTGCTCCGCGGTGAGGAAAAGGCGAAAGACTATTGAACAACGTATCTTGCTTTGGTCGATGGACCACAGCAACCCGGCCTCGATTCAGACATTTTTTTCCGTAGGATTACACATGAGAACACACGCGCTTCTCACTGGAAGCCAGGCCGTGGCACGCGGCGCATATGAAGCAGGCGCAGCATATGCCATTGGGTTTCCCGGCTCCCCTATCAGTGATATCCTCCAGGCGGCTGACGACTTGGCGCCTCTTCGCGTACAACGCGCGCCCAACGAAAAAGTCGGGCTCGAAGTTGCTTTGGGAATAGCACAAGGTGGGAGCCGTGCACTTGCAGTCCTGAAGCACATCGGACTGAACATCGCCGCCGATCCCATCATTTCCTCCGCCTATAGCGGTGTGAATGCCGGCATGGTCATCGCAGCAGTGGATGATCCCGGGATGCTGTCCTCGATCAACGAACAGGATACGCGGCATTTCGCCCGTGCAGCCAAAATCCCGATGCTCGCACCATCGGAAGCGCAGGAGATTTCAGAATTTATTACGCTGGCATTTTCTCTCAGTGAAAAACACGACCTTCCCGTACTCGTGCGACTCACGACACGCCTCAGCAATACGCGTGGTATCTGCTCGCTGCAAGAGGCGCTCGGCGGCAGCGCGAAACAACGCGGTTTGAAGGCGCCACGAAGCGCGCGTGAGGGTATGAACAGACATGAGCATATCGAGAAGCAGCTCTCTGTCATCGAATCGTGGGCGAATCAGGCTTTTGATTTGAACTCAATTGACGTCGGTTCACCGGATGTGGGTATCATCACAAGCGGAATCTCGTATGTGTACGCGAAAGAAGTGCTGCCCGATGCATCCTTTCTCAAGCTGGGAATGATTCATCCGCTTCCACACAAGCTCATTTCTTACTTCGCCAGTCTCGTGAAGCGGCTCTATGTGATCGAAGAATTGGATCCCTTTCTCGAGGAGCAGATACGCGCAATGGGCATCGGCGTAATCGGGAAAGAGGTGTTTCCCCGGACGGGCGAACTGACCCCGGATGTCGTAGCCCGTGGACTTTCAGCGGAAGGTGCTGTCGCTCACGGGCTCACATCCGAACCTGTGCAGCTCCCTACACGTCAATCGACCTTGTGCCTCGGCTGCGCCCATCGCGGTCTTATGAACGTATTCCAGCGGATGAAGCTTGAAGTTGTGGGAGACATCGGGTGTTTTAATCCTGGAGAGTTGCCTCCCGCCGATCCACAGGAGATGGACGCATGTTTTTGCATCGGCGCCAGCATGAGCGTCGCCTTCGGAATGTCATTAGCGCAAGGGGTATCCATTGCACAACGTACTGTCGCGGTCGTTTCTGGATCCACCTTCATGCACTCAGGCCTACCCGCCTTAGCGAATATCGTGCAGAACCGGGGGACGGCGACGGTGTGTATCCTCGCAACACCAAGCAATGAAGCGGCAGCTTCCGTCGCTCCGGAGGTGGATTACCGCAAACTCTGCGAAGGAGTCGGTGTAAAGCGGATCCGGACTGTTCTTCCCGACGACGAACCGTCAATCGAGCAGGCCCTCCGCGAGGAGCTGACAGCCGAGGGCGTCTCGGTTATCATAAGCCAGATCTAAAATAACGCGCCTACACAGTTCCCAACATTCATCGCACAACCGACAATGAATACAGTCAACGTAATCCTCTGCGGTGTCGGAGGACAGGGCGTCCTCGACGCCGGCGAATTGTTGAGTCTCGCCGCAATGCATGCTGGGTACGATGTAAAAATGAGCACGCTGCAATACTCAGAAAACCATGGAGAAAGCGTCTCGTGTCATATTCGGTGGGGTGAGAAAATTTACTCTCCAACCATCCGACAGGGTGAAGCAGATTTTATTCTGTCACTCGAACGCATGGAAACGCTTCGGCATCTTCCGATGGGGAAGAGCGGCGTGGCAGTCATTGTCAATGATGAGAAAATCGGAATGCCTGCAGGCATCACCGAATCGGTCCCGTACCCCGAAAACATCGAAGACTTGGTTGCCAGTGTCCACGGCTCATTCCATATGCTGCCTGTTCGAGACATCGCGGGTGAAGGAAAGGGTCTTGACGCGACGGTACTGCTAGGCGCATTTGCCGCATTCAATCAATGTACTCCCGAAGCCTGGATGCGCGCCATCGATGAATGGGGGGGAACCGATGCGCCGCTGCACCACGAGGCATTTGGTCGTGGCCAATCGTTCGCGGCTGAACCTCTGCGTATCGAAGTGCACGAACGGTTCGAATTGCCCGAGGGCCCCACAACCAAGGGCATCAGGAGTTTTGACGAGATGCTCGACCGTGTGCGCACACTTCCGAAGCGCCGCGTTTCGATAGCCGGGGCAGAGAATAAAGCAGCGTTCCATGCAGGGATCGAATGTGTGGATCTCGGATTGGGCACACCCGTATTTGTCGGTAATCCCGACATCATTCGCAAGACCGCTGCGGATAATTATCCCGAATTTCCGATCCAGAATTACGAAATAGTCGAAGCGGTCGACGAGACCGCCACCGCGGAACGTGCAGTCGCGATCGTAAGGAACGGCGAGGCCGACATTCTCCTCAAGGGCGGAGTAAATACACCAACGCTGATGCGCGCTGTGCTGAACGGAAAGACCGGACTTCGCGCGGGAAGTCTGCTCAGTGATACTTTCGTGTTCGAATATCCGGACGAGGACGGAATTCGTCTGGTCATGATCACCGATGGTGGGGTGACATTACAGCCGACCATACAGCAAAAGGTCGAGATCCTCCGTAACGCCGTCGTTGTTGCACATGCTCTAGGGAATGAGATGCCCCGCGTGGCGATTCTTGCAGCATCCGAGACCATCAATCCCAATGTCGCCGCGACGATGGATGCAGCCGTCATTCAAAAAATGAATCGGACAGGACAGATCCCAGGCTGCATTGTGGAAGGACCCATCGCACTCGATGTTGCAGTGAGCCGCAAAGCCGCCGCGATTAAAGGAACCGATTCACCTGTCGCTGGCCAGGCCGACATTCTCGTTGCCGCAAACATCGATACGGCAAACGCTCTCGCGAAAAGCACAACCTATTTTGCCGGTTATCGCCTGTCGCACGTGATTGTCGGTGGAACGGCTCCGATTCTTATTGCTTCGCGATCCGATACATCCGATGCAAAACTCCTGTCCGTGGCGCTCGGGAGTCTGATGGCAAAGTACTTCGAGGAACAACGCGGGAGCCGTTAAACGACTCCATCTGGAACCGTAACTGATACCGTGCACCGGGACCCCACCACCCTCACGACCCTGCTCTCACAGCGCTTCCCTCTTCGCCAGTTCGAGCTTCACCTGGCGGGGCACACCTTAAGCCTGACCACGGCGCAGAGCATGGACGAACTTATCGACCGTATCACCGAAGACGAATTTCGTAGAGATGAAAGACTCCCTTACTGGGCGGAACTCTGGCACTCTTCGATAGCTCTCGCCGAGTACATCGCAGAACATCCCGAGCTGACTGCGCAACGTAACGTTTTGGAAATCGGCTGTGGTCTAGGCCTGCCAGGCATTATCGCATCCCGGACCGGAGCTACCGTGACATTTTCCGATTACGACAACGATGCACTTCTGGCTTCGGAATTGAATCATGCCTGCAACGCGTCAGGAAGTGAGGCGGATTTTATCCTTCTGGATTACCGCTCGGCGCCGTCGCGGCGCTGGGAAGTTGTGCTTGCATCGGACATTGTGTACGAAAGACGCATGATCGAACCGGCATTGAATTTCCTTCGTGCGGCGGTATCAGAACAGGGATGTTTTATTATTGCCGAACCAAATCGACGAATCGCAGAACCCTTCATTGAGGGGCTTCGAGCTGTTGGATTCCATGTGGAGCACTCGCAACGACGGGCCGTTTTCTACGATCGTCCGGTGGATGTGGGCCTTTACGTTGGCCGTACGCTCAAGCAGGATTCCGTCACGAATCCATGATTGATTGCAGCCGGGTTACTGGAAAGGTGAGTCGTGCCGGGATTCGCCGTAAGTCGCTGTTGAGCATGAGAAACGAATGTCTCTTGAAACACTGAGAGACGTAATAACTGCACAAGCCGTCGAGGGCACGACGAAGTGATGGTTAAAAAGATGCAAACCTGCGGATTGTGTAGGTCATACAAGTGCGTTGACACAGGGGGATACTGATGGAACGCCCGAGTGGTTGAAAAAGTTCAGCGTGCGGTCGAGGTGCTTAACTGTGTGAGCAAGTCAACGATTTGCGTCCGGAGCTGGTCTGAAGGCGACAATCGGAGCGCCTCTTCGAGGAGTGTTTTTCCGCGTGGATCACGAAGCACGAGATACCCATATCCCATTAAGAACCGCAGTTCCGAGTCCTTGGGGTACTCTGTACATGCATGCCTGTATTCCGACTCCGCCTCTGACACACGACCGAGCATCAACAGTGCATTGCAGCGCAGAGCGGCGAGCTTCCCTGTGCCAAATCCCGAACGGGCAGCGATTCCTATTTCCCTCTCCGCACGATCGTAATCCTCCGCTGAAAATGCATCCATTCCTCGGACGATGCTCGCAGCCGCCCGCAAGTTATAACGGTGCTCAATGCGTGACACTACGTCCATCAGTGCAGGGTGAGCCTGCTGAAAATACGACTGGTAGACTACCGCAGCGGCCAACGAATCGATACCCTGCATCGTGATAGCATAATCGCGGCTGATTCCACGCCGTCGCAACCTCTCAGCGTCCGAGGACAGGTGTTGAAGCATCCATCGTGCGTGCGGAGTGAACACCAACGGATTTTTCGATGTCTCAACCATCACAGTCGAGAGAAACAGTCGGTAGTGTTCAGCGTATCCAAGCCGCTCTATCATGCGCTTCTCGATTCGCAATTCGTTCTGATAATCTCCGATGTGCAGATAGTGTTTTCGTAGAGTTTCAAACCCGCTCAGTGCGTAATCGGCATACATGCTCTCGGAATCCAATTCCACAATGTCCTCGAATCGCCGGGTTGATGATTCCGTCGACACGTTTCCCACAATCCAAGGAAAGACAGCTATCATGGAAAGGAGGGCCAGGGCGTTGACCGGACCACGCCTGTCAGGGTAGTCATGTACTACAAGGTGAAAGGCAAGGAACGAAAGGAACACGCCAAGAGGCGCTGCCAAATCCCAATCCCTTGCCCATCCAAACCCTGCATTTGCGAATACAAGAAACATGCTGTAAAAAAAGAATGCCAGTCCCAGGAATTGTACCGCGGGAGAGCCCTCCCCCTCCGTTTTCCGCAACCAGATACGTCGAAGCAGGAGATAGAACAAGGACGCAGGTGCCATCAAAAGTGGAAGTTGGAAAAGATCCGACAAATGGGCAAGAGACAACAGCGTGTAGCTCTGGTCACCCGCACCAGATGTCATTGTTATCGCCGGGATCACAATCCGTCCATCCTGCTTCCACAGTCCCGAAATCCAGTACACGGAAATTCCGAGCACTAGAATTGCCGCACAACCCAATATCAGAGTTTTGGACAAAATCCGTCTGGGAGGCCCGCTACGCGACGAATGGAGGAGGAGATACAGCAACGAGGGCAGAAGGGCGATCGTCGAATAGTGAGCCCCGCAGGCGGCAATACATGCCAAGACGGCCGGCCACACTGATCCGCCATCCAACGCGCGGAGAGCAAGGAGGAGATAGATGAGCGTGCAGACATACACCGGTGTGTAAAATTCGACATACCCGAAAAAAAATAAGGTGCCCGCATTCCCAAGTACGATCATCAGGAGCGGCAACCGGCGCTCCTTTGACGGAATCCACCACAGAGCCAATATAGCAGCTATCGCCAGCACGACAGACAGGATATGGAAGGGAAAGGTGCTGGTTTCCGGCATCGACAAGCCTACTGTGTGCAGGATCCAGGGTGTAGACCGCGCGATGAACACGATGGCAGTCCCTGCAATTGGAGCTGATCGGATATTGTTCAGAATCTCGCTTGTATATGATTCCTGCTGGCCGAGCTTGTACACCTCGGGAACTATGTTATTCCCATCGCCGTAGAAGAAGGTCTTCATAGGAAACAGCACTATACCAAGAAGCAAAACTCCTGCTATGATCCAAAAAACGGTGCTTTCGCTGCGGCCACGACCATCTATCGTGCCGTGCAACCGTTTGTACACTGCTGGATGGAAAAGGAGCAGCATTGGAGCGGTGAGAAACAGCGCGCTAAACCAATCCATCGCAGCCAGGATGTTAATGCCCCAAAGACGAGTCTGTGCGAGAAGCAGCCCGGCGATACGCGTCGACATCACGAGTAGTATGAGAATCACGATGACGATCGGGATGGCGGGTCGTTCGACTGAAAACGGAGGTGCTTGTCTTTTCATGTGATGTCTCATCGATGATCGAGGAAAACTCCCCGCAATTTGGAAAAAAAACCAGTAGGCAAATAATTTCAGCAAGAGTACAATGCCTTCGACGGATTTTGTATCATTACGAAACCGCCCGTATGGTTATTCGTAGACGTCGTTCTTTCTCGAATGAGTTGAACCACCTTCACCTACAGTTATATCTGATGCGCCTTCTCGCCTTCGTGTTACTCTTCTCCTCTGCAGCCCTTGCGCAAACCACTGTGACTGGCGTCGTGCTCGAAAGGGGAAGCGGTCAGCCCCTGCAATTCGCCTCAGTACGTGTCGAAGGCGAGGCCACGGGAAGTACTACTGACCGCAAGGGACGGTTTACCCTCCATCTCGATAAGGGCAGACACGTCATTATCGCGAGCTATATCGGGTACACGAGTGAAAGGAAAGTGGTCGAGAGTCTTGGATCGCCATTGGAACTGACATTTCATCTCCTCGAGAGTCGGATCGAGATGCCCGAATTTGTCGTCACCCCAGGCGACAATCCCGCGCTCGCAATTATCAAACAAGCCATTGAAAGCAAGGAACGTCGCAAGGAGCGCCTGCTAAATTATCGTCTCACATCCCACTCAAAACTTGTTGTCATGATAGATAAACTCGACGGCGGAATTGTGGATGTGGGTGCGGGCAACGCTCGCATGGCTCAATTCTCCGACAGTGGAGCGACAGCTATTCTAGAAACTCAAACTGATGCGTTCTGGGCCCGCCCAGACCGCTACAAAGAAATCATCAAGGCACGCAAGCAGACGGCAACCATTCCATCCCGTTCGAATATTCTGATAAGCTCGTTCTTCATCATTGATTTTTCAAGCGATCTGCTGCAACTCAGCGACAGAGCCAAGGTTGTCGGACCGATATCCAACGCAGGGCTTCGCAACTATGATTATACACTCACAGGCACGACACTTCTGGACGGTGCACGCCTGCATGTGATCACCATAAAACCTCTGAACGAGAACGATCCGCTACTTGAAGGAACACTGTATATCGCAGATGGTAGCTTTGCTCTCGCCATGGTTGATGTGCGATTGAACCAGGCGGCAAAACCCACCTTCTTCAAAGATTTGCGTTTCCGCCAGAATTTCCGCCTGTTTGAAAACTCGTTCTGGATGCCGACCGATGTCGTGGTGGATGCATCCGTGGAAATTTCGATGATTGTCAACCTGAAGATGAGAATCGACGGATTTTCTGTATTGCAGGATTACGTGATCAACGACGACAGCACAGAGACCGTTTTCGACCGAACTCGAATCAAGGTCCTGAAAGAAGCGGATGAACGGGATTCTCTGTATTGGTCCATGAATCAAAAGCTCATCAATTCGGACCAAGAGTTGGATGCCTACAGGCGCGCGGATAGCATGAAAGCTATATTCGACGAGACGCGGAACGATTTCGCGCTCACGGATGCCATCTTTGGGAAGTCACTCGTATATGACAGAACCCGCGTGACTCTGCCTGGACTTCTCGGTCTCTATCACTTCAATCGAGTCGAGGGTCATGCTCTTGCATTCAGCACGTCCGTCGTTCGTCCCATCACGACACTCGAGCGAATTCGGGCTGGCTTCGGATACGGCTTCCAAGATTCGAAACTAAAGTGGGATGCAGAATTTGCTGTCGAGCCTGCCGACCGTCTCACTCTCCGGGTTGGAGGATTCGACCGTCTTGCGCCAATAGACGAGGGCACGAGCATGCTCTCAGAGTTTAATACCACTGTTTCGAATCTCTTTACGAAATACGATGACAAGGATTATTTCCGAACGATGGGTGTGAGCGGCTCAATCAGCACCGATCCGCTCCTGCTTCTCCCTCTTACCGTGACTGTTATCCATCAGAAGTACTTTAGTGTCCCGAAGAGTACTGAATGGAGTATCGCGCGCAGATCCTGGAACTACCGGCCCAATCCACCAGTGAACGACGGAACCATCACTTCGTTCGGCGCGGCCATCAGTTTCGACGACAGGCTTCTCTTCGACAATGCCGGTGAGATTCGCCGCTTTGGAATGCGTCGGCATGTGCCCACGCTGAGATACGAATACAGCGTAATGGATCTCAGCGGCACGGCGTCTTCATTTTGGTTTCTGTCCTTTTCGTTAAACGGTTCATTCGACCTCGACCGTTTTGGTGCACTAAGCTATCGGCTTTCGGCCGCCACAAGCTCTGGTGGCGTCCCAACCCAGAGGATTCTGTCACTCACAGGCAGCGTGCCCTATTTGGCTGATTCGTGGAGATTCCGAACACTGCAGCCACGTGAATTCGGCGGGGATAGGCGCCTGACATTATTTCTCGAGAACGATTTCGGTGATCAGATCTTCCGTTGGCTGCACATCCCACTTCTAGAGAGCAGCGGTTTTGGTTTGCGTGTTTTCGCCTCCGCGGGCTGGACGGACTTGCGTTCGGAGTCGCGGATGTATCAAACAGTGCCTGTTTTACAAAGCACCGTCCCAATGTACGAGGCAGGATTCTCTGTCGACCGAATCCTACTTGTGTTCCGGGTTGATTTTGGGTGGCGACTCTCCCATTTCCATCAAGGACGCAATTTTTTCGTCGGTATCTCGACACCCCTGTCATTTTGACACCTTCATTGCGTCAAACTGTCGACAGTATGCGCGCATCGGGAAGTGAAGACGCGTGTTTTTGTTAGGAAGCTCCTTTGGATATTTCGGAAGAAGAGCCGCTGAACTGATCGCCTCGGAGAATCATACGACGGTCCGAAGGCGTGACAGACATAGCGCCATCAATCTCCAGATCGGAAGGCGAGAGCGTGTCGCGGAAGTGTCTGCCGCATGTGCATGTCCGCGAATCTCCAGGAATGAACGGCGTTTCTTGCGAGTACCACCGTGGGAAATGAATTCGATATTCCGATTTTCTTAAGAACGTCGACAAAGTGTTCAGCCCGATCGATGTTCCCCTTCTGGCCATCAAAGGCAGCCGATTGTACATGGAAACTCATGGATTTCAGATATCGCAAGGATTCCCCGCGTGCCGTGGCGATGATATCTGTTGGATTCCATTTTTTCATGAACTCAACATCCCTTGGACGTCCGAACACAGGGTCGAAAAATTCGGGTGTCATCCACGCGGCATCTATGCCCTTTGTTTCAGGGCGTGGATCGACAAGAGCACGCCACATGTGGGTTCCATCGTAGCATCCTGCAGATACGAAAAGATGCGGGTTGCGTGCAACGCAAAGCATTGCCGTCCATCCTCCCAGTGAAAACCCATCAACGGCTCTTTGTGACCTCCGAGGAACTGCACGAAATCGCCGTTCGACGTGCGGGATTAGATCGTTGATAAAGTAGGACGCGAAGCGTCCTGTACCGATGCCCTTTTTATAACGTGCCAGTTCAGGTGCCCGCATATCCACGCCGAGCCCTGGAATCGAATTGTCCTGAGATGAAAGACCGGGCATCACGACGAGCATAGGCGTGATTGCTCTGGACGCAATCAGCTCATCGAGGGTATCGACGATGGAACGTCCGCCCCGAGTCGTGTCTTCATAGGGATTCGTCCATTCTCTCTCATGTCCTCGGAACAGGTAAAGAACCGGATATGACATACGCGAGGTTGCATAGGCGTGAGGCAAGTAGATTCGATACTGTTTCAGAATCCCCAATGCCTTGCTGCGGATCCCGACAGTCTCAACAATGCCACCAGTATTTTTTTTCATTTATTCGAATGCACTGTTCGCATCCGGAACCAGAATGAAGCTGCTACTCCTTGAAGCAGCGAGGAATCAGCGCTTCCGAAGCGGGCGGTATTTTCCCTGCCAGAAGTTTATTCTCACCCGCAAGAGACCCTTGATGTCATCCACGGCAGTACGGACAATCTTCACGCGTGTGTCGAGATCCTCAATCCACTTCACAGGTACATCAAATATTTTATAGCCGCATTTCTCGCCGATGATGAGTAGTTCGGAATCAAAAAACCAGACGTTGTCTTCGATTGCAGGGAGTAAAGTATCAATCACCCGCCGCGTGACAGCCTTGAATCCGCACTGTGCGTCAGAAAATCGCGTGAAGAACACCGCCTTCACCATCACATTATATGTCCGAGAAATGAACTCACGCTTGAAGCTTCGAACGGTGTTGGCACCTTTCATCAAGCGTGACCCTGTCCCGATGTCGTAGCCTCCATGTGCCAGCGCACGTACCATGGGTGGAAAAGATTCCAGATTTGTTGACAGATCTACATCCATGTAACTGCAGATGTCTGCATCCGAACCGATCCAGGATTGTTTCAAGGCCCTGCCTCGGCCCTTTTGTTCAAGGCGGCGATACTGGACCCGATTGAATCCCGATACTAGTTCGCGGGATACTTCAGGGGTCCTGTCGATCGACGCGTTGTCCGCGATTTCGATATGCCAATCAAAATCGGAGAGCTGCGCTCCAAGAAAGGCGTGAAGAGCCGGGATGCTGACCGGGAGAGCTTTTTCTTCGTTGTAGACAGGTATTGTAACGAGGAGTTTCATGTGCCCGTAGCGGAATAGTGAAACGTGCAGACAAAAGTAGGTCGACGGCTTCGCTTTTCCAATGCTCGGCGTCGTGTCATGCCACGACAGGATGGACTGCGTGCAGCAGACATTTATGTGCGTTCAAACGAACGCGCGCACCCATGGGAAGGGTGATTTTTGGATTATCATGTCCCACAGGAAGTCCACAGACTGTAGGGATGCCCAAGGGCGAAGAAAATTCACGCAGAACCTCCTCGAGCTCGCGCGACGTCCCGTCTTCAGGAATGTTTGTGAAACGCCCGAATATTAGAGCCCCGATGCGCTTCAGAATGCCTGCATTGGACAGATGAGATAACATTCGGTCAATTTTATACACATTTTCACCAACATCCTCTAACACGAGTATCGAATGTTCCCACTTGGGCTCGTATGGGGTTCCGATTACTGTCATCAATACCGCGAGATTCCCTCCGAGCAAGGTGCCCTCACAGATCCCAGGAACCAGACAGCATGCTCCAGGCGTCAATGCCGGATGATACAAACGGTAGCGGGAAAATGGCTTTGTGAGCAGTGGCCAGAAGGCATGCTCGGTAACTTCGTCCATCCCTTTCCAAAAATCAGCCGCGACCATCGGGCCGGCAAAGGTGAGCAACCTGCATTTCGTCCATAAGGCGGCATGAAGTGCGGTGATGTCGCTGTATCCGACAAAGATTTTTGGATTCCGTCGAATTGTTGCATAATCGAGCAACCGCAGTATCCGCCCACTCCCATAACCGCCCCTGAGGCAGATAATCGCATCCACGGCGGGATCAGCGAACATGGCATTTATATCAGCAGCGCGCTGTTCGTCCGTGCCGGCGAGATATCCTTCCGAACTATCGATACTTGCACCTCGTGCCACCCTGAAACCCAGGAGCAGAAGATACTCGATCCCCTTTTCAATTTTATCACGATGCAACGGAGGACTGGCTGGTGCTACTATTCCGATGCAAGCCCCAGGTGTAAGCCGATGAGGGATACGAACTGCTGGATGAGACATTTTCTATGAAAGAAGTCCCAGTTCAGTTAAAACGATCCGAAGTGTATTTCGGGTCGAATCCTGTGGGAAAGACATAGGTAGGCGATACGATTCCTCGAGCAAGCCCATGAGTGCCATCGCGGATTTTACCGGAATTGGATTCGATTCAATAAAATTCGCATCCATCAACTCAAGTAGCTTGTAATGCATCTCCCTCGCTGCATCAAAGCGGCCGGCTAAGGCATCGTGTACGAGTCGCGCATACTCTCCCGGTACTTCGTTTGAAACAGTGGAGATCACTCCATCGGCACCAGCAGCGATTAATAGGAGTGCAAGATTATCGTCGCCCGATAACACGTGGAATCCTTCCGGGCGTCTCCGCATGAGGTTCATTATCTGGGCCGGATTTCCAGACGCTTCCTTTGTTGCAACGACATTCGGTAGCTGCGCAATCCGTAGCTGCGTGTCAGCAGTCATATTGCACCCAGTGCGACCTGGCACATTGTAGATAATCACCGGAATGGTTACCTCTTTGCACAGCGCTTCATAATGTTGGAACACTCCCTCCTGACTCGGCTTGTTGTAATACGGTGTCACAACAAGCACGGCATCAGCCCCGAGCGATGCAGCAAGAGATGCAGTTTCGATCGTTTTTCTGGTCGAATTCGAACCTGCGCCTGCTACGACCGGGATTCGTCCAGCGGCCGTTTTCACAACTGTATCAACAACGACGCGGTATTCTTCCGTTGACAAAGTGACAGCTTCGCCGGTTGTTCCACACGGAACCAGCATATCTACACCGCCGTCAATTTGTCGCTCTGCTAACTTTGCGATTCTGTCCACATCAAGATCACCACTTCGCGTGAATGGAGTCACAAGAGCAGTACCAAGTCCTTTAAATGGATTCGATGTCATCAAACATTTCCTCGATTGAAAATATTCCTTGTTTTCCATGTATCCACGACGCTGCCAAAAGCGCCCCTTCGGCAAATCCCTGTCGTCCTCGAGCGGTATGCTTTAGGGCAATTGTGTCCGCTTGTGAATCCAATACAACCACATGTTCCCCTGGTGTAAAACCAACACGGCTCGATGATATTAGCAATTCGTTCTTGTTTGGTGCTCTATCTGGACGCTCCGTTGAAAGCATGGTTTTTCGCGGAAGAGTCCTCATAATCAGTTGAGCGAGCCACAACGCTGTTCCACTGGGGGCATCCTTTTTTGCAACATGATGTGTCTCCTGAATTGCCACATCATATTGCTCGTACGCTCTTAGAAGAGAGGATGCATATTCGACGAGTTTCGTGAAAATTCGCACACCGACCGAATAGTTGGCTGCGTGGATTAAACCAATGCCATGTTCCTCAATGATCCGGGATACTTCACCATAACTATCTTCCCATCCCGTGGTTCCGACAACAATGTTTTTCCCTGCTTGAGCACATAGAGCAGTATTCGCTACGACAGCATCCGGCGAGGAGAAATCAATGCACACATCAACGGAAGATAAATCTGCTTGTGATACATCGCCTGCGTCTGCATCGTGCAGCTGGTCGATGATAACTGCAATCTTAAAGCCTGCCGTCCTAGCTGCAGCTTCTATTTCCTTTCCCATCCTTCCATAACCTATGAGCGCCAAGATGGGCATTTCTTCATTCACAAGTCACCGTCCGTTTCAAGAATGTGATAAAGTTCCGTATAGAGCATGATCGCCGTATCAATGTCAGAAAGTCGAATTTTTTCTGAATTTGTGTGCGCGTCATGTATGGAACCTGGTCCTAAGAGGATAGGCGTACCAATAGTACGGAGGTACGGAACATCTGTTCCGAAAGAGACGCCTTTGCTTTGGTAACCGGTTGGGACATACATATGCTGTGGTTCATTTTGTGCACCTATGTTGACCTCAGCCCTTCCTGCAACGATATCCATGACTTGTTTTTTACGTCGCTCCAGAGAATCTACAAGTCTATGAACGATTCGGGCAGTTGCACGAGGTGCAAGGACATTTGGTGCAATTCCCCCCTGTAAAACACCCACATTTATTGTGGAATCTCCCAGTACAAAGTCATGTCCCCAAGATGCAGTACGAAGATCCTGTATCACATCCAGTAACTCATGTAAAGCCGAGTGCCCAAACTCGGGATATGCAGAATGAGCCGAGATCCCTTCAACAGTGAGCTCATATGAGAATACACCCTTATGTGCGGAGACAAATGTATTGTCCGTTGGTTCTCCAACGATAATATATCCGGCGCTACGCCCGGATGCAGCCGCGTGTTTAGCGCCAACACTATCTGTTTCTTCTCCAACAACGAACAGATACGAGCATCGTTTTCCCTCTGCGATGAGGTGATCTCCCGCACCAAGCATAGCCACAATAATTCCTTTGGTATCGCATGCTCCTCGACCAAAGAGGTAGCCATTTTCACTACGCGCTGGAAAATGGGGCGGGACTGTGTCCAAGTGGGTGCAAAAAGCCGCGTGGGGATTATCCTGCCAATTGACCCAAAGATTCCACCTAGAATCGCTCACATACTGACGAATTACATCATCACCACGTGCTCTGCAGTAGTTTTCGAGCAGCACTGATACCGCAGCTTCCTCGCCTGTGATGGAGGGTGTATTGACAAGTTGCGTAAGGAGGTCGAGAGAATGATCCATATTTCGAATCTACTGTTGACCCGGTAATAAAGAAAGCGCCCCGCCGAGGCGGGGCGCTTTCCCTTTGAAGACGAATCTTCTCAGGTCGAAGTGGATTACTTCAGCAGGGTCATCTTGCGAGTCTGCGTGAAGTCGCCAGCCACCATCTTGATGATATAGTTGCCAGAAGGCATCTGCTGACCAAGATCGTTTGTGGCATCCCATGTGGCCTTGAACGAACCAGCGTCCTTGGTCTCATTGACGAGCGTCTTCACCGGGGTGCCGAGGAGGTCATAGACCACGATGGACACCGGAGCGGACTTCGGCAGCGAGTAGGAAATGGTTGTTGTCGGGTTGAACGGGTTCGGGTAGTTCTGACCAAGAGCGAATTCCTTCGGTGTCGCGACAGTCTCGTTGCCGAGGATCTTGTCGATGACGATGGTCAGGAGGTAACCCGGGCGGTTGTCCGCGTTCGGCGGCGTGCTCTTCGTCGTATAGAGGTCGTCGTACGCTTCAACGAACCAGTACATGGAGTACTGACGCGTATTGTTCGTGCCCGACATCTTGTAGACGAGGCTCTGCAGCTGACCGTGGTTGGATGTGAACTTCGCGTCCATACCAAGACCATCAGACTCGAACCTTTCGGCGCGGGTGAGGCTTGTGCTGTCAACGAAGACCACGTTGTAGCGGACGACATCCGTGAACTTCTCGTTCGGCTTGAGGGCCGACACGACGATATCGGTGTACGGATCCTGCGGCACTGCCTTGGTCCAAGTAAAGGTCTCGGTCTGGAGGGCCGTGATCAGCTTGAGCACAGTCGCATCAGCCGGAGCTGTAAGCGGGAATGTGTTCGGAGCGTGATCGAGGACTTCGTACGAATCAGTCTGGCCGTTGATGGCCGGGTTGGTTTCATTGTACGCGCGGATCCACTGGAGTTCCTGTGCACCCTTAACACGCGCGATACGCGATGCCACGAAGTAATTGGTCGGACCGGTGATGAAGACCGAGCCACTGAAGATGTCGGACAGGCCAGGGATAGTGTTATCGAACTCGCCGGGGAAGCGGGCCGTAAACTTCGTCTGGATCTGCGCGTTCGACACGTTCAAGAAGCGGTCACGCGGCGACACAATGATTTCGTAGAGACGCATCTTGTAAACCTTGCTCGGAACCGGATTCTGCGCGGAGGTGAGTTCGACGAGGTAGTTTGTGATACCACCGACGTTGAAGTTCATCTTTGCAGAGGTCTGGTTGAGACCCGCGAGGATCGGGCTGACATCGATCTGGATGCCGCGCTCGGCCTTCGTATGGGTGACCTTGATCTTCGCAACGCCGTCAACAAAGGCAGACGGATCGATCACGAAGTCATTCGGACCGGCCTGAGTGAGGTTGGTTCCGTTATTGGTGATGACAGCCCAGGTGTAGCCGAGCTGATCAGCATTCCAGCTGCGGGAGCTGCTATCGGTGTTGGCAGTTGAGCCCTTCAGCGTGAGCGTCACGGGCACACCCTTGATGTTCCAGTCGCGGATGATGTTGCCATTCGCGTCCTTCGCAGTCAGGGTGAATTCAACTTCTTCACCGACCATCTTGTCGATGTCAGGATCAGCTGCGGTCGCGCTGATTTCCACTCCGCCCTTGTCGAGCTTGGTGAGATTCAGGTTGAACCAACGGCTGGCGAGCTCGTGCGGACGGCAGCCGAAGCGGCTCCACAGAGCTGTATCCGGACGGATGGTGCCATTCGGATCATAACGGAAGGTGACATCTTCCATCGGGAGGTTATCCGTCTGGTTGAAGTCTTTCACATACACCATCCAACGGATGATGACGGAGTCTGCACTTGTGCTGCTCGGATTCGTATCGAAACCGGCGAACAGGACATCAAGATCACTTGCGGTGAGCTGGGTGCCCGGCGTCGAACCGGCGTCTTTCACGATGATGGTACCAACAGGGGCACCCTTACCCGCCGGGAAGGTACGAACGACTTCGCCAACCCACATGTAGGTAAGCGTATCGACAGTACGACCTGACGGATCGTCGATCCACGTCTGGGATCCACCGTTGTAGACCTTGAAGCCACCGATAAGGATGCCCTTATTGATGTTGCGGTCGGAGGCGGCGGTCCAGATCACCGGAACGGGCTGCGATGTCGGGCCAAGCGCACTAATCGTGGCGTTGTCGACGGGCTGCACCGCTGTCGGCGGATTTTCCGGAGCACGGTTGATGGAGACGATAAGAGCAGGGGTCGGAGGCGGATTGTTCCGGATCGTCGCACCCGCGGTATCGGAATACGTTTCGAGACCGGCCTTGTTGAAGGCACGGACGAACCACTTCACGCGCATGACAAGACTATCGTTGTTCGGCTGCGGCTGTACGTTCGGGCGGAACAGGAGAGCACGGAGCTGGTCGCCGGGCACAGTCAGGGTCGGGCTGACTCCGAGATTGTCGGAGAGCATGCTGACGACGAGCTGACCAGTACCACCGGTACCAACACTGTCAATGATTCCGTACCATTCGTACTTCACAGTGTCATTCGGATTGTTCTTGCCGGGCACGTTGTTCCAGCGCGACGGGGTCCACTGCAGACGAAGGATATCGTCGGCAAGGCTGTTCGGCGGCTGGCAACCGGCTGTGCGGTCGAGACGGAAGAGAGTACGGTTCTGGGCCGTTGTTGTGCTAAGCACAAACGGTGCGGGCGCGAAGGCCTGCTTCACCCAGACCGGACGGCTGGAGACGACATTGGCCGGAAGGAGACCATGCGGAATCTTCAGGAGACCAGGATCGCCAACAGCAAGCGTCAGACGCTTGTCATCCGGCTTGATACCGACGTATTCGTTACGCAGGTTGGCCTGCGGGAACGGATTGAAGATGCGGAGTGTATCCTGACGGAAGTTCGTATTGTCAAGACCATCCGGGACATTGATCGGTTTGGCACCGAACCAGTTGCCGCCACCGCGGATCATGAGCGTACCACTCGGCTCAAGATTCGTGAAGCTCCAATCTGTGAAACGGGCACCAATCTGCACGAACATGGTGTCTCGTGCGTTCATATTACCGTAACGATCGTACGGGGTGACATTGTACACGTAGCGGAAGTCGCGGAAGATGGTATCCGGACGCGCATACGGAGTGTTGGCGCTATTCGGAATCGCGTCGGTGGCACCGTGACGGATCTGACCATAGAGACGTGTGAACATCTCCCAGTCGCTACCATCATGCATACCATCGGGATAGATACCGAGGTTTACGCGCGGAAGGGTATCGATGTCGGCCTGAACCGGGAGGATACCCAGCGGCAGGCGGGTGTTGTCAAACATACCCTGGGCAGGATCAAAGCTGCTCGGGAAGATCGACAGATAGGCGATACGATAAGGAACAACCACAAAGGTGTGGAGCAGTTTGCGGGAGGCAGTCGTACCGAAGAAGGAACGCGTCGCCGCGGCTTCCGGTGCGGTGTTTCCGAACTGCGAAGGAACACCCTTGTTAGCATACGGAAGTTCAGAAACCGACTGAGCTGTGACGTTCGGACCGAGGATACCATCCTCAATACCGTCGCCGCCTCTCCAGTAGGTGTCATCCAAATGCCAGAAGTTGTTCGCAATACGCTGGGCCTTGCGAACGACTGTCCACTTGCCCTGATCGTAGCTACACGTATCGTCAACCATCTGACCGGCTTTGTCAGTCAGGGTCGGATCGACAACGCGAAGGTCAACGACCTGCTCGGCCGTCGAGTCAATCAGACGAACGAATGCGCCAGGGGCAATCGGCAGCTGTGTACCGCTGCTGATACCAAAGGCACCGGCGATCGTCAGAACGCGGCGGTTGAAGTCGCCATTGAAAAGGTTGCCATTGGCATCCTGGCCACCCCACACACCGATGGCGGTCCGCGTACGGGCCATGCCATTCAGACCGGCGATGGTATAGTCGTCTGCACCCCAGCTGCTGACGCCGAGACGGGTGACGCGATCGAAGTCACCGCCGTTGGTCTGGGGAGCGTAGCTACCCGGACGGCCGCGATCCGTAAACGTACCCATGAGCTCGCCGCGCACGGAGTTGTTCTTTGCACCACCAAACGAGGGACTGGTATAGGTATACACCGAGTCAGCATACAGGCGGCTGCCGTAGACGCGGGTCTGGCCCGGCTGCGTATTGACACCCGTGAACTTGCTCAGATCATACGCTGCACCACCGGTCGGGGGATTGTTTTCCCAGATCGGAGTCACGCGAAGGAGGGTAGGACGCTGGTTCTGCGCACGGCCGCCGGCGATGTGCCAACCGATACCCTGATAGTTCAGAGTGCCGTATGCAGTGGTAAGCGGATTGAGATCATAGATGTTTCCGCCACCAGCCATGGTGATATCGAAGAAGAAGGTCGGGTTATCCGAGCGGACGCCAGGAATGGTGTACCCGAGCTTCACGATCATGTTGTCGTTGATGACGTTGAACGCATTGTTCGGTGCGGTCAACGGGCTGAGGTTGTTATACACATCGAGCTTCTGGAACACGGGGAGACCCGAGGCAGGATGACGCTCGAAGTTCGGGTTGATCGACGTGGCATCTTTGTCAAGATACAGCGGATCACCATCGCGGTCGACCGGCACGTTGTCGGGATTGACAACGAGGTACTTACCGACCATCGAGTTGCTCACGTTGCGCTTGTATGCCTGGCTGATCATGATGTTGTCGACACCAACTGCCGAGAAATCGTGCTGGATCGGATCCGCACCGGCCGGGAGACCGATCTGCGCAGCACCGATGGAACGATTCTCAGGCTCACCGACTCCAATCCAACGACCGGCCTGCGACTGCAGATATTCCTGGCCCGCGCGGAGAATGTCGAAGCGGGTCGGCTGCTTGGTCACGGACACGACGCGGCAGGTGTCGCGAATGATGTCTGTTGCGCCCGGACGGGAAAGATCGGGCCATGCGTCAGCCCATGCTTCAAAGTACATCGTGGTTCCCGCCGTCTTCGGCGTCGGGAATTCGAGTGCTGTGAAGTAGGACGTCTGGTTGATGTGCACACCCGAGACCAGATTGCTGATCTGCGTGTGGCGATAACGCGCTTTGCGCATCGGACCGAACTCATCACGAGTCCAGGAACCGGCGGGCATGATTGTTCCACCCGGTGCATTGTACGGTGCCGGCAGGGTACCGAAGTTCGGGCCCCACGCGCGGAACTTGATGCGGGCGGTGTCAATGACGTTACCAACATTGTTGCGATCGTACGGCGGCTTCAGCTGGAGTTCGACCAGGTTGCCAAAACGATCATACTCGCGGGCAAGAAGTGCCACGGTACGGCCGGCGGTAACCGAGTTTACGCTCTGCGGATCGGCATCCGTAAGATTCAGGGTGTCAACAATGTACGGACGGATATTCGAGTTCGCCATGCGGCCAAGGTGGGTCGCACGCTGCTCAACAAAGAACGGGTTGGCCGAATAGCCGTGGAAATACGGCGCATAGCCAGCACCACGCGAATCAGGATAGATGCTCACGTGCTCGAGCGACTGCATGCTGATAAGATCCGTCGGAAGCGGAACCGGGGAGGTCGCCGCTGCGGTGTACGGATAAATCTGCACGCGCACTGTCGGACCGGAGGTCAGATAGAGCGGCACGATAACACGCGGGGCATAGCCGCGGCGGCTTTCACCGACCGCGGTGCCTTCACCAAGGTTACGACCATTCGGGGAAAGGTCGAAAGCCAGGGTGTCGGGAGTAAGGGCAATACGAACGAGCTGGTGTGCAACGCGGCCGGAGACATAGTATGCAGTCACCCAACCAGCGGTGGCGGTATCACCAATCGTGGAACGCTTGAGAGTATCGTCGGAAACGAAAGTACGACCGAACTCACCAAAGCCACCACGCTGCGCGTTGTTCTGCAGCTGGGTCTTCGGAAGGGTGATCGGAAGCGTTTCGCTTTCAATGTAGAACTTCACCAGACGACCACCGACCGGGTTGTTATACTGGTCGAGGAGACGCGCGATGATACGCATCTGCTGGTTGTGCTCGGAAACCATGACGGTGTCCATCGGGATCGGAGCGGTGCAATCGCCATCGAGGCTCACATCGCTGGCAAGGAAGCCACCGATACCGCGGTTAACCGGCTCGAGAGGAGTCGGGAACGCGATGCCCGTTGTCGGAGGAACAGCACCGATTGCGCGGAAGAAATATCCGCGATAGAACTCGGAACCTTCAGCGGCGTCACGCGGCGTACCGGTGGAATACCAAGCGGCCAACGCATCGTTCGCTGTGATCGGGCTCCAGCCTTCCATCGGCGTCTGCGTTCCGGCCGGCTTGCCCCACGACTTGAAGATTTCAACGTTCTGAACAACGTCAGGAATGATGCTGACTTCTGCGAAACCACTGGTAAGGCTGAAGTCGCCAACATTCGGAATGTTCGTGTTGATGTTGAGATGCGCGCGGAGACGGATCACGTCTGTTCCGGCGAGGCTCAGCTTCGTCACGTTTTTCGGAGCGCGGAGGTAGAAACGCACCGCGTTGTAGTCCTGAAGCGCAGGGATGTCACCCTGAATGCCGGGAAGACCCTGGCCGGCTTTCACCAGCACGAGTTCGGCATTGAGGATCTGACCCGCGTTCGGGAGACCAACCGGAATCGCCGGATCGAAACCAGCGGGGTTGGACGGATTGTCGTAAGGAACCGGCGAACCGGCGCCACGCCATGCGACGTTCGGCGACACGCTACCGAAGAACACCTTCGTCGTCAGACCAGCGTTGAACGCGTCGACGAGCGGGGGATTGTCCGGAAGCTCGACCCACACCTTGTTCTGCTGGCGGTCGGTCGCATTGAAGTACGGAGCGATGTCTTTCGCATCGCCATGGCTGTTCGTCAAACGAACATACAGCTTGTCATAGATCTGCTTCGGCGCACCCGGACGGGTGAACGGACCGACGCTACCGACGACGAGCGCATCGCCCGTGCCGGTTACAACTTCAACGCGCGGATTGACCGGGAAGAAGAAGTAGTCATCGCCATTCCAGTACACGTCGGTGGAATCCATCGCCGTTGTCTGGAGGGTCGGGCGGCCAAGCTTGGCGTTGTAGCCAGTACCCGGACCAAACCACACACCCCAATTGTTGTTGGGCGAACCGTCCTTGATGAGGTACGTGTGCGCAAATCCGGGACCCGGATTCGGATCGTACTTCAGAGGATCGCGAAGATCGCTGTAACGATCATTGAAGGTGTAGCTGGCGCGGACGCGGATACGATATGCACCTGCGTTGTTGCTTCCAGTTGCAGCCTGGAATACGCGCGTGGCCATACCCATCGCACCGCGATTCGGATCGGCATACGCAGCAACGCGACCGGAGTCAGCACCCGGGTTACCGGACACGACCACGTTCGGAACGTACGTAACGAGCGAATCGAAGGTACCGTTCAGACGGTACGCAACTGTGCTGGGCGGATTCGTGAAGGTCAGATGACCAAACGGGCTGAGCTCGAACTTGAACGGCTCGTTGTCATCAACCGTGTTGCCGTAACCGTCATAGACCTTGATGTCCATACGGAGGAAACGGCGATCGGCTGTGTTCTTCCAAGCATCACGCGATTCGATGTCGATGACACGCGGAATGTTCGGACGAACGGTGATCTTCAATCCCGTCGGCGGAAGGTGATTGAGGCCTGCCGGATCGACAGGATCACGGTTCGGATCCACCTGCCACTGCACGCTTGTGCGTGTGGAGTTGTCAAGAAGAGCTTCCGTTGCACGAATGCTGTAGGAGTAGTTCTTCGGGAAACCACCGGAGGTATCCGGGAGAGCATTGAGGCCCTGGAGTGTGCCACCCTGGCCATCAAAGTATACTGTTGCTTCGGCAACGATGCGGACGGAGTCCTCAACGCCACCGGGGTTGCTTCCAACGTCAGCATGCGTGAACGCAAGACGACGGAACACGACCTGACCATACTGACGAAGAGTATCGTCGGCGGCCTGGTATCCCTTCAGGTAGATGGTTGCATCTTCGCCCTGCGGGGTGTTTTTCGTGTAAAGAAGCGCTTTCAGTTTCGGCTGAGTCATGCGATCCCATGTGCGGTTGCCCCAACCATCGAAGAAGCGAAGGGTATCAACAGCAGAGGACACAAGGCCCGGCTGATACGGATTGTGCGTCACAGCGTATTCACCAACACGATACGGCGGAATCTGGCCGAACTCGGGGTTCGGATTGCTTCCTGCATCGCCCGGGAAAGCCGGGTACACATTCGGGAAATTCTCGTTGTACCAGTACGGCGCGAGGGCCTGATACAGATTTGTAAACTTGATCGGGTTGCGCTCGGGCGGGAAGCCGTCGACCATCATTCCATAGTCAGGATTGACAATGGTGGTGAGGCCGAACGTGCGGGTTGTGCCCGGACGAAGCTGAAGAGTCTGGCTCTGCGCGACGGGAAGCCCATCGTCGCCGAGGAAATAACGACCGCGGGAATAATCACCGAAGGAGCCGATGTACTCACCAGCGTCGACGGCCTGCGCGGAGTCATTCACCCACGCGATAACCTGCGTGGTTCCGGGAAGGAGACGGAAGATACCGAGATCGGTCTGGCTCACGACGTCGCCAGCGTTGGCGAGGTTCGCGACGTTACCAATCACATGATACGCGCGAAGGGTGTCCTTCGTCGTGTCAGGCGGTACGGCAAGACCGGTCAGGTTGTTGATGTTCGGTTTGAAGTAGACGTTGCGAAGCTGAATACCGTCGCCGGCGCCCGTCGGCTGAAGAACCTGGAACGTGAGCACCTGACGAATGACATTCGGGTCTTTCGGGAAGAAGGGGGACGAGGTCGCGATGTTGCCGACGCGGCGATACACCGGACGCAGGCCGATGGATCGACCGGTTACTGCGTTGTCGGTGCCGTAGACGGCTGTTGCACCCACTGCTGTCACGACGTTGTTATACGCCTGACGGCCAAGGGTCATGCCCGGACTCGACGTGCTGATGCGCACGTTTGCGTAGTCAAACAGGTTACTCGTCAACATGTTGTTGACGATCTTGAACCTGTTCTGCACGAACATGATGACAACGGAGTCGCGATCGATGAAATTCTGAACACCACCGCCCATGTCGTACACCGAAACGGTATCCGTAACGAACGTTACGGAGTCACGTGTCTGCTCGACATTCCGGGTGATGTTGAAAAAGTCGCCCTTCCCCGTCCTGAGCTGCGCCTGTGCCGTCAGGCCGACGAGCACGAGAGCCAGGAAGGAGAGCAAGGTGAGGCTTTTTTTCATCCGAAAAATCTCCTGATTGTGAAATGGATTAGAAGGGATAGACTGGTTGATGCATGCTGTGAAGATGTGTGTGCTTCCTAGCCGCTGCTCATTCAGTTCCTCCTGTGAATACATGAGACATTAGTTCCTTAGAAAATCCAGTTGAATTGTTTTGCGTCGTTGATAAGAAAATGAAGCCTTGTAATATAGAGCACGGGTACTTTCCAAACAACCGTATCACTCGTTTACCGCGCTCACCCGCGTCTGGACACGATCGGGGCAGAAATGATACTGCAACATCCTTGCCAAAGATATATACGGCCAAAACGACAAGAAAATGGTTGTTTTGCTCTCCGCGTCAAAATTCTGACGCCTACGAATCTCTCGTTTTCAAATTTTGACGGACCAGGGCTGGAAACTAGTTTTCACGTGTCGGGATGTCGACTTCCTCCATTGCGGGTGACAGGGATGGCGGTTATATGTGACTGTTGCTGATTTTCCTTATCGCAGATCGATGATGTCCGTGCCTGAGGGCGCCTTGAACTCGAACCGAGTATCAGGGATGCCTTTGTCTATCGCGACATCCTTGATCGTGTACGTCGTGACCGTACCGCCCGATTCGGTTGCTTCAATTTTTCGGATAATCCAGTTTTTATTTACCCATATTTTCATTGTTCGCGCAGCGGGATTCCCCTCCTTGGGGGTGAGCTTCAGTACATAGCACGATTCGCCGAGCGACTTTTCTTCCCCGACCAAGGCCGAGAAATAATCCCGTGGATATTGGAGCAGCATGTTCTCGGGCGACAGCGAACGCGCGTCTTCCTTGTAAGTATTAACAACGAGCTGCTTGTTCTGCGGCGAGTACGACCACGACGTCTTGCCGTCGGTTACCAACACGCGTTGTTCGGTTTCGATCCGATACTTGTTTTTCTTCTTGAAATACAGTGTGCCCGAAGTCTGTTGTTCGAGCCGAGATACTTTGAAACGTACACTCTGGGTGAAGACGACGACTGCATCCTCCATGTCGTCGTATTTCTCCTGAACGTTTTCGATGATCTCTTTCGCGGTGATCCCGGCATATGCAACGACGTAGGCGGTGCCGAGCAGCATCAGCGCCGTGAGGATCTGCCATTGTGCCATTCTTCGCACATCAGTGGTCCGCGTGGCCACTGGATTTGCCTTTGTTCGCGTCATCGGTAATCCATCAACAGGGTGTCAATCTCATCTTCATTCTCTACCAGAACTTCGCGGGACTTGCTTCCGTCCGCAGGGCCCACCACACCCGCAATCTCCAACTGGTCAACAATGCGAGCAGCACGCGAGTACCCGATTTTCAATCGCCGTTGGAGCAGCGACACTGAACCCTGCTGATGGCGCACGATCAAATGAGCGGCCTCGAGTATGAGCTCATCGTTCTCAAGCGAATCTTCGCGGGACTGCCCCTTGCGTGAAGTTTTAAGGGAGGGCAACTGATACGGCCGCAAATAACCGCGTTGGTCGGCGATAAATTCCACCACCCGCTCGACCTCGGCCGTGCTGAGAAAGGCGTTTTGCACGCGCACCGGTTTTGGCTGGCCGCTTGGCTGATACAGCATGTCGCCATTTCCGAGAAGCTGATCCGCACCCGTCCCATCGAGAATGGTCCGCGAGTCGATACGACTTGCAACCTGGTATGCAATTCTCGCGGAGAAATTGGCCTTGATGACTCCTGTCAGAACGTCCACGGAAGGCCTCTGTGTCGCGACAATGAGATGAATGCCGACGGCGCGTGCCAGCTGTGCGAGACGTGCGATCGGCTCCTCCACTTCGCGCGCCGCGGTGATCATCAGGTCGGCAAGTTCATCGATGATGACGACTATGTACGGCAGACGGTAGTGCGTAAGCGTGTCGCTCTCTTTGAGCGCTCCGGACTTTACCTTCACGTTGTAATCAGTCACATGACGCACACCCGCTTTTGCGAGCTTGGTGTAGCGCATGTCCATCTCCATTTCCAGGCTCTTCAAAACAATGACCGCATTCGCAGGATCAGTAATGATTTCTTCGTCGATATCGGGACACGTTGCGAGGAAGTGGCGGCTGAGCCCGCGGTACTGCTGCAGTTCGATCTTCTTCGGATCGATCATGACAAACTTCACATCGGAAGGATGCGCTTTATACAGGATACTCGCGATCATCACATTGATCCCGACGCTCTTTCCCGATCCAGTCGCACCTGCAATAAGCAGGTGAGGCATCTTCGCGAGGTCGTCGATGAACACATCTCCCGTTATGGATTTTCCGAGTCCGAGCGGGAGGGAGTGACGGGCTTTCTGAAACACTGCCGATGATACCACGCTTTTAAAATTCACCATTTCAGGGGAATTATTCGGAATTTCCACCCCGACGGCACTTTTACCCGGTATCGGCGCGATGATGCGAATACCGCGAGCTGCGAGTGCCAAGGCAAGATCGTCAGAGAGAGAAACGATCTTGCTGATTTTAACACTGGAGTCTGGAACAAGCTCGAATTGTGTGACAACGGGACCAGGAATCACACGGATATCCCGGATTCCGATTCCAAAAACGGACAACTTCTCAATAACCTGATCGGCTTTTAGCTTGAGTTCCTGATCGGAGATGACATGCGCTCGCTGGGCATCGTCGAGCAAGCTTTCGTTCGGGTATTGATATCCCGAAAGCTTTTCGAGCGACAGCTCCTTGTTTGTCTCCTCACTGTTGACATCCGACTCTGCAAAGGCCATCTTCTTTGCCACGGCCTGCTGCACCGCCTTTTTTTCGTGCTCGTTGATGAGCGGTTCTCCGGCATCGATCGGGGCCACGGTTTCATTCTGGACTGCCAGTGCCTCGACTGGTGTTCGTTTTGCCACATCCTCTTTATCGCGTGACAAAGACGGCGCCTTCTGCGATGCGTCCGGTTTTAAATTCGGCTGCTCGGCAGACTTCCCATTCCGATCGTCACCGTATAATCCGCGCAACTCCTCAACGTTCTCCTTGGAAATTACTCCATTCGAGCGCGGCGATGAGTCTGAAGACAACGCGGGAGCCATGTTGCCGTTCAGCGGTGCGTCGGTGCGGGCGATAGAGACAGGCACATGACGCGGGGTGTCGATCGCCTGCACGGGCGCTGATGAAGGTACGGGGCGAGGCGGAACGGATTCAACCCGTTTTTTCGCAGGGAGAATAACATCCGGAACGGGATCCGGCACCGGCGGTAGATCCGCCTCAGCCAGTGACGCGGCTTCACGTTCGCGCCGCAATTCACGTATCGCGTCACCATGCATACTTGAGATGAGGGCACCTGCAAGGCGGCGCACCCGATCCAGCGTACGATGTATGTCGTAATCGACTGCGATGATCGCGAGAATTACGCCGGTTGCAATGACACCAATTATGCCGCCCGTTGTTCCAATCAATCGCGACAGGAGACCCGCCGCAAAATCACCGACGTTTCCAGCCCAGGCGGGCGAAATATCAGGCATCCAGGGAACAAGGCGTAGCAGTCCGAAAAATGTTGCGAGGAGGAGAACGAAGAGAACGGAATAATTCGTGTAATAACTCAGGACGCGCAGATCTTTTTTTCGGAGAATGAACCATCCCCAAATCGCCAGCCCTATCGGGAGTGCGATAGAGAAGAATCCCACCGTCGCGTTTATGAGAAATCCGGCGAGCAATGCGCCGAACAGGCCCAACCAGTTCCGGGTTAAGTCGGCGCGTGCCTGGATGTCGGGATCGCCACCAAACAGACGGAGCAGATCACCAGCGCCGAGATCGGCACTTGACTGATCCGCCGACGAGTAGGAGACAATAGCGAGGAACAACAGCATGGCGCATACGATCATCAGTATTCCGATGATATCGAGCTTGCGCCCAGGGTCGAGGCTGCGCTTCGTCTTCTGTTCGCGTGACGCGTCGGTATTAGTGCTTTTGCGTCTCACCGTCCTCTGAATGACAAAGTGGAACCGCACTGCGTCTCCGGCCTCGGGGCCGGGACCACGTCAGGAGTTCTTCTGAATGAAAGGAATTTTAACAACCTTGGCTGGGACGTCCTGATTACGGATACGTACATGCACCGTGCTTCCGGGTTCTGCGCAGGTGCTCGGGACGTATCCCATGGCGATGCCTTTTTCAAGCATCGGCGACATTGTGCCGCTCGTGATTACACCCGCGGGTGTGCCGTCAACGATAACGTCATACCCGTGACGCGGAACGCTCCGGCCCTCGACGAGCAGTCCGACGAGTTTACGGGGCATTCCGGCTTCTTTGGCTTTCAGAAGCACGTCGCGGCCAATAAAATCGCCCTTCGCGAGCTTCGTAATCCAGCCGAGTCCCGCCTCAAGAGGATGCGTTGTCTGGTCGATATCGTTGCCGTAGAGGCAAAATCCCACTTCAAGACGCAACGTGTCGCGGGCTCCGAGTCCAATAGCGGCGATGTCATATGGTTTGCCTGCCTCAAAGATTGCATCCCACATTTTAGATGCGAGCACCGGATCGTTCTTGAAATACACCTCAAAACCAAGCTCACCGGTATAGCCGGTGCGGGAGATGAGACACTCGATCCCTGCCACGGTTCCACGCAGGAAGGAGTAATACGGCATGGATGCGAGATCAAGATCCGTCAATACCCGCATGGTGTCGAGCGATTTCGGGCCCTGAATTGCAAGCAGCGCAGTGTCATCACTCTTGTCGATAAGCTGCACGTCGCCCGAAACATGTTCGGACAGCCATGCAAAGTCCTTCTCCATGTTCGAGGCGTTTACAACAAGCTGCACATAATCGCCGCAGTGGTACACAAGCAAATCATCCACGATGCCGGCGTTGTCGTAACACAGGGCGGAGTACTGGACTTTTCCTTCCTCGAGACGCGAGACATCGTTGGTAGTCATGCGCTGCACGAATGCAAAGGCGTCCTTGCCGCGCACTTCGAATTCGCCCATGTGGGTTACGTCGAAGACTCCGACGGTCGTACGCACGCGTTTGTGTTCTGCGATGATACCCTCATACTGAATGGGCATGTGGAAGCCGGCAAACTCGACCATCTTTGCGCCGAGGCCAATGTGTTTTTCGTGAAACGGAGTGAGTTTCATGGGACCATGTGCTTGTGTATGAATGTCGGTCTGATAGGAATCAGACAAGTTTCGCTTCGTTCTTCTTCCAGTCGGCGAGGAAGCGTTCGAGACCCGCGTCAGTCAACGGATGGTGGAAAAGCTGCTCAATAATCTTGTAGGGAATCGTCGCAACGTCGGCACCAGCGAGCGCGCTCTGGAGCGCATGAATGGGGTGCCTGATGCTCGCGGCCAGCACCTGAGTGGAAAAGGTGTAGTTCTGGTAGATTTGCACAATCTGGCGGATGAGATCCATTCCGTCTATCGAAATATCGTCGAGGCGGCCGACAAAAGGCGAGACATACGTCGCTCCGGCCTTCGCCGCAAGGAGAGCCTGCATCGGGGAAAAACACAACGTGACGTTGGTATGAATCTGTTCCGACGACAACACCCGCACCGCCTTCAAACCCTCCCGCACGAGAGGCACCTTCACAACGATATTCGGATGGATTGCTGCAAGTTCACGCCCTTCGCGGATAATACCCTCGGCGTCGATCGACACGACTTCGGCGCTTATTGGCCCATCAACAACGGACAGTATTTCATCGAGCAACTGCCTGAAGTTCTTACCTTCCTTTGCAACGAGAGAAGGATTTGTCGTGACTCCGTCGATCACACCCATGCTGGCGGCTTCACGGATTTCCCTGATGTCGGCACTATCGATGAATATCTTCATGGTCGGCCTGAAAAAGAACTTTAAATGGATGGCTGCAACTCAAAGCGTGAAAATACAAAAGCGGAATTTTCCACGCAATAATAGGGAAGGATTTCGAGCGGTTTTTTTCGAGGGCCGGCAAAGGATCGAAGCAGGCCTGGCGCGCAGAAGGGAAACTGTGGCCCGAGCCTTCGAGGGAAATATCAAGAGGGTTGCGGCCTAGACAGACCGGCTCATTTTTGCTTCCGCGTAGGAATTCTCGGTCTCATGAATTCGGACCGTTAGCTCCGTAATCCGAGGCTGTTTGGCAATGACTTCCCAAATCTTATCGAGGAAATAGCGCGTAATGTTTTCAGCCGTCGATTGAAAAGGGACGAGAGCACATTTGAATCCCTGGAATGCGAGAAAATCCCGCATGACAGAATCCCCTGTATAACAGAGGAAGGCATGATCAAGCGGCTCAACCAGAGGTTGCACCGCAAGTTTGAGATCACCGTAATCGATGAGCATCCCATTCTCATCGCACTGCCCCGCCACTTCAACCCACATGCGATACGAGTGGCCGTGAATATTCGCGCAGCCACCCTCGTGGAACGGGAGCCGGTGCCCCATTTCCCAGTGGAACAGGCGTGCGATGCGTACTGTGTCCATGTCCATGCATTAGATCCAGTTTGTGTGCGTTGGCGCCCTCGTCGGGCATCGAACGGAAAATTACACCCGACTCGAAGTGTGATCCAAGGCCCTTATTTCTGCACACGAGTGATGACAATCCCGGCAGCCACAAGAAAGAGCATATTCGGAAGCCAGGCGGCGAGGATTGCGGGTATCGAACCGTTGTACCCGAATATCTGGCTAAGCTTCTGTCCAACCAGATACACAAAACAGAGAAAGATGCTGATTCCGAACTGAACCGAAAGCCCGCTGCGCCGTTTTACAGATGCAAAAGGGACTGCAAAAAAAACGACAATCAGGGATGCGAACGGAAAGGCGATTTTCCCGTGGTAATCCACCAATAACCGGTCGATGTCGCTTCCCGCGCGCCTCTGGCGGTCTATGTAATCGCGCAATTCATCGAGTTCCATCTCTTCAGGCTTCTGTTGCATCCGCGCTATTACTTCCGGCGTCAGCGCGAGTACCGGCGCATCGAGCGAATCATCTCGCTCCACGGTCTCGCGACGAGCAGCTTTGAGAGACGAGTCGTGAAGGAAGGTCCGCGAGGTCGCGTTCTGAAGTTTCCATCGTCGACGGGGTAGATCCCAGCGCATCGACGCCGCATCAATACGTTTTTGCATGACCGTCGGGTCGGTAGTCCGGAATTGCTGAATCGAGACGCGCCGAGCAGTCAAGACCGACTCATCAAAGTACTCCACCGATACGATTCTGTTGTCGGTGTCTTGAAAATACATGTTGTACCTGCCGCCGACACGCAAGTTCTTTTTAAGGTACTCGCGTTCGATTGAGAGTCGCGCCGCATTGATCCGTGGTACCAGATAGCCATCGAACCCCAACATCCCAAGACTGACCAGCAGCGCCAGCGCAAGGAACGGCCGCATATACCGGCTTAAACTCACACCGCTGCATTTAATGATGGTGAGTTCGTTTGTTGCGCTCATCTTTCCGACAACAAAGAGGCCGGACAGCAGCAGTGCAACTGGAACCATCAAGCTGAGGATACGCGGAAGAAAGTACACGTAATAGGCGGCGATCATATGTGTCGGCACATTCTCGTCGATGAAATCATCCAGATTTTCGATCATGTCGACCATGATGAAGATCACGCTGAAGGCGATGATCGCAAACAGCGATACCTTGAGAAACTGCATGGCCAGATGGCGATCGAGGCGCGTCATTCAGGACTCGTGCGGATTGTGTACCGTCGATTGATGCTCCACGCGCCATGCACGCGGGATCAAACGTGTAAACACGGACCAGTCAATGACCCAGGTTTCTCGCGCGGTTTTAATCGCCAGAAGCACCCCGATGGTACCGAGCACCATGTTCGCAGCCCACATGCCAACAAATGGCGTGAGAATGTTCCTGTCTGCAAGCTTCTCTCCGCCTATCAGAAAGGCCCAATAAAAGAGGAAAAATCCCAAGCTGATTCCTGCTCCAACACCGAATCCTCCGCGCCGCGCCATCATGCCTAGCGGAGCACCGATGAGAACAAAGACAAGACACGCAGCGGGGATCGAGTACTTCTTGTATACTTCGACCAGGTATTTATTGACCTGCGTCTCGTCGTAGTCGATGGAGCTCTGTTCGGCGGCAATCATCGCCTGTGATTGCCGGAGGTTTCCCACAACACGCATGATGGCGTCGAGCGTGTCACGCCTAGTGGACACACCATGCACCGGGGACAGAATCGTATCCGGATCCACATCTGTCAGCATGGGTTCGAATGCATCTGCCGCGAAGGGGTCGGCGGGATCGCGTTCGTGTCGCATTAAGGTCCATGGAGAAATATCACGAATAATTCTCTGATGAAGAGCTTGCTGCTTTTTACCCTGCAAGGCGCTGATGGAGTCCACTATTCCCTCCATCATCTGCGCGCTCATGGTCCGGTCGTCTCGTTGTGCGGATGAAGCATCGCTTCGCTGAAAGCCGAAGCCGGAGGCCGGGATGCTGACGCGATGCCGCGAAAAACGGAGCGTGCGGTAGGAACGCGACTTGTCGGAATCGATTTCATGGATTTCACCATTTCGAAGATCCATGATCACTTTCGAATAGTCTGGTGAAAACGCCACACTGCCATGAGCCGCGGTCACAACCACCGATTTTTCCGGCCGGGACAGATCATAGATAGTCACGCCTTCCAGATCATTCGTTTTTTCAAACGTCTTCCTGACGAGGATGCGGTAATTCGGCAACTGATCGTCGGTGGTGAACACTCCGGCCTGGAGCGACAGCGTGGGCTTGATCCGCAGAATATCGGTCATGAGTGTGCGGAGGCGGATATTCGCTTCGGGCAGCACGCGGTTATTAAACAGGATTAGGCCCCAGGTGACCAACCCTGTCATGAAAAAAACCGGCAGCAACATGCGGTAGAGGCTCATGCCGCTTGCCCGCATGATGACGACCTCGTTGGTGGACGAGAGATTTCCGAAGGCCATCAAGGTTGCAACCAACACCGACATCGGCACGGAAAGAACCAGAATCCAAGCGAGATTCAAGGAAATCAGTTCAAGCACCACCCAAATGCTCAGTCCTTTCCCGACGATGTCACCCGCGGATTTCATAAGGAACTGAAGTAGAAAGAGAAACACGATGACTGCGTTCGAGAAGAGGAACGGGCCGACGTGTGCCCTCAGGATGTGCCTTCCGAGAATCATACGACCGCCTGCAATGCACCATCACACCGCATGGTCACAGTGTCTCCGTCGTCATAGGCGCGATCCGATATCCGACCGGGTGCGTCCGCTTCCTTGACTCCCCGCGGCACGCAATATTTCTGCATTGAATCAGTCGCATGAAAAAATATACCTTTGATCGGCGTGAACTCCAATGACGAACCGTGTCTCTCATGAGCAATCACGTATTTCTGCCCCTTCATTTTGTTGCACGTATTGCACGATTGTTCGTAGTTTTGAAGCTTGACAGAATCAGATAACGACGGAACCGAATATTTTGAGACCTCTCCAACACGAGTTTCCCACCAAACACAGGCGTCTATCGACACCTCCGCTACAGCGTTCATAAGTTGATTTTATCCACGACTGTACTTTCAGGAGTGTCATTCTGAACCCCTTACGTGTGATACCCCCACGAGTCGCGCGCGCGTCTATGACGTTCGCGCACATCGTCGCGGTGGTGGGACTTTCTGCAGCAGCCTTCGGCATCGTCGTCGGCCTGGCACCACGCCCGGCCTCAGGGAACGCCATATCCATGCATGGCGCGCGGCAGTGGAACGCGCTGTACAGCGATTCGCATCTACCCCGGACTGACAGCGGGAAAATTCTCGACGCGGGTCTTCGCCCCGAATCCGGGGAGCGGTCCGAAGCACAGGAGGTTGTGGCAGAAGCCGGAGAGTCGCGCGGGCTCACGACTTTCGATTTGAATGAGTCATTGAGCGTATATGATTCTTCACGTGTCCCAGACAACACGGCGGCTACCGCGTATCAGCCGGGTACCGAAGGCGACGACAGTCTCACAATTGTTTCCGATTCCACAAACAGAATCCGCTTCCTCCCGGATCGTCGGCGCCAGGGCGCTGTTGCGCGTCCATTCCCGGAGCGCATGTCTCCCGCATATCTGCAACCGAGCGAGGGGTACGGAATTCAGCGTGTTGTGAAAGTGGACTCGACACGCAACGTGGTGATCATCCGCGAACAAGTCAACGGCCGTGATGTGCGGATACCGTATGAGATGCCGCTCGAGGAGTACATTCAGCAGCGTTACGACTACGAAAGGAATCGGCGCACCGCGGAATTCATTGCGAAGCGCAACGACAGCCAGGCAGGCAAGCTCGAAGGGCTGTTGAAGAATATTTCCGAATTCGACATCCCTGTTCCGCCAAATCCATTGATGAGCATATTCGGAGATCGGAACCGTATCAGTCTGCGCATCAGCGGTTCGATAGACATCAACGCCGGATTCCGCATCGAGAAGTCGGACCAGCAGTCGGTGTTCATGCGGCAGACCCAGTTCTCGCCGAACTTCCGTCAACAGGTCAACGTGAACGTCAACGGCCTGATCGGCGACAAGTTGAGCATCCGCGCCGATTGGAGTACGGAGCGCACGTTCGATTATGAAAACCAGTTGAAGATCAAATACACCGGATACGACGACGAGATCGTAAAGAGCATCGAGGCGGGAAACGTGTCGTTGCAGACCCCTTCGCAGCTTGTGGGCGGGAGCGGCGCGCTCTTCGGTATCAAGGCGGAATTTCAATTCGGCCCGCTGCATCTATCAACCGTTGCGAGTCAGAAAAAGGGTGAGTCCAACAAACTCTCGGTGGCGGGAGGTGCAACAGAACAGAAGTTCGAAAGGCATGCGTACGATTACGCCGAGAATCACTATTTCGTCAGTCTCGACTACCGCGAGCCGGATCCGAACAAGGGCGGGGCGAACGTCTACGAGTCGTATTACAATTACCGCGCGGATGGAGGCACCGCCCCGCTCATCCTGCGGCCCGACCTGCAGATCCGCGATATGGAAGTCTGGATCACACGTCCGGCTTCGGTGGGTAGCGTGTCCGATCCCGAAGAGCGTCCGGGCGTCGCGTTCATCGACATGCCGAACTTCCTGTATTTCCAGTCCTCGCCCACGCTGAGCGACAGTGTGTTGAAGTATGCGGACGGAAATCTCAAGGTCGAATCACAATCAGGGATCGTTGAGGTCGGTAATTTCAAAAAGCTGAAAAAGGACGCGGACTACACCTACAATCCCACGACGGGCATTCTGACGATGACGCAGAGCGTCCAGGAGGATCAGGTCATCGCTGTTGCGTACAGAGTCGTGGGTGCGGATCAGGCCGGGCTCGGGGATTATTACTACGGCACATTTGTGAGTGATCAACGATTCGTCTCTTCCTCCGCCACGCCGCGTTTGGTGCTCAAGCTGGTCAAGCCCAAGAATCTGAGTCCGGCGTTCACGAAAGCGTGGAAACACCGTGTGCGCAGCATCTATTCGCTCAACATGCGCAACATCAAGAAGGAAGATCTTGCCAATTTCCGCATCGTTTACCGGCAGGGCGGAACCCCCGACGACGAGAACATGCCGGGCACATTTTTCAAATGGCTGCGTCTGTTCGGCATCGACTATTCGGACGACAACGCGACGGGACAGCCCGACGGAAAAATAGACTTCATCCCGGGGCTGACCATCGACTACATCCGCGGTGAAATCATTTTCCCAACTCTGGAACCGTGGAACGAGGGACTCAAGGCGCTCTATGCGCGACTTCCGGGTACAAACGTGGCTGACGTGCAGCAGTACCTCTATCCTGAAGTTTACACGTCGACGAAAACGATCGCGCGACAGAGTCAGAACGATAAAATCATGATTGTCGGCACGACGAAAGGTTCGAGTTCATCGACATACTATCTCGGATTCAACGTCGTTCCGGGCAGCGTGCGTGTACGTCTCAATGGCCAGCCGCTCGCCGCGGGGAGCGATTTCACTGTCGACGAGCAAGCCGGACAAGTCCGCCTCATCAAGGAAGAAGCGCTCGTACCCGGTGCGAAGGTCGAAATCGAATACGAGAAGCAGGATCTGTTTTCATTTGCATCGAAGACACTGCTCGGTGCGCGCGGCGAAGTGGACTTCGGGAAGGAGTCGTTCCTGGGATTCACTCTGCTGAGTCTGAATCAGAAGACGCTCAGCGACAAAGTGCGCATCGGTGAGGAACCGATCAGCAACACCATGTTCGGCGTCGACGCACGCACGCGGATCGACCTCCCCTTCATTACCGATGCGCTCAACACGCTCCCCTTCATCCAGACGAAGGACAAATCGTCACTAAGTATGCAGGGCGAGGCGGCTGTGATACTCCCCGATCCGAACACAAAGATCAGTCCCATTCCCTCGGATCAGGGCAAGGGCATCGCGTACATCGACGACTTCGAAGGAGCGAGAGTGTACATTCCTCTGCAGACTGCGTACTCCGCCTGGAAGATCGCATCCGTTCCGAAATCCGTGCCGGGCATCGACGCAGCAAGTGATTCGATCATGAATGGCCGCCGCGCGAAGTTGAACTGGTACAACGTGCCGATCTCTTCGTCTTCCAACCGTTCCGTAGTTGTCACCGACATCTGGCCGAACAAACTTGCGGCACGCGAAGATCAACGTGTGACGGTGCTCGACCTCGATTTCAAGCCCGATCAGCGCGGCGCATTCAACTACTCGCCTGATCTTGCAGCTCCATCGCAGACGTGGAACGGCATCATGCGCACGCTGCCAGTCAACGCAACCAATCTCGTCGACGGCAACTACAACTACATCGAGCTGTGGATGCGCGTCGAATCGCTCAATCAGGGTTCGAAGCTGCTGATCGATCTTGGCAAGGTGACCGAAGACGTGATTCCGAACGGCGTTCTGAACTCCGAGGATCTTGTCAATCCGGCGTCAATCCGCAACGGCATATTAAATCCCGGCGAAGACATCGGACTCGACATGCTGACCGATGCGGAGGAACGCGCGCTCTACCCGTCGCTCGGCGATGATCCATCACTCGACAATTACTCATACAACATCAACAACTGGGATGCTTTCAACGGAACGCAGACGAATATCGACGATGCCGCGGGCCAGTTTCCCGATACGGAAGATTTGAACAACAACGGCATCCTCGATCTGACAAACGATTATTTCCAGTACGAGATAGATCTCGACACCACCAAGTTTTCGCTGTCTCTTCCGCCATCGCAACGGAATCCGTGGGTGGTCGGAGGTGGGACAAACGGCTGGTATCAATTCCGCATACCTTTGACCAATGCGCGTGTTGTCGGCACGCCCGCCCTCGACAATGTGGAATACGTCCGCGTGCTGATGACGGGCATGGAGCGCGCGGGCATCGTGCGCATTGCCGAGTTTAATTTCGTGGGCAACCAGTGGTACGAGCGTGAGCGCAGCGATCCTTCGTTCACCGTATCAGTGGTGAACGTCGAAGACAATCCCGAGTACACGAGCCCGCCGGGCGTTGTGCGAGAGCGCGACCGTCGTCGACCCGATCAGGTGGTGTATATGAACGAGCAGTCTCTTGCGCTCGCCTTCCATAATCTGCCTGACACAACATACCGCGAGGCGTATCGTCTTTTCCCTGCCACCGGTGTCGACATGTTCAACTACGAAAGTTTGAAGATGTACGTGCACGGCGAGCAGAGTCTTGGACCGGACGACTACGAAGTCGTCATGCGTTTCGGCATCGACACTGCCAACTATTACGAATACCGGGCGCCGGCGCATCCCGGTTGGGACAGCAAGAACGAAATCGCGATTCGATTTGCAAACCTGACCGCGATAAAAACTCTGCGTGACACATGCAGCAAAGTCGCGGAAGTTGACGCCGAAAACCTCGGAGGTGCACCGGGTTCCAAGTACCGCGTCGTGGGTTGTCCGGACGTGGTGAGCGTGCGGTTCATTTCCGTGGGCGTGCGCAATCTTCATGTGGGACAGACAATCTCGGGCCAGATCTGGATAAACGAACTCCGCGTTGTCGGACCGAACAAAACAAAAGGCATGGCCTACACCGGCAGCATGAACCTGCGCATGGCGGACATCGCTGACATAAGCGCGTCGATGAGCCACACGGATCCGTACTTTCACTCCCTCTCCGAGCGGTTCAGCTCTTCGCGTGCGAGCACGACCACTTGGAGCATGAACACCACGTTGAATATCGACAAGGCCTTCCCGAAAGACTGGCAAGGAACGCAGGTTCGCGTCACGTACTCGCACTCCGAGAACCTGTCCAAACCCCTTCTACTGCCGGGACAGCCCGACGTGGAAGTCGAGGGCTCATTGCGCATCCTCGCAGAGGAGCTCCGGCGCCAGGGGAGACCGCAGCAGGAGATCGATGTTGCCGTGCGTGATGCGCGACTCGCCGCACAGACACTTGAGATCCGCGACAGTTGGGCCATACCAACCGTACGCCTCAAGGCGCCCGGCAAACACTGGCTGATCGAAGATTTTGTGAATCGGCTTGAGCTCAGTTACAATTATTCGATCGTGCGCTTCCGCGACCCCACGATACAGCGACGGCGCAATTGGCAGTGGCAGGCACGTGTCGGATACGGATACGATTTCGGACGCGAAGCATTTATCAAGCCGTTCAGCTCGATCTTCGACGGCGTATTCCTCCTAGATTTTTACAAGGACGCGAAGTTCTACTACCTGCCGTCTCGCATCAATCTCGGCGCGGATCTGAACCGCTCCCGCATCGAGGAGCAGAGAAGAAATCCGCCGGAATTCCGTCCTTTCATCAGAGAGTTCTCTCACAACAGGTCGATGAACATTTCGTTCACGCTGGCGGAGCAAAGTCTGCTCAATCTCAGTGGATCGTACAATTCGTCCTTGCAAACCTCCCTGCTGCATCTGGAAACCGATTATGCGGTTGATGAATTCGGCATGCGGATGAAAGATGCGTACGGTGCTGACGTCGTGACCCAACGCAAGAGCTCGACCATTTTCCGCGAGATCTTTTTTGGAAAGGGATCGTTGTACTTCGGCATCCCGATCCGCTACACCCAGCAATTCAGTTTGAACAGCCGTCCGTTGCTCCCGCGCTTCTTCGACCTCGACCGCTACTTCGACATGTCGGGAGGCTACACCGTGAATTACACGTGGCAGGAAAATCTGCAGCAGCTTGGTCTCGGTCGTCAAGCGAGCTATAACGCCAGTGTCAACTGGTCCGTCAACCTGCGTTTGAAGTCGCTCTTCGATCCGCTTTTCGACACCAAGGACGGCGGGCCTGCCGCGGGCGGACCGGCCGGAGCCGGCAGGCAGATCAGCATGCCCGAAGCGAAGAGGCCCAACGCGACCGCAGCCATCGATGACGCAAAACGCGATCTGATCAAACGGCAGAAGGAGTTGAAGGAAGCCGCGCGTGAGCTGCAGCAAAAGAATCCCAAGGAATTCGAGCGCGTTCAGGCCGACCTTAAAAAGAGCGAAGCGGAATTGAACCGTTTGATTGGCGCATCGACCGACACAACATCGGTTGCAACCGCAATTGTCGATTCGGCTGTTGATGCATCCTCGGGATTCGACGTCGAGAAGTTCCTGAAGAACGCGGCATACTACGCAATCAAAGTGCCCTTCCTCGATTACGAGAACATCAGTTTCACCTTTTCCGAAACAAACCAGAGTACTGTGACCGGCGTGCGCGGCGCAACCGGATTCTCCGTGTTCTGGACGACGGATCCCTTCGGGAACCCTGCCGACGCTGGGATCGGACCTTCGCGTCTGTATCAATTGGGTCTTGTGAGCGATCCCAATCCCGCGTCGGGCTCCCTGGGTTTCAAGAACAGCTTCCCATTCATCGGCATCGATAACTTCTCAAGGGGATTACGCGCACCGAATCCCAACGGCATATACACCGACAACTTCTCGCAGTCGAACACGATCGCGATAAAGACAAATCGCCCGTTGTGGGAAGGTGCACGCATCGAACTCAACTGGGACCTGCGCTGGTCGGTGAACAAGAATTATCAGTTCTCCACCGACAGTCTGGGAATCCAGACCATCACCAGTCTCACATCGACCGGTCAACTCGAACGCTCCTATCTCGCTTTCCCCGACTTCCTCTTCTTCAGTTTCTTCAACACGAACATTGAAGCGGTGAACGCGCGGTACAAGGAATTGATGTCGGACGCAGGCGACCGCCGCAGCCAAAGCGAGAAACTGACACAGGCCTTCGAGGAGGGTTTCGAGGCGATTCCGTGGCTCACGCGCGTCCTTGGCGGATTCCTGCCTCGCGTGAACTGGGGACTGCGCTGGGACGGCATCGAAAAAATCGGCTTCATGCAGAGCGTCGCCGATCGCATCGGCCTCGAGCATCGTTATTCCTCCACGATGACTACCGCCTTCCGTTACGATCAAAGCACGGGTGAGCGCAATACAGAGTCCAAACGCATCGGGTATAATTTTTCGCCGCTCATCGGTCTCTCCCTCGGCTTCAACAAATTGTGGGGCGGGGATATGACGGTGACCGCACGCTGGGGGAAGCAGCGGAATTTCGATTTGAATTCCTCCGCGAACAACATTGTGGAACAATCCACAGACGAAGTATCGATAACAGCGAATTTCAGGAAGACCGGTATCGAAATGCCGCTGCTCGGCCTCACGCTCAAGAACGATATCGACTTCAGTTTCTCGTTCAGTCTCAACAAGTCCGCATCACATGTGTACGAAGTTGTGAGCTTGGACTCTGGCGGTCAGCCTCGAGAAGGAACAACCAAAATCACCATCGAACCGCGCGTGCGGTATGTCATCAGCCAGCGCGTGCAGTCATCGGTATTCTACCGCTTCCAGCAGACAAAACCGGATTCGTCGGTGGGTTCGAGAATTCCCGGAACGACAATTCATGAAGGCGGTCTCGAACTTCGCATTTCGATCACGGGATCGTGAGCACCCATCGCGGCGCGGCACCATGCTCGCTTCACATTTGTCGGCGGCACTGGATTCAAAGCCGGGCCATCCGGTAATCAAGAACGCGGCCGTTCGATGACACACAGCGTGGTGATAGTGACACGCAACCGTGCGCAGGAAGTGAAAGACCTCCTGCACTGCCTTGCCGTTCAGACGACCTGTGCCGACGAGATACTTGTTGTCGATGCGTCGGACACTGACGAGACATCCGGATTCTGCTCGAACGATAAACCCGCAGGTACGCCTCTCCGCTACCTTCGCGCGGATGCGGATATCTGCACACAGCGCAACATAGGTATCGAGTCGAGCTGCGGGGACATCATCACATTCCTCGACGATGATGCTCGCATTGGCCCGGACTATTGCGCCACCATGCTTCGCTATTTCGAAAATGACGCCTCCATCTCGGGCGTCGGCGGTTCAATGACCGATGTCCCATTGCCCGGACTCGTCGAGCGCGTGTTCCGCTGTCTGTTTTTCATCCAAACAAACAGAGGCCGGAACCGCTTTCGTCTGTCGGGATTCCCTGACTTTGGATTCGCATTTCCACACGACCGCGAGGTCGACTTTCTTGCCAGTACGGCCGCCTCGTTTAGAAAATCCGCCATCGGTGCGCTACGATTCGACACAGGGGCATTCAGCGGGCGGGCGCTGGGACTACAAACCGGTCGAGCATTTGCGGAGGACGTGTGGTTTTCATTTCAGGTGGGACGGAGCGGCCGCCTTATCGTCGGCGCGTCACTGGCATTTTTTCACACGCCAAGTCCGGCATCGCGTGATGGTGTCCATGTGACCCAGACCTTGTACTACCACGCGATGCGGACCGTAAGCGCGCGCATGGCACACGGCATCATTCAGCAGCTCGCACGCCGATGGGCTCTTATCGGGTGCGGCCTGCTTGCGATGATACAAACGGTTGTGAAACGCGACCTCGGGTACCTCACCGGCTATCTTGCTTCATCCCGTCTACCGGCATCGTCAAGAACGGCCTGATTGATCCCGCTGAAATGATGTACGAAGGATGATATCCCAAAGCGGGGAACTGACACCATAGCCGCGATCAGGATCCGCGAAGTGATGGCGCATGTGATACTCTCGAAGATAGCCGAACACGCGGCCTTTTATCGGGAAGTGATGCACAGCGTAATGCGTCATGTCGTACGCTAGGTATCCTGTCAGCATGCCGGCCATGAGCGGTGCGGCATGTACGGTGCCAAAAAGCACTGTCCATAAAAAGTAGAACGCGGTGGCGAGCGGAAGACTCACGGCTGGCACCATGACGAGACGCAGCGGATCGCTGGGATAGTCGTGATGGACACCATGAAACATCCAGTGAATCTTCTGTCCCCACCCGGATTTCGGATGGTAGTGGAAAATAAACCGGTGAAGCGAGTACTCGATAAACGTCCATAGCGCGAGTCCGGCGAGGATCACGAGCACTGCTTTCGAGAGAGGGAGTTCGTACACGGCAAGAGCGGCGTACGTACATGCGGCTATCACGGGGACGAAGATCCAGAGCGGGACGGACCAGTGCACATGCGAGAAAAACTCCATGAAGTCGCTCTCGAACATTCTAGGCGTTCGTTTACTGTTTTCAATAAATAGCTTCATAGTCCTGCACTTTCAGCATATCACTTGAGCGTTGCGCGATGCGCGATAAAAAATAATACGAAGACGCGCGGAATACCGCAACGAGCGCGTTTCAAATGCACCCGTAGTTGGACTTCGCGGGATGACGCGCTAGATTTCATTTTCCTCCAGAAACCGGATCCTCCCATGAAGACGCGCCGCATCATCACGTTTGTACTGCTCGGTCTAATTGCGCTCCTGATTGTCCTCTCGATGGCGGCAGGATTCATCACCGACTTCTGGTGGTTCGACAGTCTCGGTTTCGCGGGTGTATTCCAGACCTCCTACGAGACACGATACGGACTGTGGCTGGCTTCGTTTGTACTCTTTCTTGCCGCGATGTACGGAACGCTGCGCACAGGCCTCGCCAGCGTCCCGTCGATTCCCGCCGATCCACGTTTTGCAAATCTTTTCGAGGCCCTTGGCAAGTTTGCCCGCGTCGCCCTTTACGGCGGCGCCGTGATTTGCGGTTTCATGACCTCGGGGTACATCGCCGGCCACTGGATGGACGCACTTGCGGCGGCCCAAGCGGAATATTTCGGAATAGCGGATCCAATCTTCGGCAACGATGTGGGGTATTACGTTTTCACACTTCCGTTCCTGGATGTGGTGAAGAACTGGTTGCTGGCCACCGTGGTACTCGCATTTATCGGCACGCTGCTCGTGTACCTCGTTCGGCAAGGCGTGTCTTTCGCGTTCGGCCGCGTTGCAGCGTCACCCCGTGCGCGCGTTCATTTGGCATCGATCCTTGCAGTGTTTTTTGTTCTGCTCGCATTCCATTCCTGGCTCGGGCGTTATGATGTGCTGTACTCGACACGGTCAGGCAGTTTTTTTGGAGCGGGATACACCGACGTCAACGCGCAACTTCCCGCCGCATGGATAGTGATTGTGCTGACCCTGGCGGCAGGCGGGCTGCTTGTGCAGGCGCTTATCAAGGGCGCGTACAAACGCCTGGCGCAGGTCTTTGGTGGATACGTCGCAATCGCGATTCTCGCGACAGGCGTGTTCCCCGCGGTTATTCAGGGCATCGTTGTCAACCCGAACGAGCAGATAAAGGAACTCGAATACATCCGCAACAACATCACGTTCACTCGTGTCGCGTTCGGGCTCGATCGCATCGAAGAGCGCACCATGAAACCGACGATGAATCTGACGGCCTCCGATCTTGCCGCAGATACCGCAACTCTGAGGAACATCGTTTTGTGGGATTACCGCCCGCTTGCGTCGACGCTCGACCAACTTCAGGTCATCCGCTTGTACTACGACTTTCCCGATGTCGATGTGGACCGCTACCGTCTGCCCGACGGATCGTATCGACAGGTTATGCTCGGCGCCCGTGAATTAAATCAGGACAAACTACCCGCAAATGCGCGGACCTGGGTGAACCAGAAACTCGTCTATACGCACGGCTATGGCATCGGTATGAGTCCGGTGAATGTTGTCACCGACGAAGGTCTGCCTGAATTTTTTGTGAAGGACATACCTCCGACCTCGAGCGTGGGCTTGGAGATTCGCAGGCCGGAGATTTATTTCGGCGAGGAAACACGCACACCTGTGGTGGTGAAGGGCAACATCGACGAGTTCGATTATCCCGTCGGAGACCAGAACCGCATGACTCGATACCTTGAGCAGACAGGCGTCGACATGGGATCCTTCTTCCGTCGGCTGATGTTCGCTCTGCACTTCGCGGACTTCAACCTTCTCATTTCGGGATACATCGGTCCGGAGAGCAGAATGGTGTATCATCGTGCGATACAGGACCGTGTTTCGAAGATAGCTCCCTTCCTCTCGTACGACGGGGATCCGTACCTGGTGGTCGGTGACGGGCGTCTGGTGTGGATGTACGACGCATACACGACGACCGATGCGTTCCCGTATTCGCGTCCTGTGGGAAACATCTCCTACATTCGGAACTCCGTGAAGATCACGATCGACGCGTACAATGGCGAGACGCAGTTTTACTCGTTCGGGATTGACACCGATCCAATCATCAGGGTCTACGCAAGAATCTTCCCGGGTCTGTTCAAACCGATCGACGCGATGCCCGCCTCACTTCAGAAACATGTTCGGTATCCGCAGGACTTGTTCGATATGCAAGCCGAGGTATACTCGACCTACCACATGGAGGATCCGACCGTGTTTTACAACAAGGAGGATCTGTGGAATATCGCGAACGAAAAACTGCAGGAAGAGGTGCAGAAGATGGAGAGTTACTCCGTCGTCATGCGCCTTCCCGGCGAACCGCGGGAAGAGTACATACAGATGGTCCCGTACACTCCGAACAGACGTGATAACATGATCGCCTGGCTGTGCGCGCGCAGCGACGGGGCGAATTACGGGAGAATGCTCGTGTTTAAATTCCCGAAGCAGGAACTGACATATGGTCCGATGCAGGTAACTGCACGAATCGATCAGGATCCGATCATTTCCTCGCAACTCACCCTGTGGAATCAGCAGGGATCGAGCGTTACGCGAGGGAATCTGCTCGTCTTTCCGATCAAGGAAGATGTGATGTATGTGCAACCGGTGTATCTGCAGGCGACGTCAGGGAAGCTTCCCGAGCTGAAGAGAGTGATTGTCTCGTACGGAAATCGCATTTCGATGGAGCCGACTTTGGAAGAGGCGCTGCGGCGAGTATTCGGAGGCAATGCCGCTCTGAGCACACCTGCTCCGAGGTCAAGCCCGGCTGCTGCGATCACATCTCCCACCGCCAATACATCGCCACTCAATGTGTCGCAGCTTTCGAAATCGGCTCTTGAGCGATATGAACGCGCGGTCAAATATCAGCGCGAGGGCAACTGGTCGAAGTACGGCGAGGAACTCGAACTTCTGAAACAGGATCTCAAAAAACTTGTGGAGCAGAGCGCGAAGTAGTCGCGTCAGTCTCCCGTCGCGACGGGATTATCCGGCCAGGAGATCCAATCGCTCCAACTCCCTGTGTATAGGCGCGGCATGCCGAGTCCCGCTTCTTCCATTGCAAGGACGGAAATGCAGGATGTCACCCCCGAGCCACAGTAAAAAATAGATTCAGGATGCAGGTTCTCGTACCGCGCACGCAATTGCTCGACGGGCAGCAGGTGCAATGATGCGCTGTGATTGCCCGCCCAGGGCAGATTCACCGCGCCCGGGATATGGCCGGCAATCGGATCAATTGGTTCGTTATCGCCGCGGAATCTTTCCGCTGCACGCGCATCCACAAGATGCACGCCGTCGGCGCGTCCTTTCACCTTGTCGATATCAACACGCATTCCCAAATGCGGTTCTGCCCGAAACACAGCGGGGGCGGGAGGTGTACCCGATCCCATTTCCGTATCACCGGGAAGCGATTTCCACGCGGTGAATCCGCCGTCGAGAATCCTGACACAATCATGCCCGAGATAGCGGAGCATCCACCACAGACGTGCAGCCCAAGAGCCGCCCGCGTCATCATAGGCTACCACGTTGGAGGTCCCACTCTGTATTCCGAGTGCTGAAAAGACGCGTTCCATACGCTCGATAGAAGGCAGTGGATGTCTTCCTCCGTGCGAACCAACCGGATCGGACAGGTGCTCGTCGAGAGCGCAGAAGACGGCCGATGGAATATGCGCCTGCATGTAGTCCTGACGACCCGCTTCAGGCCTGCCGAGGTCGTGGCGGCAATCAAATATCCGGAGAGAAGGATGGTTGATTTCGGTCCGCAATTCGGACGCGGTGATGAGGTTTGTTCTGCTCATATGTGCGAGTGGATTGTTGCGGAGAAGTGCGTTGACTGGGAAGAACCGGGGACTCAAGGTATGGAGAAAAAGAATTGCACCGAAAATCGATGGATAATGTGTAACGTTCCATCAGGTATACATGTTTTATATATGAGTCCGGCAGGCGAAAGGTTCCTACCCTCAAGATGGATAGACTCAACTTCACCTCCCTTTGAACAGGCTCATAGAGCGGCACTTCTCCCAAGGCCTTTCCTACTCCGGAACTCATGAATACTCCCGATGACCTATCTTCGCATCGGGTGCGGATTCACCCCGGCACAGCCGGTTTGCAGAACGAGGACGCCCGTCCTCGTTCTGTTTTTTCAACCATGATGGCCTGAGGGGATTGATCCTGCGATGTCTGTTGAATACCTTTCATGCATTCAGTCATATTTACGGCGGGATGCATCATGTCAATCGCACGGTTTGTCTTCACCATGGCGGTTCTTCTCCTCTGTTGTCAAGAGAATGTAATCGCACAGATCCTCCGCTGGGAAGCACAAGGGAGGGCACTCTGCACCGCAGCGGGTTGGCAAAAGAACCCCTACGCAACAACAGATGGTCGAGGTGGAGCGATTGCCGTTTGGGAGGACATTCGCAGCGGAACCGCACCCGGGATTTACGCAGCACGAATCAGCGCAGTCGGTGCACGACCATGGATGACTGACGGCATCCGGATCAGTTCCGCAAATACAGGCCAGCAATTGGCCGGCATTGTAACAGACGGCGCGGGTGGCGCCTATGTCGCGTGGTGGCATCGCGGCAACGGCTCGTACGATATTTATGCGCAGCGCATCGATTCTGCAGGAAGGATTCAATGGAGCGAAAACGGCTATCCGGTGTGTCGCGCGCAACATGATCAGCAATGGGCCGCAATTCGCTCGGACGGACAGGGTGGCTGTATCATCGCATGGCAGGACAAACGTGGACAGGACAACGATATCTACGCCCAGCGATTCGGCGCTTCGAACGTCCCTCTCTGGGGAGACAGCGGCGTAGCGGTCACGAACGCCCCAGGTGATCAGATGTACCCCGATCTCGCGTGTGATGGAAATGGCGGCGCGTTTATCGTGTGGATGGACCGCAGGGCCGGAGACGATGTATATGGACAGCGACTGCGGGGCGACGGCAGCCGTGCATGGGCTTCAGATGCGCCAATTGCTGTGTACAACGACCGTCAGATCGCACCTCGAGTAGTTGCCATGAGTCAAGGACGCGCAGCGGTTCTGTGGCAGGATTTTCGATCAGGCAATGCAGCAGCAGCACTGTATCTCCAGCTTATAGATTCGACCGGAGCGCAGAGCTTTGACCAAGGATATCAGATCGCAATCTCGCCGAAATCGCAGTCGGGGGTCTTTTTCACCGATGACGGGCGCGGTGGCGCAACGGCCTCATGGACGGACTTTCGCAACGGCCTCACGGATGGAGATGTGTACACCGGGGCAATCCTCCCCGACGGGACAATCCCACAGACTGCCTCCATCTACGGGCAGCCGATATGCACTATTGCGGGCACGACACAGGAACTGGCCCAGGTGCTCAGCGACAGTGCAGGCGGAGCATTCATAGTCTGGCAGGACAAGAGGAACACCTTCGACTACGATCTGTACATAAACCGCATATCGGCGGCGGGGCTGACGAACTTCACGGGATGGGACCTCAACGGCACGGTGCTGATCAAGGAAGAGCACGACCAACTGCGACCACAAATTGTCGCATCCGGTCGCGGCTCCGCAATCGTTGTATGGGTTGACGGACGTGTCGCCGACGGACAGGCCGACATATATGCACAAAAGGTCGACTATGCTCCGTGGTTGAGTTCGATGAGAGACACCGTGCGGTTTGGGATCCGTCCTGTCAGCAGTACCACATTTGATACACTCGTAGTTTCGAATTCCGGTCCCGTCGATCTCACGATCACCGACATCCGCAGACCGCCAGGAAACAATGGCGCGGCTGATTTCCGCATCACGAGTCCGGCCACACTCCCAATCACACTCAAGACCGATTCTTCGCTCCGGATCCCGCTTGCATTTACGCCAACGACTACGGGTTTGAGGGAAGCACAGGTACGCATCAAGAGTAATTTTTCCGTCGATCCGTTTCTGATTCCTTTGAGAGGAACCGGTACGAATCCAAAGATTTCGACTCCTTCACTCTTTATTTTTGGACCCAGCCGTGTCGGCTCTCCGATCGATACACAGATTGTTGACTGCATTACCAATTCCGGGACCGGGCCACTTGTGGTTACCAATCTTCGTTTCACTGGTGAACATCCGGGTGATTTTTCTGTACTGCATCCAGACACGGTTCCTTTCATCGTTGACGAGCGATCATCGCTGCCGTTGCGGTTACGCTTCACTCCTTCGGGCGAGGGCTCGAGGAGCGCGATCCTCGAGGTTATCAACGCGACGACAGACTCGGTCCGGCGCATCACGCTACGCGGCGCAGGCGGCTACCCCACGCTCACCACAAGCCCGAGCCGTGTTCGTTTTGACCGCGTGATGATCACACGTACGAGCACCAAAACCGTTGAAGTCCGGAACACGGGAGGCATAGATCTCCGTCTGCTTCGTGCGCAACTCGACAGCGGACGTGCCGATCAGTTTACCATCGATGGCTTTACTGCGACCACCGTTCCGCCCAACGGATATGTTCAATTCTCGGTAACTTTTCGACCAACCGAAGTGGGTTCCTTTGCTTCAAAGGTTAACATCGAGAGCGACGATCCGGCTTCACCGCATCGCATCCCGGTCGATGGTATCGGCGATCAGTTCAATGCTGCAGGCACCGTGGCCGAAACACCTGATGCGCGCATCATCGCGTTGTCGCCCCAGCCATGTCAACAAGGGCAGCCATTAGCCATCGAGTACGGACTCATGCGCCCCACGGCCAATCTCCGTCTCGGACTCCGTGACCTCCTCGGCAGGAGCTTGGTGTTGGTGACTTGGGGCAGGCGTGATGCAGGACGACACATTGAACACCTGGATTTTGGGTCGCTGCCTTCACCTGCGCCTCCAGGCGTATATATGCTGACGATTGAAGCTGAAATGGAAAATGGAACATTGGTACGACTTGCAGCGCCGGTCCTGATAACGCAATAATCACGTCGCTCGGATGATTCAGGAACCGCGTTCCGGGGACGGGGCGGGTCGTTGTCGTAATGCGACAGGCGTGCCTCGCCTTTTCTTCACACGGAGATTGAGCATCTCGACAAATACCGAGAAGCCCATCGAAAAATACACGTAGCCCTTGGGGATGTGCTGGTCGAGACCTTCCGCAATCAAGGACAAGCCGATCAGCAACAGGAAGCTCAGGGCCAGCATCTTTATCGTTGGGTGTTTCTCAACAAAGACACCTATCGGTTTCGCGGCAAACATCATGACACCGACCGCAAGCACCACTGCAAGTACCATCACCTCGAGCTGATTCGCCATTCCGATCGCAGTGATGACCGAATCGAGTGAGAAGACGATATCGAGCAGCACGATTTGCACGATGACATTGGCAAACGATGCCTTCATGCGACTGCGCGCCTTCTCCTCCTCTCCTTCGAGCTTGTCATGAATCTCATGCGTGCTTTTAAAAATGAGGAATGCGCCACCGAGGAGCAGAATGATATCCCGGCCGGAAATTTCGGCGCCGACGAGTGTAAACAGCGGCGCTGTGAGCCGCATGATCCACGACAACGAAAAGAGAAGTCCGATACGCGTGAGCATAGCGAGCGCAAGCCCCACCATCCGGGCCTTCGGCTGTTTCTTCGCCGGCAGTTTTCCCGTCATGATGGAAATAAAGATGATGTTGTCGATGCCGAGCACTATCTCGAGCACCGTCAATGTCAGCAGGGCGATCCAAGCCGACGGGTCGGTAATCCATTCCACGCGAATCCTCGTTTCTCACTGTGAAAGTTTGTAATCTAGTCAGAACAGTACTTTTGAATGAAATGATCCCGCAACATCACTTCCATAATCCACGCATGGCGACTGCTGTCGCCTTTTCAGTCCTGTTCAGTCTGAGTGTGGCAGGAGAACTGAACGCACAGAAGCGCGTCGCTCCAGTCCCGGAGATAACAAAAACGACTCTGTGGGATGTAGCCTTCTCAACCACGCACATCGGAATTGCTGTTGGCGACTATGGCGTGATACAGCGGACATCTGATGGCGGGCAGACATGGACTCCACAGAAATCCACCGACCAGTTCGCCTTTCGCAATGTCCATTTCTTCTCCCCTGCTGAAGCAATTGCCGCAGGATTCTGGGCGAGCATTTTCCGCAGCAGCGACAGCGGGCGAACGTGGACAAAAAGCAGCGTGGGGATCCGCCACCATCTTCCGGGACTTGCAGCAGCGGGCTGGGGATGTGTGTGGCTCTCAGGTGAAAAGGGTGTCATATTAAAATCGACGGACAGGGGAGCGACATGGTCGGAGCAGACTTCCGGAACGGGCCTCATGCTCGATGCAATTTCATTCGCTGATTCGCTTCACGGATGGTGCTCGTCGGTGCAGGGCTTGTTACTCGCAACAACAGACGGTGGTGCTCACTGGACAAAGCGCCAGCCGCCATCTGCGATGCCCATTACCACAGTCCTGTCACGAACCCTGCGCGAGTGCTGGATCGCGGGGTACAATGGATTGATCGCACAGACCACAGATGCGGGCGCCTCATGGTCCGTGAAGCAGGTATACAATGCAACGATCCAACGCCTGCGCTTCGATCGTAATGGCGTTGGATGGGCTGCGTGCAACAGGGGTATTGTCCTTCGATCAAATTCCGACCTCTCAGGGTGGAATCTCTTCACGCGTGCCGAGACCGAATCCCTGAATTCATTGCATTTTCCAGACGATTCGACTCTTGTGACCGTAGGCTCGGCGGGCACCATACTCCGCCTTTCGAGACAGCTTCACTAATCGCCCCAAGAAATTTAGCGACAGAAGCACGGTTCGGAGCGGTGTGTAGTTCGTGACGTGTTTTCAGTCCGGGCTTCAGAGGATCGTGATCAGTGCATGGCCAGTCCGCGTTCCATTCTGCGCGTGTATCACATAACAGCCGGCTGGTACATCCTGAAGTTCCATTCGAATGCTCTGAAATGTACCGGAAGGCACGCCGCACTCGATACTCATCACTAGCCGACCCAGCAAGTCAATGAGAGTAATCCGCAGTGGGGCTGCGACGATATCGCGAACGCCGATTACGACCAGACTCCCATTCCGTGCCACCACGGGCTGAGGAAAAACCTCTACAGCCAATCGCGGCGATGCTGCAAATGCAGGCGTATCGTTGCCACTGGGATCGAATTGCCGGCGGAATAGACCGCGCCCGCTGCCGGCGGCGAGTGTCAGTGAGGAGGCACCAGGGTTATCGAGCTGTCGCGTCGCAAGGGCATACACGGGGCAATGGATCTCGCCGCCTCCACCATCCAAGCGCCAACCGCCACCGTGGTTGTTGGAAATAAGAATTGCTCCCGTCTGCGTGCCGACGAAGATGTTCGACGCTTGTGCTGCCTCCTGCGAAGACGCCGCAACGCTCCATGCAAAACCAACCGATGGGAGAGTGTCGGGGAGAATCGACCACGTGCCGAGTTCATCCATCCATGCAATTCGTGGATTGCCCGCAAGAGCGAAGGGGTTCCCGCCGACGGTAATGATTCCACCGGATCCAAATCCCGTTGCGATATCGTGCGGCAGAAACGGAAGGTTGTTGACCGCCACCGACCAACCGCCTCCATTGTCCGTTGAGACGAGGATTCTCCCTCCTGAAAGCGGACTGTACACTGCAGCAAAGCACCGTCTCTTGGGACCCTGTCTTTCTGCCGCAAGCGCCCACACGAAACTTCCGGGATCTACAAATGTTGAAGCCCACGTTTTGCCACCGTCGAGACTTCGAAGAATATAGCCATCGGGAACAGCCAGAGACCCATGAGCGACAGCACGCGAACCGCCACCGAGCAGCGCTGTCGAGCTGTCGATCCAGCACATGGCGTAGTGCGCGCGCGTCTCGAATCCGTCAAGCTTCGTCCGCACCCATGTTGCGCCATTGTCCGGACTAAGAAGAAATACACCGCTGTCGCCACATACGGCGAGAGTAAATCGGGAAGGGAAACCGGTGTCGTACAGGTCGATGGCTGTTCCGATTCGAAGTGGAGTGAAGCTCACGGACTTGTCTTCGCTGAAATAGGCCAGGCCGTCTTCCCCTGCAAGGAGCACACGACCGGTGCTGTCAATTGCAAGACCGTACACACTGCTGTCGGCAGAGCATTCCTTCTCCTGGAGCAGCCGCTGCCAGCTCTGCCCATATACCTGCAACGATATACACGGCAGAATGACGAAGGCAAAGATGTATGGACGGATCATTGACGAAGATACACAGAACAGCGTACGCAGGACAGCCGAACGGTTGCGTGTTTTTGGGGTTGCGAGAGCGGGGTTGCGGGATGCACATTGCAGCATGCCACAGACACACTCGCCGCGACGATACACGCGCCTCCCTGTCCGATCGTTCGCGGTGATATTCTGCGTGATTGCTACGGCCGCTCATGTAGACGCGCAGGAATACGGGAACAGCCCGGTTTTCCGCGGATATCGCCCGAGGCAGCAAAAGTCGCGGCCGCAAAATCCGGATCCGGCACAACAATGGCGGGACCTGCAGCTCGTTCGTGAAGCAAATGCAGGCGATCAGTTTGCTCAACACGAACTCGGTTTGCGCTACCTGTTCGGTGACGGCTTTCAAGCCGATACGGCAAAAGCCGCCTATTGGATAGGAAAAGCGGCCTCTCAAAAACTGGCGCTTGCGAACTACAATTACGGTCTGTTGCTTGCGAATGGCTGGGGTATCACATGGGATCCATTTGCTGCGTACCGGCACATTCGGTTTGCCGCTGAGCGCGGACAGACCGAAGCCCAGCATGTTTTAGGTTTGACATACACCGAGAATCTCGTGGTTGCACGCGACTGGAAAACAGCGTTGAAATGGGTTCGTCTCGCCGCGGATTCGGGATTTGTTCCGTCACGCGCCCTACTGCCGGAGCTCGAATCCATCGCAACACGAAATGGTGTATCGGATTCGATTGCTCAAAGTGTTTCCGATTCTGACGAAGACAGTAATCCGGGTTCCAGCGGAACATGGTCGCCTGTATTGCTGGATTTTCGACGCGACACGGTTCCATCGCAGCCCGACGCTCGCGGCCTTGCCCGTGACGCCATCGCCACCGCAGGATTGAGCGGGCCCGATTCTACGGGTGTGTATGCGCTTGCAACAGGTGATTCGACTGACCAGACTCTCCTCCATCCATTATTTCCGGCTGCCGATGTTGGGAACCCCGAGGTTCTGACCTTTCTTGGGTACTGCATCCAGGAGGGCATGGGAATGACGAGGGATCCCGTGCACGCAGCAGAACTGTACATCAGAGCGATTTATATGGAGTCCCCTCGCGCGGCACAATTATTATGGACGCTGACACGGACCAAGGGTTTCCTCGGTGTGCTGCAGGCCCGGGTTTCGGAAGGTGAAACTCGTGCGATGTTTGTACAGTCCGAACTCGTCGCGCTTGAATTCGACGGACACATCACCGAGCGACAGGCCTATGATCTTCTTCTGAAGGCAGCAGAACGCGGGAGCAGCATAGCGGAGGTGCATCTCGGCATCTGCCACCAGACCGGACGGTGGGTGACTCAAAACAAGGAGAAAGCGCTGTTCTTGTGGCGACGTGCCGCAACCGCTGGAAATGCCGAAGCCGCAATCCGCGCGGCCGGGAGCACGCTGCTCGCGCCGGACGCCGTGGACATCGACGCAGCACAGCATCTCATAACGTTGCGCAGAGCGGACACGCACGGCTCAATACTCGCGCGCGTTGCAATAGCACGCATGCTCGAGGCGGGAGTTGTGTTGCCGCGCAACCCAGGAGCAGCAACCCGGCTCTACCGGGGCTGCGCGCAACGAGGCAGCCGCGCCGCACTCGAGGCCTTGCGACGCATGCACGACAGTATCAGACCATCGGATCCTTTATTCCGCATTCCGTCCGGCACGCGGTAACCGGCTCCGGGTGATCCACACCAATCCTGCGACAATAAAAACAAAACCCGCGGCTTCACGCCATCCGGCGGATTCGCCGAGGAACAGGACCGCGAGCACTGCCGCGACCACCGGCTGAAGAGTGGTGTACGTCGCAACGAGCGCCGACGACGAGTGCCTGATCGCCCAGGTATTCAGTGCATAGCTGACGACGGACGCAAAGACGACAATGTATCCGACACCGATCCATGCAGACGCCGGTATCACAGAAAGATCCAGTGCAAACAGTGACGGGAGACTCACCACAAAGACAGCACTGCCGCCAAAGACGTAGCTCCACGCAACAACAGTAAAGGGCGGGAGTCGTTTTAAAACCGGTGTCGCCAAAACCAGGAAGCCGGCATAACTCAGACAATTGAGGACGATCAGGAGATTTCCGACTGACGATGTGCCCTGCAGCGAAAGCTGTGATGGGTCGAGCATCACTAGAGCCCCTGCCACGGCGAGAGCCACTCCCGGCAGGCGATGTTTTTGCAAGCGCTCGACGCGGAGCAGCGCCGCGACAAGCACGGTGAATACGGGTATGGATGTGATAAGAATCGTGGCGTTGATCGCAGTGGTGTATTTCAGACCCACGATGAACATCAATTGATTTGCACAGACGCCCAGCAATCCGAGCAGTGCGAGCATCGGCATCTCCCGCCGCGGCGGCACCACTTTGTGCCGATGCCAGGCGATCGCATAAATGATGGGTGTGGCAAAGAGCACACGGAGTCCGGCAACGGCAAGCGGCGGAACCGTCCCGAGTACATATTTCCCAAACACACTGAAGCCGCCGAATGTCAACTGTACAACGAGCAATGCAAGATGCACACGCAGGGCGGGGCGTACCGAGTCTGTTTCCATCAGGTTAATCTACCCGAGACCAGTGTTGTGTGCAATGCATGGGACGAGATCCGCATAATAATCCAGCGGATTTCCGATTGCGCTGCTGTGACGAATGACGTATACTTCGCGCTGCCACGCATGCCATCTTCGAAGGGCTAATATGTCACCAGTAGCTGCCGGCATCATCCCCCCCATTCGCACGGTCCTCGCAAGTGTTTCCCTGAGTGAGCGCGGTATCGCCGTTGCGGCCGAAACCCATCGCATCGCGCGCGCACACGGAGCGAACGCCATTTTCCTGCATGCCGGGGAGGATACGCCCGGTGTGCGTGACGCGCTGGACGGGATTATTCGGGCAGCATGTGGCGACATAGGCGTGGCATCAGTCTCCATCCGTCCCGGAAAAGTAGATGATGTCGTCTGCAGTTGTGCCGAGGAATACAATGCGGACTTGATTGTCGCGGGCGCATTGCAACGCGAGGGCATGCTCGGATATTATATAGGCAGTGTCGCCAGAAAAATCGCCAGGAAAGCGCAACGCTCCGTTGTTCTTATTACCGCACCCTCCGCGGAATCACGCCCTCTTCGCGCCCCTGCCGTCCGGCTCGACATAGACGCTGCATCAAAGGAGGCACTTGCGTTTGCGGCCGCATTTGTGCTCCCCTTCGGAGCCGAGAACCTTCACGTGTTGTATGAATACGAACTCCCGGCATTACGCGCGGGATTGGAAGATGCTTCCGATATCCGGGAGGAGGAGCAGGTCCAGGCCCAGTTCGAGGCGGAGGAGGAAGCACGGTTACACGCGTTCATAGACGACATAGATTTTTCCGGACTCACAGTGCACGCACACTGCCTGCTCGGTCGCAGGGGAGTGCAGGCGTCCGAGTATTGTGTTGCCAAGGGATTCGATCTGCTGATCACAGCCGCGCCGCGACGCCGACTCGGGCTTCTCGACAAGATTTTCCAGCACGATGTGGAATACGCGCTTGAATCACTGCCCTGCGATTTCCTGATGTTTCGTCCGCAGGCGACGGCCGACAGCACGGAGGTTTGAGATGGGGGGGCGTCTCGCCACGGGAGAAATCGTGATCTTTCTGCTTGCACTCGCCATCCTTCTGGCTACTGCGCGTGCACTCGGCGAGCTCATGAAACGATTCAATCAACCTTCGGTGCTCGGCGAAATTCTTGCGGGGATCCTGTTGGGACCTACAGTACTCGGAACTCTGTCGCCCTACCTTCACGCGACGATTTTTCCCGCGCAGGGTTCAAACGCCCTTGCGCTCAACGGATTAACAACCGTAGCGATTGTCCTGTTTCTCCTCGTCGCAGGGATGGAAGTGGATCTTTCCATCGTCTGGCGGCAGGGCAAGAAAGCACTGCTTGTGAGTCTTTTCGGCATCACAATACCGGCGATTCTCGGATTCTCGGTCGCCTACTTTCTGCTCCGAAACACATCATGGATAGGCGGCGGCGATCTGCTCATTTTTGCCCTCTTCTTCGCTGTAGCGATGTCGATTTCGGCACTTCCCGTCATTGCAAAAACACTCATGGATCTTAATCTGTACCGGAGTGATTTGGGAATGATCGTGATTTCGGCAGCAATTGTTGACGATCTGATCGGCTGGATGTTCTTTGCCGTATTGCTCGGCATGATCGGATCGGGTGCAACAGGCGACATGGTCGTGAGCAGCACCATTCTTCTTACCATCGGGTTTGCGGTCGGTATGCTCACCGTAGGACGTTGGATCATCCACCGAGTCCTCCCGTGGATTCAGGCGCATACGAGCTGGCCCGGCGGCGTGCTTGCGTTCGCATTGGCGGCCGCTCTCGCAAGCGCCGCGTACACGGAGTGGATCGGCATTCATGCAATTTTCGGCTCCTTTATCTTCGGTGTCGCTCTCGGAGATTCATCACATCTCCGCGAACAAACACGCGCCATTATGGACCGCTTCATCTCGTTCATTTTTGCACCGCTGTTTTTTGCCAGTATCGGACTGCAGTTGAATTTTATCACCAACTTTGATCCCGTTCTCTGCCTCATCGTGTTGGCAATTGCGATTACAGGTAAAATAACCGGCAGCAGTCTTGGCGCACGCGTGGGTGGTTCGTCGTGGCGCGAAGCATTCGCTGTGGGCAGTGGGATGATTTCCGTTGGATCCATGGGCATCATTCTGGGCTTGCTTGCCTTTCAAAGCGGAGTCATCGATGCGCGCATGTTCGTGGCTATCGTTGTGATGGCCATCGTGACATCCATGATGAGCGGTCCTCTCATGGAACGTATCCTGCAACGCACGAAGCGAAAGCGATTCACCGATTTTCTCAGCGCGCGCTGTTTCGTGCCCGGGCTCCGCGCAACCGATCGACGTGCCGCCATCGAGGAACTTGCGCGCACAGTGCCGGCTGTGGCCAACACTCAATCGATCGCAACGGCGGTATGGGAGCGCGAAGAGATGCTCGCAACCGGCCTGGGCAACGAGCTTGCGGTCCCTCACGCGCGCATCGCGGGTCTCACCTCCCCTGTGCTCGCCTTCGGCCTCTCCGCCGATGGCATCGATTTCGATGCCCCTGATGGAAAGGTGGCGCGCATCATAGTCCTTATCCTCACACCTGAGGCCGACGATGTGGCGCAATTGGAAATTCTGGCGGACATCGCCCGGACCTTCAGCGACGAGACGCTCCGTGAAAAGGTGAAGGCAGTGCGAAATTACATCGAATTCCTTGCGCTTCTGCGGAGCGAGCGACGCGACTGATAGTCCCCGTCTGTCTGACGGCTGCGACGTGCCACACAATGCGTGTGATGCGATCGATCTGCGGCCCGGATCAGAACACGAACATCGGATGTTCTTGTCTGTTACTTCGATCCTTTCGGCATGGAGACGGAAGCACGGGGAGACGCGGTCAGGAGCGCAGACCATTGCGCCTCTGCAGGATGGCGAGTTCGGTGCGCGAATCACGACGCTTGTGAACACGCCACTGCGAGAAGATGACGGCGCGTTCACTCTCTTTTCGCGAAGATGATATCGAGAATGATCGCCACTCATGATCCCACAGGAAACGCCGGTCGTTGGGATGACGCCGGTTGATCCACCGTGCCACTGCCGATTTGATTTTTTTCACATACGCCCCACTAGCCACAGATGGTCGCAGTTGCGCCAACAGATGGAGATGATCGGCCTCCATCGAGACAGCATGCAGAGTGTGTTTCTCGCGGCGATGCCACTGCGCAATAAACGCGTTCACCCTTCTACGCATTCTGGCGTCCAACCGGAAACCATTGTCGCTTGAGAAAAGCATCGTATGCACGAGAATGTGACTCTGTACTCGCGGCATAGTCACCCCGTCACCGCACGGACAACCGCATCGGCGAGCAGTTCGCCGGAAAAGACCAACGGTTCTGGATCCCTTTGACGCAGTACTCGAGGCCGGGGTGCCTCATCCCCGCGCCACGTCCGTACTTCATCATAGAACTCAAAGAGGTGACGGTCCTCGAAAGGGATCTCCATGTGCCGCAGCAGCCGGGTGTATTCCTCGCGGAAGGAATGCTCCCTGTGGTACGATTCCTGCCGATTGAAATACTCTTCGAGCGCGGGGATATGCGTTTGTGAATATCCGAACACACCAAAGCCCCGTTGCCAGGAAAAATTGTCCGGCAGGAAACGTTTCCTGTTCATCCATAAGGTGGATGCAGACTTCACCTGCTGGAGAAATTTTGAAACGACCGTGTCCGCGTCGATTGTGAGCAGGAGGTGTACATGATCCGGAAGGCAGGCGCTAGCCAGGAGAGTCTGGCCCTTTGACGCGACTATGTCGGCAAGAGACGCGCGCAGCTCCGGCGCAGCCGCACGAGGTAATAGAGAACGTCGTCCCTCTGGTGCTAGCACGACCTGCAGTGTGATGGAACTGAATGAAGTGGTCATATGAATCTCCCCATCGATGAAAGTGACTCCCAGTCCTTACACGCGGCGAATGCCCGATTTGTTCCCATTCTTCGGGAAATATTTTTCTCGGGTGAAAAAGAAACGGGCGCGACGGGAGATTTCCGCCGCGCCCAACACGCTGCCGGTTTCCGAAATGTTTATTTGCCGCGCGCGGCAATCAGGTTCAATGCGCTGCCTGCCTTCCACCAATCGATTTGCTGTGCATTAAACGTGTGGTTCAGCACAATGGCATCGGTGCTTGCATCGCTGTGTGTAATGGTCATCGACACCGGCGTACCGGGAGCAAACATATCGAGATCGAGTGTGAAAGTGTCGTCTTCCGCGATCTTATCGTAATCGGCCGGATTCGCAAATGTCAGGGGCAGCATTCCCTGTTTCTTCAGATTTGTCTCATGGATCCGCGCAAAGGATTTGACGATGATCGCTTTTCCACCGAGATGGCGTGGTTCCATCGCCGCATGTTCGCGGCTTGATCCTTCGCCATAGTTTTCATCACCCACAACAACCCACCCGAGCCCGGCCGCCTTGTAGGCGCGTGCAACGTTAGGGACTTCATCGTGCGCGCCTGTAAGCCGGTTCTTCACTTTGTTGGCGGTATCGTTGAATGCGTTTATTGCGCCGATGAACATGTTGTTCGAGATGTTATCGAGATGCCCGCGAAAGCGCAGCCAGGGACCCGCCATCGAGATATGATCGGTGGTGCACTTGCCTTTCACTTTTAGAAGCAGCGGCATATTTGAGAACTCCTCGGAACGCGGAGCGGGGAACGGCGCCAATGCCTGCAGACGTTTGCTGACAGGATCGATGTGAACCATGACGCCGGAACCGTCCTCGGCCGGTTGAACATACCCGTCCAGATCAGGCACAAACCCGGTTGCCGGAAGCTCTTCGCCTGTGGGAGGATCAAGACGCACTTCCTCTCCCGCCGCGTTTCGCAGTGTCTCTTTCGTAAAATCAAAGGTCAGATTTCCCGCCAGTGCAAGAGCGGCTACCGTTTCCGGACTCGCCACGAAAGCGTGCGTGTCGGGATTCCCGTCATTTCTCCCAGTGAAATTGCGGTTGAACGAAGTGATGATCGAGTTTCGGTCTCCCTTCTGCACGTCGTGCCGTTTCCACTGGCCGATACAGGGTCCGCACGCATTTGCAAGCACCTGCCCGCCGATTTCCTCGAGTAACGCCAGTTGACCGTCGCGCTCGATGGTTGCGCGTACCTGCTCCGAACCCGGTGTGATTGTGAACTCGGAAATTGCACGCAGTCCCTTCGCGTGTGCCTGGCGCGCAACCGCCGCTACGCGGTCGATGTCCTCATAGCTCGAGTTTGTGCACGATCCTATCAGCGCTACACGCAACTCCTCGGGCCACCCGTTCTCGCGCACGGCCTGTGCGAATTCGGAAATGGGAAATGCACGGTCAGGAGTGAAGGGTCCGTTCACATGCGGCTCGAGGGTGTCGAGATCAATATGTATGACCTGATCGAAGTAGGATTCGGGATTCGATTCGACTTCGGCATCGGCGCGAAGATGCTCTGCGATGCGATCAGCACGCTCCGCCACATCCGGACGTGCAGTCGCCTTCAGGTATCCGGCCATTTTTTCATCATACGGGAAGAGAGATGTTGTGGCACCGATTTCGGCACCCATGTTGCAGATGGTGCCTTTGCCGGTGGCGGAAATATTCCGACATCCTTCTCCGAAGTACTCGACAATGGCTCCCGTCCCGCCCTTAACGGTGAGTATACCCGCGAGCTTCAGAATGACGTCTTTTGGTGAAGTCCAGCCGCGCAGGCGGCCTGTGAGCTTCACGCCGATGAGCTTGGGAAATTTCAATTCCCACGGCATACCCGCCATCACATCCACCGCGTCTGCTCCACCGACACCTATGGCAACCATCCCCAGACCGCCCGCATTGGGAGTATGGGAATCGGTGCCGATCATCATGCCACCCGGAAAGGCGTAGTTTTCCAGCACAACCTGGTGAATAATTCCAGCACCTGGTTTCCAGAATCCGATCCCATATTTTTTCGAGACGGAGGCGAGAAACTCGTACACCTCACGGTTGAGATCCAGTGCCGACAGCAGATCACTCTTCGCGCCCTTTTCCGCCAGTATCAAATGATCGCAGTGCACCGTTGACGGCACGGCAACCGTCGGTATGCCCGCGCTCATGAATTGCAGCAGCGCCATCTGCGCGGTTGCATCCTGCATTGCGACACGGTCCGGACCAAAGTCCACATAATCCTTCCCGCGAGTGAATGGCGCCGCGGGACTTTCCCATGCGTGCGTATAGAGCACTTTCTCGGCGTACGTCAACGGACGCCCGAGCAACGCCCGGGCTGCGTCCACCTTACTACCGAATGCCGCGTACACGCGGTCGATCATGTCAAGATTCATGGTCATGTCTTCAATCCTCGATGTCCTTGGGTACAAACGGTCAAATATAGGGAGTTTTGGCGTAAAGGCGTAAAGGCGTAAAGGCGTAAAGGCGTGAAGGCGTGAAGGCGTAAAGGAGTGAAGGCGTGAAGGCGTGAAGGCGTAAAGGCGTAAAGGCGTGAAGGCGTAAAGGCGTAAAGGCGTGAAGGCGTAAAGGCGTAAAGGCGTGAAGGCGTGAAGGCGTAAAGGCGTGAAGGCGTAAAGGCGTGAAGGCGTAAAGGCGTGAAGGCGTAAAGGCGTGAAGGCGTAAAGGCGTGAAGGCGTAAAGGCGTGAAGGCGTAAAGGCGTGAA